>JALEGE010000100.1 GCA_022760335.1 Hyphomonadaceae bacterium
ACCTTCTGGTGGCGGCGCTGCAGCGTGCAGTCACGCTCGAACATATGGACGACATTGCCATGGGCATCGCCGAAGATCTGCACCTCGATATGGCGTGGGTCGGTGATCCATTTTTCCAACAAAACCCGATCGTCGCCGAAGGAGGATTTGCCCTCGCGCTGGCAGGAGGCGAGCGCTTCAGCAAAGTCTTTCGCCTTCTCGACCTTGCGCATGCCCTTGCCGCCACCGCCGGCAACCGCCTTGATCAGGACGGGATAGCCGATGGCATCGGCCTCGGCCTTCAGGCGCTTGGCGGACTGATCCTCGCCCAGATAACCCGGCGTTGTCGGCACGCCGGCCGCCTGCATCAGTGTCTTGGCCGCATCCTTCAGGCCCATGGCGCGGATGCTGTCTGGGTTCGGCCCGACCCAGATGAGGCCGGCTTTCTGGACGGCCTCGGCGAAGGCGGCATTCTCCGACAGAAAACCGTAGCCGGGATGGATGGCCTCCGCGCCAGTTTCCTTTGCGGCGGCGATAATCTTCTCGCCAACAAGATAGCTCTCGGCGGCGGGCGAAGGGCCGATATGCACCGCCGCATCGGCCAAACGCACATGCAAGGCCTTCGCATCGGCATCGGAATAGACGGCCACGGTGCGCACACCGAGGCGTTTGGCGGTGCGGATCACGCGGCAGGCGATCTCGCCGCGATTGGCGATGAGGAGGGATCTGATCATGGCGGTTACATCCGGAAAATGCCGAACTGCGCGCGCTCCGGGATTGGCGCGTTCAGCGTGGCGGCAAAGGCTAGGCCGAGGATATCGCGGGTCTGGGCCGGGTCGATGACGCCGTCATCCCAGAGCCGGGCCGTGGCGTACCAGGGATTGCCTTCGCGCTCATATTTCTCGCGGATCGGGGCCTTGAAGGCTTCGGCCTCATCCGGGCTCCAGCTATCAGCGTCGCGGTGGACGGTGGCGAGCACGCTGGCGGCCTGTTCTCCGCCCATCACAGAGATGCGGCTATTGGGCCAGGTGAACAGAAAGCGCGGCTGATAGGCCCGTCCGCACATGCCGTAATTGCCGGCACCGAAACTGCCGCCGATCAGCACGGTGATTTTCGGTACCTGCGCCGTGGCGACAGCGGTGACCAGCTTGGCGCCGTTCTTAGCAATGCCTTCGGCCTCATACTTCCCACCCACCATGAAGCCGGAAATGTTCTGCAGGAACAGCAGCGGGATTTTCCGCTGGCAAGCGAGTTCGATGAAATGCGCGCCTTTCTGCGCGCTTTCGGAATAGAGCACGCCATTGTTTGCGAGGATCGCCACCGGCATGCCCCAGATATGGGCAAAGCCGCAGACCAGAGTGGTGCCATAGAGCGCCTTGAATTCGTGAAATTCCGAGCCGTCGGCGAGGCGCGCGATGATCTCCTTTACATCGAAGGGCGTGCGCAGATCCGGCGGCAAGATGCCATAGATATCCTCTGGCGGAAAAAGCGGGTTGTGCGCGGTCTGGAGGTTCAAGTCCGGTGTGGGGCTCGGCGGCAGGGTCGAGACGATGTCGCGGACAAGGGTCAGCGCATGTTCGTCATTTTCAGCGAGATGATCGGTCACCCCGGACTTGCGGCTATGCGTGTCGCCGCCGCCAAGCTCTTCGGCTGTGATCACCTCTCCGGTAGCGGCCTTCACCAGTGGCGGACCCGCCAGGAAGATCGTGCCTTGCTCGCGCACGATGACGGTCTCATCCGACATGGCCGGCACATAGGCACCGCCGGCGGTGCAGCTCCCCATCACGCAGGCGATCTGCGCGATGCCGCGCGCGGACATGTTCGCCTGATTGTAGAATATGCGCCCGAAATGCTCCTTGTCCGGGAACACTTCATCCTGATGGGGCAGGTTGGCGCCGCCGCTGTCGACAAGATAGATGCAGGGCAGGCGGTTCTCCAGAGCGATCTCCTGGGCCCGCAGGTGCTTCTTCACCGTCAGCGGATAATAGGTGCCGCCCTTCACCGTGGCGTCATTGGCGACAATCATGACCTGGCGCCCCGAGACCCGTCCGATGCCGGTGATGACCCCCGCCGCGGCAATGTCATCGCCATACATGCCATTTGCGGCAAGCTGGGACAGTTCCAGGAAGGGCGCGCCCGGATCGAGTAGGCGCCGCACCCGGTCACGTGGCAACAGCTTGCCGCGTGAGACATGACGCTCGCGCGACCGTTCGCTGCCGCCCAACGAAGCCTTTTGAACATCATCGCGCAACTGTTCGCACAAAGCGAGATTGTGCGCGGTATTCGCGGCGAAGGCGGGATCCGCCGGGCCGAGCCGGCTGTTCAGAACTGGCGCGCTCATCCCTTCATCAACTCCCGGCCGATGAGGAAGCGGCGGATCTCGTTCGTACCCGCGCCGATATCGTAAAGCTTGGCGTCGCGGACATAGCGCTCGACCGGCCATTCGCGGGTATAGCCGGCGCCACCAAGCGCCTGCACGGCTTCCATTGAGGTCTTCACCGCGTTTTCGCTCGACATGAGGATCGCGCCGGCCGCATCGAAGCGCGTGGTGCGGCCCTCGTCGCAGGCTTTCGCGACCGCGTAGACATAGGCGCGCGAGGAATTCAGCGCGACATACATGTCGGCGAGCTTGGCCTGCATGAGCTGGAAATTGCCGATCGGCTGGCCGAACTGCTTGCGTTCGCGCACATAGGGCAAGACGGTGTCGATGCAGGCCTGCATGATGCCGATGGGGCCACCCGACAGCACCGTGCGCTCATAGTCGAGCCCGCTCATCAGGATGGCCGCGCCCTGGCCGACTTCGCCCATGACATTCTCGTCGGGCACGAAACAGTCCTGGAAAACCAGCTCGCCCGTGTAGGAGCCGCGCATGCCCATCTTGTCGAGCTTGCGGGCGACCGAGAAACCTTCGAAATCCTTTTCAACAAGAAAGGTAGTGAGGCTCTTCGAGCCACCAGCCGGATCGGTCTTGGCATAGATCACAAGTGTGTCCGCGATGGGCCCGTTTGTGATCCAGAATTTGGTGCCGTTGAGACGGAAGCCGCCATCGACCTGTTCGGCCTTCAGGGTCATGCTCATGACATCCGATCCCGCACCGGCCTCGGACATGGCGAGCGCGCCGACATGTTCCCCGGAGATCAATTTCGGCAGGTAGCGCGCCTTCTGGGCCGGGCTCGCCCAGCGGCGGATCTGATTGACGCAGAGATTGGAGTGGGCGCCATAGGAGAGGCCGATGGAGGCCGAGGCGCGTGAGATTTCTTCCATGGCGATGACGTGGTGGAGATAACCAAGGCCGAGCCCGCCATCTTCCTCATCAACAGTGATGCCATGTAGGCCAAGCTCGCCCATCTCGGTCCAGATCCAGCGCGGGGCCTCATCTGAACGGTCTAGCTCCTCGGCAATCGGCGCCAGCCGGTCGCGGGCAAAGCGCGCGCAGGTCTCGCGGATCATGTCGGCGGTCTCGCCATGGGAAAAATCGAACATCATGGGTGGCACTCCGGCGATGAAACTGACCGGGCGATACCATTTCTCTTGTCATAGATAAAATTGTAATGAGATGCTGAATATCATAAACACAAATTATGATAGACCGATACCTCATTCGCTATTTCCTTGCCGTGGTGGACAATGGGACATTCAGCCGTGCTGCCGAGCGCGTGAATGTGTCTCAACCCGCGCTGTCGGTTGCGGTGGCCAAGCTGGAAAGACACCTCGGCACGGAACTTTTCCATCGCTCCAACCGACGCATCCATCTCACAGATGCCGGCGCGAGATTCCTGCCGCATGCCAGGCGGATCGAAAGCGAGTTCAACCGTGCGGAAAGTTCGCTTCAGGGCATCCAGCCGATGAAACAGTTGCGGCTAGGTATCCTCAATACGATCCCGTCGGCCATCATCGCGCCTGCAATCGGGCAGATGCTGAAGGCTGATGCCAATATGCGGGTGGAAGTGGTCGAACGCTCCGAGCGGGAGCTTGTAAACCAGGTCGCACGCGAGCGGGTGGATGTCGCGCTGACCTTGGTCGAACGAGGTGGAGACAGGTTTGGTGAGGAGGTCCTGTTCGAGGAGGGATACGTGGCAGTTCTGCCAGAGGACCACCCCTGTGCCGGCCAGGCAGTTCTGAATGCTGAGGACCTTGCCGATAGCGTAATGATTGTACGCCGCCATTGTGAGGCTCTATCGGAAACGAGCCGCTACTTTACCGAACGTGGGGTTCGTCCATTCTTTGCCTACAGATCCTCGAACGACGACCGCGTCATGGCAATGATTGCTGCTGGACTCGGCCTCACGATCATGCCGGCCTCTCACACGGCACCGGGCGCTTGGCGAGCGCAAATGGCCGGCTTTGATCTGAAGCGTCATGTTGGCTTCATGTTCGGCGCCGGGGTCGATGCCGAAGAAATCAATGCAATGTCGGGTTTCAAAGCTTTCCGGAGAACGCTGGTCGAGCGTGCATCCACCATGCTTGCGCCGGTGCCTGTTAAATAGGGAGCTTGGTGGTGAGTTTTACAGCCTTCAGGGCAAAGCTGGAATTGATCGACTCAACGCCGGGCAGTGTAAGCAAGGTTGATTTGAGAAATCTCTCATAGTCTTCAATACTGCCGATCACGACTCTCAAGACATAGTCACTTTCTCCGCTCATCGAAAAGCACTGCACGATCTCCGGATGCTTTTGAATCTCGCTTTCAAATGCTTCAAGCGTGTCTGCTTCATGGTGCTTGATGCGCATGTGGGCGAACACATCCACCGAGAAGCCGAGGGCCCTGCGATTGAGCAGGAGCGCCTTTCCTTCAATGATCCCCTCAGCCTGTAGTCGCTTTACACGACGCCAACATGGCGTGTGGGACAGATTCACACGTTTGGCGATGTCAGTAATGGAAAGACCTGGGTCTTCCTGCATGGTGCGCAATATCCTTTTGTCTGTCGCATCCATGTCAGGCATTTTGGTCCTCCATCTGAGATCGGAGAATAACCATCCTATTTATATGCGTAAATAAGGAATTTGTTCGCTCCAATCCAAGCGTCTCCTTATCGAAAAAGCAAAACGCGGCTCAGCAGCCTGTGACACTCTCGCTATCGACTTGAAGCGAGGATCAAACAGCAATGCCCAGACCCAACAGCCTGCGTTTGCATGTTCCGGAGCCGGCAGCGCGCCCCGGAGAGCCGGTTCGGTTCGATCAATTGGACTTCCCGAAAGCTGGAGATGTGCCGAAACCGGCTTCGACGGCGCCAGAGCGCGAACTACGCGAACTGCCCTTCTCTCTGATCCGTGTCCTGGATGATGAGGGCCGGGCGGTCGGGGAATGGGATCCGAAATTGCCGTCGGAGACATTGCTGCGCGGTCTCAAGGCCATGTTGCTGACGCGTGTTTTCGATGACCGCCTGTTTCGGCTCCAGCGCCAAGGCAAGACCAGCTTCTACATGAAATCCCTTGGTGAGGAGGCGATTGGCGCAGCTCAATCCCTCGTTATGGCCGAAGGCGATATGTGCTTTCCGACCTATCGTGTTCTGAGCTGGCTCATGGCGCGGGACTATCCGCTGACCGACCTGGTGAATCAGATTTTTTCCAACGAGAAGGACCCGCTAAAGGGGCGCCAATTGCCGATCCTCTATTCGGCGAGGGATTATGGTTTTTACTCTCTCTCCGGCAATGTCGGTAGTCGGTTCGGGCATGCTGTCGGCTGGGCAATGGCATCGGCCTACAAAGGCGATGACAAACTTTCGCTAGCCTATATCGGTGAGGGCACAACGGCGGAGGGCGACTTTCATGAGGCACTGACCTTTGCCTCGGTCTACCGCGCGCCGACCATTCTCTGCGTCACCAATAATCAGTGGGCGATTTCCAGCTTTGCTGGCATTGCCGGAGCTGAGGAAACGACGTTCGCGGCTAAGGCAATCGCCTACGGCTTGCCAGGCTTGCGGGTGGACGCAAATGATTTCCTGGCCGTTTGGGCAACGACGCAATGGGCGCGTGAGCGGGCACTGGCCAATCAGGGGGCGACCTTGATCGAGTTGTTCACCTACCGTGCCGCAGGCCATTCCACGAGCGATGATCCGACAAAATATCGCCCTGCAGACGAAGCCGAACATTGGCCGCTGGGCGATCCGGTGGAGCGTCTGAAGCAACACCTCATACTTCGGGGGGATTGGGACGAAGACCGGCATCAGACCATGATCGAAAGCCTCACGACGGATGTCCGCGCGGCGGTCAAATTCGGGGAACAAATCGGCACGCTGGGCAAGTCCAAGCCGAGCGTGAAGGAAATGTTCGAAGGGGTCTTTGAAGAGCCCGACTGGAGGATCGTCGAACAGCGTCGCGAGTTGGGGATCTAACCATGGCGACGATGAACATGATCCAGGCGCTGAACTCGGCGCTCGATGTGATGCTGGAGTGTGATCCCGACGTTCTGATTTTCGGCGAGGATGTCGGCTATTTCGGCGGGGTGTTCCGCGTTACGGACAAGCTTCAGGAAAAGCACGGTCTGACCCGTTGCTTCGATGCGCCGATTTCCGAAGGCGGAATTATCGCCGCAGCCATAGGCATGGGCGCCTATGGTCTGCGTCCGGTGCCTGAGATCCAGTTTGTCGACTATATCCTGCCCGCCTTCGACCAGCTCGTGTCCGAGGCCGCGCGCCTGCGTTACCGCTCCAATGGCGAATTCTGGGCACCGATCACAGTGCGCTCGCCCTATGGCGGAGGAATTTTCGGAGGGCAGACTCACTCCCAGAGTCCGGAGGCGATTTTTGCGCATATCACGGGTTTGAAGACGGTGATCCCGTCCAACCCCTACGATGCCAAGGGCATGCTGATCTCGGCCATTGAGTGCAATGACCCGGTCATCTTCATGGAGCCCAAGCGGATCTATAATGGCCCCTTCAATGGCCGCCATGACCAGGAGCTATCCACCTGGGCGAACCACCCAAATGCCGACGTTCCGACAGGCCACTATACAGTTCCGCTGGGCCAGGCCGCCACGGTGCGCGAAGGGCGCGATGTCACCGTTCTGGCCTATGGCACCATGGTGCATGTCGCGCTGGAGGGGATCGCCGAGGCGGGCGTGGATGCCGAGCTGATCGATCTGCGTTCCATCGTGCCACTGGATATCGAGGCCATTGTCACCTCGGTCCAGAAAACCGGGCGCTGCGTGATTCTGCATGAAGCTTCCCGTTTTGGCGGATTTGGCGGCGAGCTCTCGGCGCTCATCCAGGAGCGGTGCTTCTATCATCTCAAGGCCCCGATTGGTCGCGTGGCCGGTTGGGATACGCCGTATCCGCACGCTTTCGAGTGGGACTATTTCCCAGGTCCGGGCCGGCTCGCCCGGGCGCTACACGCTGCGATGGAGCATTGATATGGGCGTGTTCAAGTTTCGTATGCCCGATGTCGGCGAAGGTGTGGCCGAGGCGGAAGTCGTAGTCTGGCATGTTCAGATTGGCGACCAGGTTGAGGAAGACCAGTCTCTTGTGGATGTGATGACGGACAAGGCCACGGTCGACATGTCCTCGCCCGTAGATGGTGTCGTGAAAGCCCTGCATGGCGAGATCGGCCAGATGGTGCCGGTAGGGGCTGTGCTGCTGGAAATCGAGGTGGAAGGCGATGTTGAAGAAGATGGCCAGACAATATCGGAGCGTGCGCCAGAGCCGGAACCGGTAGCAGCCAAAGCTGCGCCAGCTGTGGTGGAGCCCGTGCGACCAGAGATACCCACATCTCCGTCCGCGCCAATGATTTCTGCTGACTCCGATCCTGGCCTGGCTTGGCCCGGGCGAGGGGAGGGGGACGCCCCTCTGGCCTCTCCTGCAACGCGCCAGCGCGCCTATGAACTTGGCATCCCGCTCCAGTTTGTCTCTGGTACAGGGCCTGGCGGGCGGATCACGTCGGAGGATCTGGACGCTTTCATCGCGCGCGGCCCCATGGACATGCCACACCAGATGGGACTTGTTCGACGCATGGAGGTGGATAGCCAGAAGGTTGTTGGCCTACGTCGCAAGATTGCCGAAAAGATGCAGGACTCAAAACGGCGTATTCCGCATTTTGGCTATGTTGAGGCGTTCGATCTCACTGAGCTGGAAAAGCTCCGGAAGCTCATGAATGAGGAGCGAGGCGCGAGCCGGCCCAAGCTGACTCTTCTGCCCTATTTCATGCGCGCCGTGGCCCAGCTTCAGCCTGAGTTCCCACATATCAATGCCGTTTATGATGATGAGGCTGGCATCCTGCATCGCCATCAGGGCGTGCATATCGGGATTGCGACGCAGACGCCCGGGGGGCTGATGGTGCCTGTGGTCCGCCATGCCGAGGCGCGCGACATCTGGGACTGCGCGGCAGAACTCATCAAGGTCACCAGCGCGGCGCGTGATGGCACAGTAACGCGCGAGATGCTGTCAGGATCGACGCTCACGCTTACCAGTCTGGGAACCCTTGGCGGGATTTCCGCAACCCCCGTCATCAACGCCCCGGAAGTCGCCATCATCGGCCCGAACAAGCTGGAGCAACGGCCTATCGTTATTGATGGTCAGGTCGTCATCCGTACCATGATGAACGTCTCCACCGCCTTCGATCACCGCATCGTGGATGGACACGATGCCGCCCGCTTTGTCCAGCGTTTGAAGCGGCTGGTCGAAAACCCCGCATTATTATTCCTGGAGCAGCACTGATGATCGAACTTAAGACCAAGGTGCTCGTCATCGGGGCCGGGCCGGGCGGCTATGTTGCGGCAATTCGCGCCGGGCAGTTGGGTTTGGACACCGTGCTTGTCGAGGCTGACAGGCTGGGCGGCACCTGCCTTGTCCGAGGCTGCATTCCGTCGAAGGCGTTGATCCAGGTGGCTGGGGAGTACGCTCATGCCTGCGAGGCAGCGGCCAGCCCACGGTTCGGTATTTCTCTGGACAGCGCGCCGAGTCTGGATTTCAGCGGCTTGGTGGGCTGGAAGGACGGCGTTGTGGATCGCCTCAGCAAGGGGGTGGCGGGCCTGCTTAAACGGGCAAAGGTAAAGGTCGTCCCCGGATGGGCGACATTTACGGATGCCAAAACCTGCACAGTGAAAGGCGCCGATGAAACCACCCGGATCAGTGCCGAGTATGTCATTCTGGCGACCGGATCGACACCTGTCGAACTTACCGGCTTGCCATCGAGCAAAAAGGTCATCTCTTCCACCGAAGCCCTGAGCCTGCCGGAGCTGCCAAAGCGCCTGGCCATTGTTGGGGCAGGATATATCGGGCTTGAGATGGGCTGCGCCTTTGCAAAACTTGGCACGGAAGTCACGATTGTGGAGGCCCAGGATGAGATCCTGCCGCAGTACGACGCACAGCTCGTCGCGCCGGTCGCAAAATGGCTCGATGCGCATGGCGTGAAAGTCCATCTTGGTGCGATGGCGATGGGGGAGAAGCCATCTGGCCTCTCAATCAAGACATCGGAAGGAAAGACCCAGACGGTAAAGGCCGACAAGATTCTTGTGACCGTAGGGCGCCGCCCTCTGACGCAAGGGTGGGGCCTTGAAGATATGGCGCTGAATATGGACGGGCAATTTGTACGCGTGAATGACCAGTGCGAGACATCGACCCGCAATGTCTGGGCCATCGGCGACCTGGTTGGCGAGCCGATGCTGGCGCACAAGGCAACCGCACAGGGTGAGATGGTTGCTGAGATCATTGCCGGCAAGCGCCGGCGTTTCGACCCAGTGGCTATTCCTGCCGTCTGTTTCACCGAGCCGGAAATCGTTGTTGTCGGGAAAGGACCGGAGACTCCGAATACGATAACCGGAATGTTCCCATTTCTCGGCAATGGCCGTGCCTTGACCGTGGACGCCGGGGATACAGGCGGGTTCATCCGTGTCATCGCAGAGGCAGGCAGCCACAGGATTGTCGGTGTGCAGGCCGTGGGGCCGCATGTGTCGGAGCTTTGCGCAGCTTTTACGCAGGCGGTGGAGATGGGGGCCGTGCTGGAAGACATCGCGGGTATCATTCATGCACACCCCACATTGGGCGAAGCTTTCCACGAATCGGTGCTGAAGGCGCTTGGGCACGCCATCCACATCTAGGCTACGCGTGCAATTTCCCCGACCAAAGTGCTTCCATGTTCTCTCTGTTTGGCATCAAGCATTGCTGCACTGGAGCAACACTTCAGCTCTCAATAGCTTGATATGGGATTGTCCAATCCTTTTAGATGGTGGCGAAGGTAATAACCGTCGGCACACTGCCAGTATCCACGAATAAGAGTTGGAACACTGGGAGGATAAAATGAAGACCCTCAATCAACGACCTGCATTGCTGCTCGGGGCCAGCCTTGCTGCGCTCCTCGCATCGCCTGTTGCGATGGCGCAGGAGACTACTGAGGAACCTGCCGCGCAGGACATGAAGCTCGGCACCGTCACTGTGACGGCGCAAAAGCGAGAGGAGTCGATCAACGAGGTGCCGATGGCGATCGCCGCGTTTTCCGGCGATGACCTCGACATACTGGGGCTTGCCGATACACGCGATCTTGCCTCGCTCGTGCCCGGGCTGACCTTTGCCCAGTCCTCCTCCAGCGCACCGATCTATACGCTGCGCGGTGTCGGCTTCAACTCGCCCGACTTGGCCGCGACGTCTCCGGTTGGCGTGTATATTGACGAGGCGTCCTTTGCTTATCCGTATATGAGCAAGGGCCTGGCCTTCGATGTCGAGCGGGTTGAGGTTCTTAAAGGACCGCAGGGTACGCTTTATGGCCGCAACACGACCGGCGGCCTGATCAACTATATCACCAATAAGCCGACCGATGAGTTCGAGGCTTATGCCAAGGCGAATGTCGGGAACTATGATTCCTATGGCCTGGAAGCTGTACTCAGCGGGCCATTGTCGGACACATTGAGTGCGCGGGCCGCCTTCAAATATGTCCAGTCGGATGAAGGCTGGCAGGAGAGCATCTCCCGTCCGGGTGTGCGCAATGGCGATGTCGACCGCTGGGCCGGACGTTTGACGCTCTTGTTCACGCCGAATGAAAGACTGGATGCGACTTTGTCGGTGAATGTCTGGCAGGACAATAGCGATGCCCAGGCCGGACAGCCTATCCAGTACAACCCCGAAGTCTTCACCGATGAGAACGAAGCTCAGGCGCTGGCGATCTTTGGCGGCGCCTTTCCGCCGGGCACGACAGGGCAGGAGATCGTCGAAGCCTTATATGTGCAACCAGGTATTTCCGACAATGTGCTTTCCAATCCGTCGGCCACGGATGCCGATTGGGCTTCCCCCTTCCAGCCTGGCGCATGGCCCGGTACGACCTTTCAATATGCTCGCCCGGAAACGGGCATCGATTCAGAGATGGTCTCCGTCACAGGGCGCATCGACTATGATTTGACCGACACGCTGACCTTCACCTCGATCACCAACTACGCCTCTCTCGACCGGGATGACGTGACCGATCGCGGTGGCACACAGTTCGAATTGCTCACCGTCCGCGCGCTTGGGGAAGTGGATTCCTTCTCACAGGAGTTCCGCCTCACGGGCTCGGCCTATCAAGACCAGCTCGAATACATCATTGGCGCCTACTACTCTGATGATGACCTGGTCGACACGACACAGGTCTGGGCGGGGCAATGGTCGACCCTGAACCGCTTGCGGCTCCTGGCGTCGCTCGGCGCGCAGGGCGCCGGCGCGCCTGCCGATGTGGTCGCAGAGATCCAAGGCGGTTTCCGTGACTTCGAGAACTTTTCGAATCAGAGCTCCGAAACCACGGCTGTGTTCGGCCAGCTCAGCTATCAACTCACGGATGCCGTGAAACTGACGGGCGGGCTGCGCTATACCAATGACGAGTCCACCTTCCAGGGCTGTTCACGCGATCTGAATGGCGATGAAAACGTCTATCAGACCTGGGACGTCCTGTTCGGAACCTCTCACACGGCCGGCGAGTGCGTGACCTTCCTGGCCGATTTCAGCGGCTTCCTGCCGCCGGAAGGGGCTTCTCGATCGCTGGAGGAAGACAATGTTTCTGCCAGGCTTTCAGTCGACTGGCAGGCGACGGAAGACGCCTTGCTCTATGCGTCTGTCTCTCGCGGTTTCAAGTCTGGCGGTTTCCCGAACCTGTCTGCTTTCAGCGAAGTGCAGTACGAGCCGACCACGCAGGAAGAGCTGATGGCTTATGAGGTGGGCGCGAAACTGTCGCCAGCCGATAGCTTGCAGATCAATGCGTCAGCCTATTTCTACGACTATACCGACAAGCAGCTGTTCGGCACGGTTCTGGATCCGATCTTCACCACGCTCACACGGCTGGTGAACATTCCGGAGTCGGAAGTCTACGGCGCCGAATTGGATGTAACCTGGGTGCCGGTGGAGGACGTCTACCTGAAGCTGGGCGGATCGTATTTGAAGACCGAAATCAATGAGTATGTCGGCTTCAACAGTTTCGGCGCGCCGGTGGATTTTGCCGGCTATGAGTTTGCCTATTCTCCGGAATGGCAATTCAACGCGCTGGCAACCAAGCGGTTCGATCTTTCCGACAATCTGGAAGGCCGGGCGACGCTGGATATCAGCCACTCGTCTGAACAACAGGCCGATTTCCAGGGGCTCGATGAACTCAAGATCGACAGCTACACGCTTCTTGGCGGGCGGCTGGCTCTGTCGCCAAAGGATGAGCGCTGGGAAGTCGCCGTGTTTGGCCGCAACCTGACGGACGAATACTACTGGACCAATGTCGGGACCCGGACGGACACAACAATCCGCTGGGCCGGCATGCCGCGTACCTATGGGCTGGAAGTAACCTTCAACTACTAGAGCCCGGCAACTGGTAAACCGGGCGTCGGAGAAGTCGCCGCCCGGGCAATGCCGGCTACATGACGAGACCTATTCCAACGAGAGGGCGGCAGAGGGTGAGCCATTTTCAGGCTCCTGCAAGCCGGACGCACATGGCAGAAGAAACAGCGCAAACGAGAACGCCCCTCTTCACGCGGCGAGCATTCACAGCTGCCGGCGCGGCAGGGCTGATGGTCGCCGGTTGCACGAGCACCACAGGACTGGGAGGCGGATCCGGCCTTATTGCGGACACCACATCCGGACGGGTTCGCGGCCTGGAAAGCCCGCGAGGCCTGTCCTTCAAAGGTATCCGCTATGGCGCACCAACCGGGGGTGCAGCCAGGTTCAAGGCACCGCGGTTGCCCGACCCCTGGACCGGCATAGCCGATGCCTATGAATTCGGTCCGCAGTGTCCGCAGTTCAATCAGGTCCCGCTGGCGGGGCGGGAAGACTTCATGCGCATCTATGGCAGCACAATCCCGACAAGCCAATCCAGCGAGGATTGCCTGTTCCTGAATGTCTGGACCCGCAGTCTCGATCGCACGGCCAAACGCCCGGTCATGGTGTATATTCATGGCGGACGCTGGCTCGGAGGCAGTGGCAACACGGACGGCTCTGCGTTGGTCGATCGGGGCGATGTGGTGGTGGTTTCGCTCAATCACCGGCTTGGCGTCTTTGGATATCTCCATCTCGCGGAGTTTGCTGGCGAGTCCCATTCTGCCTCGGGCAATGTCGGTATCATGGATGTGGTGCAGGCCCTGCAATGGATCCAGGACAATATCGAAACCTTTGGCGGCGACCCTGGCCGCGTCACTGTGTTCGGCCAGTCAGGCGGCTGCCAGAAGATTTCCATGCTGCTCGGTACACCGGCAGCTCAGGGTAAATTCCATGGCGCGATCATGATGAGCGGGGGTGGCAAACGCATGCTGACCGCCGAGCAGGCCACGCAGAATGCCGAGTTCACGATGCGCCATGTCGGTGTCGATCCGACCAATTGGCAGGAAATGGAAACCATCCCGGCCGAACAATTGCTCGCGGCGCAAAAGGACCTTGTACAAGAATTGCGCATGGACCATTTCGGCGGTCTTGTGGGCGGTTTTGCTGGCGTTGTAGATGGTAATTATCTGCCCGATCACCCGTTTGACGGCGTCGCGCCTTCTGTTTCCGCTGACGTGCCGATCATGGTCGGCGTCACTGGGTTTGAGATGTCGATGTATGCGCTTGCTTTCCCGCCTATCCTGGAGGCCACTGAAGAACAGGTTGCCCCAGCGGTGCGTCCGCGCCTGGGCGAGTGTACCGAAACAATCATCAATACTTACAAGGAGGCGCATCCCGAATTGAGCCCGGGATTGATGATCTGCAGAATCATGGGCGACTATCCGCTGGGAATTCACTCCAATGACATTGCCGAAGCAAAGTCGAAACTTGGGGCTGCCCCTGCCTATGCCTATCAAGTTTCCTACGGTTCTGCAGTCGAAACCAGCTACGGTTATGTGATCGACTCCCCACACAGTATCGATGTGGCGCTGGCCTTCGATATCACCGAGACACGCCCCGATATGTATGGCGACACGCCCGGCACGTTGGAAGCTGCGGCGAATGTCAGCTCGACCTGGATTTCCTTCGCGCGTAATGGCGATCCCAATAATGACCGGCTTCCCGACTGGGCGCCCTTTAGCATGCCGGATCGGCCCACCATGATGCTCGATACAACATGCGAGCTTGTGATTGAGCCGGACAAGGAGGTCTACGATACATATCGTGCCTGCTCGGACGCGCTGACCAGGCAGATCCCGCTTATGGACATGTAACATGTAGTCCTCCTGAGGACCCGGTTCGGACGGGTCTGAACCTGCTGGCCGGAAAGGGCATGTTGGGGGGCTCCCGCCAATATGTGCTTTCCGGCCAGATTTCTATCGGCGGATACTGGCAGGTGTTTCGTGTCGATAATGCAGAATTGGCCATGATGCAGGCATCATTGGTTTGTCCATACTCCTTTCCCGCAAAGTAGAATGAAGCTTCACATCCTGATGGGATGGAGAGCAGCACAGATTGACAGTTTTATTCATACATATAAATTATTAAAAACACTGCCGGTCCTGGATGCCCTGGAGACGCAGGATAACAAACTGATCAAGCCCGCGGCCAATTTCCGGAGCGTGCTAGGAGGAAACCATGGCAATGCAGACGATGATAGGCCATTCGCGCCATCCTCGGTCGAAGCGCACACATACTGGCGGAACGTTGAGGCTGCATGCAGCGCATGGGAAAAATACAACCATACCCGTGAGACTTGTCGAGCGCATTGCTGGCAGCACAGCACGTGTATCCCTCATCGTTGCGCCAGTCGGTTTCGGCAAGACGGCTCTCCTGGAAGCGCTGCGCGACAAGCTGCAAGAGGAGGGCGTGACGGTCTCCTTTTTGACCCCGGGAAGTGATCGTCGCAGCCTGACCGAAGCGGCGCAAACCACAGCTCAAAAGGTCGCACTCATAGACAACGGCGACAGCCTCGACAGCGGCTGGCTGCAATCGCTTATCGAAAGCACAATGGTTTCGGAACGCAGCGACAAGCTGATCATATGCATGCGTGATCTCACACATGTCGATTTCACCGCGTGGCTTCTGGACGAAGCGTTTGATCTGTACCGCGCTCGTGATCTGGCGTTCACGGAACGAGAAACCTATTCGTATTTGCATGCGAATGGCGTGACCGGCCTTACAGTCAATCAGATATCCGAACTACAGGATTTGACGGATGGTTGGCCCGTTGCGGTCCGCCTTGCGCGCGATTTTCTGAACACGACGGGTGAGCGGTATTGTTTCCACGATCTGAAGCATCACCTGACCGGGGCAGTCAGTGCTGTATTGAAACGAAACCTGTCTTCGGAATGTCTGGACCTTCTTGGCAAGACGTCGGCGTTTGATCGATTCAACATGCCGATGCTGCGCGATGTGTTTGGTGACTGTCTTACGGAACAGGGAAGAGCCACGCTTGAGAATTGGTGCCTTCCGGCTGGGGGGAGGCAAGATGATTATCTGCGCCTTCACGGTCTGGTCCGAGACTGCTTGCGTAGGATACGCGATGGCGACAGGCGCAGTGATGCCTCGGCGCTGAAGGAAGCGGTTTCCTGGTTCTGCAGGAACGGTCTTGTAGAAGACGCCATCGACTATGCCCTGCGCGCCGAAGACTGGGCCGTGGCGCAAGACCTTCTGGCTCTTCATGGTGGTGAACTCGTACAGGACTCAGGCGCAATTGTACGATTCCTGGAGTGGGTGGAGACGCTCGAACAGGTTGGGCAAACGATTGAACCTTCGACCAGTCTCTGGCGATGCTGGGCGCTGGTTTTCAATTTGCGCCTCGATGAGGCCGAGCGGATTGCAGAAGACTTGTCTGCTCAGAAGCTTGAACGCGCGGATCGGGCGCATCTGGAGAAACTCTGGGTCAGCATTCATGCGCGGCAAGGAGACCCGGCCAGACTTGCCAAGGAAGCTGAAGCCTGGCTGTCCAAGTGGAAAGACGAGTTTCCGTTTCATGCTGCGGCCGTGGCGACTTTGTCGAGCTTGGCTCACTATGCCCTGTCAAATGCCGCCCTGTTTCGCCAACATCTCTGGGAGGCTCGCCGTCTCGCAGCCAAGTCTGGCAGCTGGTATGCCCGCGCTTGGGTTCTGGGTGTTGAAGCCCTTTATGAACTGGAATCTGGACAGCCCGATTTCGCATTGAAACTTATAGCCCAAGCTTTGGACTTGGTGCCAGCTTCGCACCACCGTTCAAAAACGCTTGCAGATACGCTGAGTCTTATACAGGCGGCTGTATATCTGGAACGTGGTGAGAGAGATCTCGCTCACGCTTTTGTCCTGAAGGGTATCGGCAGTTGGAACCACCATGGGCTGGTCGAAACCAGTGTTCTTGGCTCCCGTACAATGGCGCTTGTGCTGGAAGATGTTCAGGGTTGCGATGATGCCGTTGCCGAAATAAGACGCTATCCTGTGTGCGAGCCTTCAATCGAATTCGCGCACTCACTGATCTCCACTCATCTCTTCATTCGCTCGGGAAAACCTGCGAATGCGCGGGTTGAATATGCGCGTGCTCTGGCAATGGAATCCAGCCGGGACAGACGCATAGACGAGGCGGGTCAAAACAGCTTGGCTCGGGTCGAGTTGCTTCATTGCGAGGCGTGGTTGCTGTTTGCCGAAGGTCTGGCTGAGCGTGCGAAAGCGAAATGCCAAAAGGTGATCCATTTCGCCAAGACGAATGGGCGGGGACGTCTACTGGTTTCAGCCTGGTTGCTTGATGCCGGAATTTCCTTTCGCAATGGCGACCAGAAGCGGGCTGAAGCAACTCTTCGCCGGGCGATACATTTTGCCTCGCAAAACCGTCTGGCTGACACCTTCATTCGGGATCGATGGCCGGTGGAGAAAATGTTGATGCAGCTACTGCCCCAATTGTCTGATGTTTCGCTTCTGCCGGAAATCCGGCAGGCCATTGAGGGGCATGTCGGGGACAATACTCAGTCGGCCATTGCGGCTCCAGACTTGGAACTTCAGGTCGAACCCCTGACCGAACGTGAGCTGGATGTGCTGCAAATGCTGGATTCCTGCATGTCGGCGAAATCCATCTCACAGGAAATGAATATCAGCCTAGCGACCCTAAAATGGCATATCCAGAACATTTACAGCAAGCTAAACGTCAATAATCGTTCAGGCGCGCTACATATCGCCCGCGAGCTCTGCATACTTTAAACGGCGTTGTCAGTGGACCTCGCTCTTGAGGTGCGCCGCGCATGGTCATCCGATGAGCAAATCGCCCTTCCGCTATTTCAAAACCTCGCCCGAGATCATCCGGTTGGTGGTCATGATGTATGTGAGGTTTCCGCTCTCATTGCGGAATGTCGAGGATCTGCTGCACGAACGCGGCGTGGATATCTGCCACGAAAGCGTCCGCCTCTGGGTCGATCGGTTCGGCCCCATTTTCGCCCGCGAGATCAAGAAGCGGCGGTCACGCACGATGCGCCAGGTTCCCCAATGGCGCTGGCACATGGACGAGGTGTTCGTGAAAATCAACGGCAAGACCCACTACCTTTGGCGGGCGATAGACCATGAAGGCGAAGTGATCGAAGTCTATGTCACCAAGGCGTGCAACAAGCTTTCCGCCTTGAAGTTTTTGAAGAAAGCTCTGAAAAATTACGGCGCGCCTCGTGAAATTGTGACGGACAAACTCCGCTCATACCGCGCCGCGATGAACCAGATCGGCAACGCCGATCGCCAGGTGACGGGGCGCTATCTGAACAATCTCTGCGAGACGTCGCATCAGCCCTTCCGACGACGAGAGCGAGCGATGAGTCGGTTCCGGCGGATGTCGAACCTGCAGAAATTCGCCTCGACTCATGCCTTCGTCCATAACCACTTCAATCATCAGAGAAACATCGAACGCAGGTCCAGATTCAAATCGCTCCGAAACGCCGCTCTTATCGAGTGGCGCCAGCTCCTCGCCGCCTAGAGCATCGGGCGTTCTATGTGAAACGCTCGATGCTCTAGGTTTTTTGGGGTCGCGCCGGCTCGTGCGAAAAACCGGAGTCCACTTTTCGCCCGGCGCTCTAGCGAGTTCGCCAATATTTGTTGCTGGAGACGGGTTCGCGTTGGACTGACAGCACCCTGACGATCGCATGGTGCGCCTTAAGGACGAGTTCCGCTGACAAAGCCGGCTTGTTTCTTTGATCTTGTCCTTCAGGGAGCCAGGGGGTCAATCAGAATTGATCTCGTGATGCTTGCTGTCTCCGGGAAACACCGATTTTAGCATGGCCCAGATGATCTTCGGGTGCAGCATAAGTCCCAACAATTTCCACGCTTCCCGGGTATCAAGCCGGACTTCCATATCATTTATCCCGGCAAATCCGTTCAGGACCAGGGTCCGGCCGATGGCGCGTGCCTCCTCGATCTCGACATCCATCGTGACAATTGGGGAAATCAGTCGCATCTCAGATCATACTCGCTTCTTTCAGGGCCGCGCGCACCTCATTGGCCGCGCGAAGACCGCTTTTGGCCGCGCCATCTGTATGGGTCACGTCTGTATAGTCCCC
Organism: Hyphomonadaceae bacterium; assembly: GCA_022760335.1. GTDB lineage: Bacteria > Pseudomonadota > Alphaproteobacteria > Caulobacterales > Hyphomonadaceae > UBA5336. The sequence goes on from JALEGE010000100.1 coordinate 18,809, forward strand.
TGCGAAGGAAATGCCGCCGACCGGACGGCACAAATCCGGGGTCGCCGCCATTCTGCCACGCGTATATTTCGCCACGGCATAGGGCCAGCGATGGACACCGATATGCATGATGCGGTCACTCAACTCTGGGAATTTTGCCGTGAAAGCCGCATGGACGCCCGCCCGCAAGGTGGCGTCGTCGTCGTCCCAGAGGACTCGGCTGCTCTGGTCGTGTACTTGCGAGACAAAATAGGCGCCGTCCTTGTCCAAATCGGTCGGTGAGCGCAGCATGAACTCCGTTTCGCAATAGACCGCGTCTGGCCGATAGTCGGCCGTGGGGCGGAACGGCGTACCGTTAAAAGTCGCGCTTCCAACCACCACGGGCATTCCGATGATTCTGCCATATTCGATGGAACTCAGCGCGGCGGTTTTCCAATCCGGGAGATCCTTGAGAATGTCCAGGACGATGGGGGTTGGCGTGGTGACGATGACTCTCTGAGCCCTGAGCGCGACAGGACCTGTTTCCGCTTCCGCCTCAATGAGATAGCCATCGATCGGTGTTCCCGTCACGCTTTGAACTTGCGTATTGGTGAACACATCCGCCTTGCTGGCTTGCAAGAGGTGTTGCGCGATCAGACCATTGCCGCCTTTGACAACGAGATTGCCCCTGGGGTCATAGGTCACCGGCTCATCACTGAAGGCTGTTGTCCGGTTCGAGCCCGACATCAGGAGCGTGCCATAGAGTGAGAGTTCCTCCATCGGGCAACTCATGATCGAACACCAGTACTGGAAATATTGCCTGACATTGGGACGAACCGGGCCAAGCCACGCTTCGAAGGTGACCTGGTCCAACTCAGGCGAGGCGGGGTCGCGGAGATTGGATTGTTCTTTCGCCAGGCGGCGCTTCACTTGACGGATCTCGGCAATGTCCTGCTTGTCGTATCCTTCCGGTACGAAGTCGCCTGCCAGCGCCGTATCATCAAAGGGAATGAAGGGAACATCTACCTTGTCCCCAAGACTTAAGATCGTTCCCTTGTCAGAGGAAAAATAGCCGGCGCCATAATTTGCCCAGAGCACTTCGCCGAATTGCTCAGAATAGGTTCGTCCGCCGAGAAAGCTCTCCCTTTCGACAACCGCGACGTTCAGGTCGCGCAACTCATAGGCCGCCGCTGCACCTGCAACGCCCGCGCCGATGATGACGACATCATAGGTTTCATCGGTCATGAACGGTCAACCTCCGGTGCTCGGATTGCGCTTTTCGAGGAAGCCCGAAACCGGGGCCATGACGGCGCCGCCAATGACCTGGGGAATCAACAGGCTGATCAGGACGTCCCGTCCAAAATAGGTGCCCCAGGCGGCGCCGAGCAAACCGATCAGAACAGACCAGAAGATCGCCGACAGCCAGACGGGCATGCCGAGACGCGCGCCATGGGCCGTAATTCCGATAATCGCCCATTGCAGAATGAAGGTGTAGGAATGGATCAGCGGCGGATCGGGCTTGTGAAGCGTATAGTGCGCCAAGAGCATCAATGCGCATGGCAGGAGTGCGGCGAGCAGGCCGTTGACGACCACTTTCATTGTTCTGCCCTTTCTGTTTGTTGGTGCGAAATTCAGGGAATGCGCAGTGGAGGATGTGTTTCAGGCGGACTTCTGCCAGATGGGCAAAGTCGCAACGTCGGCGATCGCGAGGTCGAGACGCTCGACAATTTCCGAAACGAGGGCCTCGGTCATGATTGTGGACAAGACCATCATGCCGCGCGCAGCCACGAAGACGCCGTGATTCATTGCAGCGATGTGAAAGGCTGAAATGGCCTCCTGGTCGGCGCGCAGCAGGGTCGCCTTTGGGGGCGTTTCCATGAAGAAGATGTTCAGGAGACTCCCGCACCGATTGATGCTGAACGGGATGCCATGACGTGCGGCAGATTTTCTGATCCCGTCTTCAATCTGACCGGCCAATACGGCCATCCGGTCGATACGCGCTTGCGTGAGATGGGTAACTGCGACTGTGCCCGCGGTCATTGTGACAGGGTTCGCGTTGAACGTGCCTGAATGCCAGGCCTTGAGATTGCTGGGGTCGAAAATGCTCAGCACCTCGGCCTTGCCTCCCACGGCGCCGACCGGAAATCCACCTCCGATCAGCTTGCCCAGCATGGTCAGGTCCGGTTCGATACCGAGTTGCGCCTGACGACCGCCCTCGGACAGCCGGAAGGTGATAACCTCATCCAGGACAAACAGCGCCCCGGCCTTGTTGGCTGCCACCTGAACACGTTTCAGAAAATCCCGGTCGGCTTCGATCACGCCGCCCGCGCCCATCACCGGTTCCAGGAAGACAGCCGCGATGTCGTCGCCGTGTTCTGACAGAACCGCCTCGAACGACGCGGCATCATTGTACGTTGCAACCAGCGTTGCCGGACCCTCCAGGTCGAACGCGCCGACTTCGAACTCAAGCAAGGAGCCGTGATAGCCATAACGCGACATGAGGACCTTGTTGCGGCCGGTGATCGTGCGCGCGATCATCAGGGCAAGATTGCCTGCTTCCGTCCCGGAATTGGTGAAGCGGATCTGATCCATGCCGGGAACACGTCCGACGATGGCCTCAGCAAGATCCAGTTGCGCCGGATTGTTGGCCGACCAGGCCGTGCCCTGTTCGATCTGTTTAAGAACCGCTTCCCGGATCGGGGCGTAACCATGCCCGTGTACCAGGGAGGTGTAGTTGGCCGTCATGTCGATATAGGCATTCCCGTCAACATCATGGATATGCACACCTTCGGCCCGCTGGATGGTGATGGGGTAAGGCGCCCAGTGGCCGGCCTGGCGGGAATTTCCGCCGGGGATGGTCCTTTCCGCGCGCGACTGGAGCCGTTCGCTCTCGACCGTCCTTTTCTTGTACGATTCGACAATTTTTGTGAGGGCAGGGGTGTTTGATGTTTGTGTCACGGTATCTGTCATTTTTCCGGCTCCCCCCTAAACTGATACCTGCTGGTGTCCGGGAAGCCTGCCCGACACTTGATATGAGTGGGTTTTTTGCGTTGAAACTTTTAATGTTTGAGAAGTATTGCCTGGTTTTGAAGTGCGCATGTTTTTTCGTAGACTCGACGGCGCAGGTTTCTCGCCTGCAAGGGATGGAAGGTCGCGCAAGTGCGAACAGGATCAAATTAGTACATTTGTGCAGTATAAGTCAATGGCAATTAGGGTGATGCTTAGTGATGAGTGATCGCACAAATTCGGAAAAACCACGGCAGAAGCGCGCGGAAATCACACGCGAGAAAATCTGCAATGCAGCAATCAGGCTGTTGGGGCGCGGCGGCGGCAACGCGGTGACGCATCGGGCCGTTGCCGATCTTGCCGGCGTCTCGCTGGCCTCGACGACATATCACTTCAAGGACAAGGAAGAGCTTCTCAGGCGGTCCTTTGAATGGCTGATTGAGCACTATTCTTCGCACACAAGGCAGCAGCTCGAAGTCCACCTTGAATCCGATCTGACGCCGGAGGGACTGGCTCGATTTGTGGTTTCTGTCTCCCGGCAGAGCTTGCGGGAAGAAGATGAGCGCGAAGTGGTCTCGGCCTGGTATGCCTTCATGCTTGAGGCAAGCCGGAACCCTGCTCTCCAGGAAACCGCGGAGCAGTGGTACCAGGCGACCTATGATTATTATGAGAGGATCCTTGAGCGCTTCAACACGCGCAACAAGGTTGAGGACACACGCCGGCTGGTCGACTTTCTGATCGGGTACGAGTTTTCGATGCTGGCCTTGCATCGCCACGCAGTCGGCGAAAAGGACATCGCATCGGTCTACACCCAGCTTGTCAGGAGCATGATTGATGGCGAATGAGACCGGCGAGGGCAAGAAGCAGCAACGCGGACAGGAGACGCGCGGCAAGATCGTTGATGCCGCCATCCGACTGATTGCGCGCAATGGAGCTGCGAGCGTGACCCATCGGGCGGTCGCGAGCGAGGCGAATGTGTCCCTGGCCCTGACGACCTATCACTTTGATGCCATCGAAGGGATTCTTGAGACAGCCTTCAAAAAGCTCTCAACTTCGGAAATCCGCCGCTTCAAGGAGATCTACCAGGCTTCGGAGACCAGCGGGTCGCCTTTGGAGGACACGGTCGACTATATTGCCACGCAAGTTATTCGGGAGGCGACCGAGTTCAGGGAAGAATCCATCGCTGGGTCGGAGTTGATGATTGAGGCGATGAGGTCAGAAACGCTTGCGCAAGCCGTTGATGACATGATCGAGGTGAGACTCGACTTCTGGACAGCGACGCTGAAGTCCCTTGGTTCGCAGGCGCCGCGCCGTGACGCCACGATCATGCTTTGCTCGCTTTTAGGGAGTTTCTTCATCACCATGGCGCGCGGGAAGGAAGCCACCGAACTGGCGCGGACACGCAAAAGAATTCTCTATGACCTTCAGTCCCTTCTGTCCCTGCAGGAACATCAGGATGAGAGCTGACCGTCTCTTAGCTGGGTCATGCAAGCCCAGAGAATATCGTCCCAATTCTCGATGTTAAAGTGACCCTTTCCGTCAACCATGTTCAGGTCCACGTTTGGGATCTTGGCCTGCATGTATTCTCCCATCCGTGGAGGAACGAATATGTCCTCCTTGCCAAGCCAGATAAAAGTCGGAACCTGGATCTCGGATATCTCGAAACCCCAATCGCCATAGGCCAGAGACGCCTCGTGAGCGGCGCCCTTGCTGCCTTGCCTGAAGGCTTCCAGTTCCATGATCTGGAACAGCCGGAAAAAGTTCTCGCTTTCGAGAATGTGTTTGTCGGCGGGCGAGACGGACTTTTTCATCAGGCTGAAGAAGAGACTCTGCCAGTGGCGTGCAGCCCAGCCAATGGGCGCGAATGAAGCGTGCATGATCCAGGGCATGCGTCGCGAAATGTTAGCGTAAGCCCGGTCCGCCGAATTCAGGCTGGCCATGATTTCAGCCGTTGCAACAGGCGCCCAGGGGCCCAGGGCGCCGACGAATTTCAGCCTCGCCGGATCGATAAGCGCGCCGCACACAAACAGGTGAGGCCCCGCCCCGGAGTGACCGACAACGCCGAATTCATCCAGTCCAAGATGATCGGCAAGCTGCAGCACATCTTTGGGCCAATCCGAGAAGACTCGTTTCTTCTGAAAATCTGAGCGGCCGAAGCCGGGGCGGTCCGTGGCAATGAGCCTGACGCCGTGAGTTTTCCCTGCCTGATCGGCAAAAGCGCCCTCCAGACGGCTACTCGGCGTGCCGTGAAAGTAGAATGCGGGAAAGCCGTCCCGGTCGCCCCATTCCGTGAAAGCCAGTTCTCGCCCGTCATTTAACTGGATGATTTCATACGCATCGGTCTCTATGGAGTCCGGTACCGCATATGATGAGGTCGACATGATCTGGATAGCTCCAAAAAAAGTGTCCGGGTTGCCATGGCGAAGCAGGCAACCCGGAGCAAGTTGGGAGGAAACTTAGAAATTATACTTGAAGGTCGCGCCGAACGTTGCTGGCGCCCCGTAACGGCGGAGGCGATACCCGAGGAAGGAGGTCAGGTCGACGACCTTGTTGATGTACTCTTCATCCGTGATGTTTCTTGCCCAGATTGAGGCAGACCACGGTGCGTCATTCGGGGTGAACTCAGCCGTTGCGTCGAAGAGATTCCGAGACTTAGCCTTGGAGTTCGGATCATTATCAACCGTCATGAATTCAGATGACTGATAAGACCACTGAGGCTGGATGGTCAGCGTCCCATAATCTGAAACATCAAGGGTGAATTTGGGCGACAAGGCGGCGCTGACTTCCGGAGCCCGAGGGAACTGGTTTCCGGATAGGTCGCCCAGGACGCCGGCCTCCAGTTTCGTGAACTCCGTATCCTGGAAGCCCAGGCTGCCCTGCAACTCGAAATACTCCGTGATGTTTCCCAAAAATTCCACCTCGACACCCTGCGCACGAGATTCACCGGAATTAAAGATGTCGATCGTCACGCCAGCCGTCGAAATGCTTGGCACCTCAACTTGCTGATCTGTGTAGTCATAGTAATACGCAGCGGCGTTGAGCATCAGCCGCCCATCGAACAGTGTCGATTTCGCGCCAAACTCATAAGAGGTCAGAGTTTCCGACTGGAAAGGCAGGATGCCGGAAGCGTTAGAGGGTGCAGACGCAAAACCGCCCTCGCGGAAACCACGGCTCCAGGAGGCGTAGAACATCACATCATCAGTGTAGTGATAGTTTGCGCTCAAGGAGGGCGAGACCCGGGAAAAGGTTTTCTCCTGCGAGGTAAACGTGTCACCTAAGTCGAACAGGAGCACATCGGCTGGCACTTCGTCGAACGGAACACCGCCATTGTACATTACGCTCGCGCCGGTTCCGAGTTCGGCGCGCGAAACGGGGCGACTGAAGTCAGCAGTGGTATTCGTCCAGCGCAAGCCACCTTGAATGTCGAGACGGTCGGTCAATGCAAAAGTCGCATTCCCGAATGCCGAATAGCTTTCGGTCTCAACCTCAGTGACCGAGCGCGTCGTTCCGCCCCCAAGCAAACCAGGCCCCATTCCACCACTCAGCGGGTATCCGAGGTCCCGCTCAACGCCGAGAATGTCGTTGCCGATATCCTGCTGGGCCTCATAGCCGTAATAGAAAATGCCGCCCACGATATTCCATCTGTCAGTATCAAAGTGGGCGCGGAATTCCTGGCTCTTGCTGGATTCCTCAAGCCGCAGAAACTGTTGGTAGATGTTAACTGGCGTGCCATCGATATCGCTGAGGTCATCCAGATAGATAGATTCACGATAACCCGTGATCGAGACAAGCCGAAGATCGCCACTCGTCCATTCGCCCGTTAGCGCTCCGCCCCAATTGATCGCGCGCTCATCATTGTTGGCATTGTATGACACTTCATGCACGTCGCCATCAGTGTCGGTATAAGCCGCCGCCGATGGGCCGAGAAACATTGACAGGTCCGGACTGGCACCATCTTCGACATTGAAGCCTGGATAGGTGGTGTCGTCTCTCGAATAGTCCGCAGCGAAAGTGATATCCAGCTCGTCGGACGGGCGGAACAGCAGGGAGCCGCGCAGGGCGATGCTTTCCAGGGAGTCTGTATCCTCGGCGGACTCACCGACCGCCGCATTCGGCATGGAGAAGTTGTTCTTGACATAGCCGTCCCGGTTGAGACTTGTAACACCTATACGCCCGAGAAGCTTGTCACCCGCAAGCGGACCGCTAACAGAGCCCGAGACCTGCGCAAGGTTGAAATTGCCAACTGTCGCCGACAGATTTCCCTGAAGCTCGTCTGTGGGTTCCTTGGAGACGATGTTGATCACACCGCCGATCGTGTTGCGGCCATACAGTGTGCCTTGCGGGCCGCGCAGGACTTCGATCCGCTCCACATCCAGCACATTGAACAGATTGGCCCCGGCCGAGTTCAGGTACACCCCGTCGACATAAACACCGGTTGCGGGATTGTTTGAAATTGCGCTTTGGGTGGACCCGGTCAGGCCGATGCCCCGCAAGGACGGGATGGTGAAGCCCGCATTCGTCAGGGAGTCGAACGAGAAATTCGGGATGCTCGCAGCAAGGTCGGTATAAGCGACAATCCCCATGCGCTCGAGATCCTCGCTGGGAAAGGCCGTCACAGCGATCGGGATATCCTGCAAGGATTGCTCAGACAGGGTTGCAGTCACCGTGAGCGGCGTCAGGCGGAGATCGCCGGGTTCTCCGGCAGCCTCCACGGGGGGCGCGGGATCGTCATTGTCTGCATTCTGCGCAGCGGCGATGGGCGAAAGGGCAAGACTGACAGTGACCAGCGCGGTCGAGGCTATCAGGCCTTGGGCGAACAGAACTCTCATACGAACCTCCCCAGAGAATGCGGCAACGCCGGTAGATGCTGATTAGAAATGGGCTGTTTCCGGCTTGAAACTAAACCTTCATAAAAACTGTACGTATGTCAAGTTTGTATTTTGGGGTTTGCTCGTGCTGTCACATAAATCGCACAATGAGAGGCCTTAAGATTGATTTTGTCGGGAATTCTCAGACCGGCTTGCCCGGAAACCTTGACTTGAGCTAGGGGTCTTGGCTGCAACTGTTCCGGCGGGGGATTTTAAAAAAATGTACAAATGTCTTGTTTGTTTCTTCTTGCGCCGATTAATGTGGGTGCATCTCAAGTTTTTCGGGGCACTGTTGAATGAATGCGCTAGTCACAGAAATCGTTTTGCCGCTCGGCTTGTTCTTGCTGATGATCGGCATGGGCCTATCGCTAAAACTGTCTGACTTCCTGCGCGTGTTCAGGGAGAAATGGCCCGTGACGCTTGGCGTGCTTTCCATGCTGATAGTTCTGCCCGGCCTTGGGTTCTTGATGGCCTCGATGTTTGAGCTGCCGCCGGAAATCGCGGTGGGGATTGTGCTTGTGGCGACATGCCCTGGGGGCATGTTTTCAAACCTGATGACTGATTATGCGCGGGGCAATCTGGCCCTGTCCATCACACTGACCGCCGTCATCAGCACCATTTATGTCTTCACGATTCCCTTCTGGTCTGACCTGGCGATCGCGAGATTTTTGGCGACCGAGGCGGAAATCGGACTGCCATTTATCCAGACGCTTGCGCCGCTCGTCCTTTTTGTTCTGCTTCCCATCGCGATCGGCGTGTTGATCAATACGCGCGCCCCCAGCTGGGCTCAGCGCTGGCGTGGGATGGTCAAGAATACGGCCGCTATAATCGTCTTTGCCATCATGATCTTCGTGGCGACGTCTCAGGATTCCGAAACGGTTGAAAATCTTCCGGCCATTTTCATTGCGGTCATCGCATTGAATCTTGCATCGGTCGCGTTCGCGGCGGTTGTGGGTTGGCTGGGGCGGTTGAGCGCGCGGGATATGGTGGCGCTGGTGACCGAGCACGCAGTGCGCCAGGAGGGGACTGGCATCTATATCGCTGTGACGCTTTTGGGGAGCACAACCATGGCTTTGCCGCTTCTGCTGAATTCGATGGTAGGTCTTTTGCTGTCGCTGATTATCATCCTGCTGTCTCGGCTCCATCAGGCGCGCAAGGGTGAGGCTCAGCCTTCGGAGTCCGCGCGCTAAATTACGTGGCGCGAAACACCCTATATTCCAACGCAATGACAGTTGAGGCTTCGTGATGAGCTCAATCCGCAAGGTCGGCCTGGCCACCAAAACAGCCTATGGACTAGGGCAGATGGCCGAAGGCGTCGTGACGATCGTCTTCCTCATTTTTCTGCTCTTCTACTATAATCAGGTCCTCGGCCTTTCAGGGACGGCGACCGGGCTTGCGCTTTTCCTTGCGCTCTTGGTGGACGCTATTACCGACCCTCTAATGGGGGCCCTGTCGGATCGAACGCGGTCGCGCTGGGGGCGTAGACACCCCTATCTCTATGCTGCAATCCTCCCGCTGCCGATTGCCTTTGTCCTTCTGTTCTCGCCGCCCGATGGGTTGGGCGATGTGGGGTTGTTTGCCTGGCTAGTCTTCTTTGCGGTGCTTGTCCGGCTCGGGCTGACCGTATTCTTCGTGCCGCACCTGGCGCTCGGGGCGGAGTTGTCTGCCGACTATCATGAGCGAAACCAGATCGTTGCCTTCCGGCAGTTCTTTTCCATGTGCGGTTATCTGGTCGCGCTGATCGTCGGGTTCGGGGTCTTCTTTGTTTCCAGCGAGGCGTACCCGAATGGTCAGATGAACCCTGGTGCGTATCCGGCGTTTGCCATGATCATGGCGGGCGTTATTGCCGCGAGCATGCTGGTTTCGGCCTTGGGCACGCACTCTCAGGTTGGAAAGCTGCCATCCAGAGCGGGCAATCTTGCGCAGTCTTATTCCTTGCGCGCGGACTTGATGGCGATTTTTGCCAATCGGTCTTTCAGGTTTCTCGTCCTTGGCATGCTCTTGTTCTACATTGTGTTTGGCGTTCGAGGCAGTCTGAGCCTGCATGTCTTCACCTATTATTGGGAGCTCGGCAGTGGGGCGATCCAGACCATCACCACTTCGACGATTTTGGGGCTCATCGTCGGGGTTGTGATCTGGGCGGTAGCGGGGCGTTTCTTCGAGAAGCGGACCGGGTTTATTCTCGGTTTCATGGGGTGGGTCGGCTTCACGGCCTGGCCGGTGTTGCAGGATCTGCTCGGGCTTTATCCCGGCACAGCCAGTGCGGCCTATGTTGGTGTGATCGTCTGGACAAGTATCGCGGCAAGCATCATGGGGGCAGCAACGAATGTCTTTGCCGGGTCCATGATCGCCGACTGTATCGACGAGAATGAGCTGGACACCGGGCAAAGGCAGGAGGGGGCCTTTTTTGGCGCTTTTACAATCGCATCCAAGTCGACGACGGGTTTGGGGACATGGCTGGCGGGCCTGGCCCTGGACATAATCGACTTTCCTGCCAATGCGGAACCGGGGCAGGTTGATGAGGCCACGCTTGTGAAGCTGGGGCTCATGGCAGGCCCGCTGCTTATTGTCGGGGGGCTGGCTGCTCTCTTCTTTATTCGACGCTATGCCCTGACACGGGAGCGATACCAGGAAATACAATCAGCCCTGAAGCGCGTCAGGGCTGAGCGTGGCGTGTGAGCGGGCCTGGCCTTTATTTTTTTTCGGATGTCGGCAGCGAGAAGATCGTGGGATCAATGACCTGCCCGAACTTCAACTGATTGTGCGTGTGGGCGACGTGGTGCAGCCCAAAGGCTACTTTTATAGCGGTGGGGCGGCCTTGGGCATCTTCGGCGGCATTCACCGCTTCCTTGGCGAGGCGAAGGGCGAACATGGGTTTCTGGGCGATCTTCCGCGCCATGGCGGTCGCTTCATCCAGAAGAGACTCTGTGGGAACAACGTGGTTGACCATGCCGAGCTTTTGCGCGTCGGTGGCTGAGAGCCAGTCGGATGTGAACAGTAGTTCCTTGGCCTTTCGGGTGCCGACTTCCCAGGGGTGGACGAAATACTCCACGCCGCCGATCCCCATGGAAACGGTGTTGTCCTGAAATTCGGCGTCTTCGGCGGCAAGGATGATGTCGCACGGCCAGGCCAACATGAGGCCGCCGGCAATGCACTTGCCCTGGACCGCGGCGATGGTGGGCTTGGGCAGGTTGCGCCAGCGTTCGCAGAAATCGACGAAGATCTCTCTTTCCCGCGTGAAGAGGGGCGAGGCGCCGCCTTCTGAGTAGCCGTCCCAGGTGCCAACGGTCTTGAAGCGGCTCATGCCCTCGAACAGCACGTCCATGCTGGGGGCTTCGCGCAGATCGTGGCCGGCAGAAAAATGAGGTCCATTGGCGGCCAGAATGATCACCTTGACCTTTTCGTCCTGAGCCGCGCGGTCAAAGGCGTCGTTCAGCGCATAAAGCAGGGCTGTGTTCTGGGCGTTGCGCGCGTCGGGCCGATTAAGCTGAATAATTGCAATACATTCGTCCAAAATTGTGTACAGGATGGGGTCTTCGGAAGACATGTTTAGCTCCAAGCCTTATTGATAACTGATTCAACAATACCTCTTGACGATTTTTGGGGTCAATGAAATACATGTACAAATGTACAAAAAAAGATCTCGCCAGTCGGTTTTGGCCCGAGATATGATACGGGGAAGATACCTTGAGCGACGCTTATATTTACGATGCAGTGCGTACGCCGCGCGGTCGCGGGAATGCGAAAGGGGCGCTGAACGGCGTGACGCCGGCGACCCTTGGAGCCAGCGTTCTTAATGCCCTCAAGCAGCGTCTCGACCTGGACACGAGCGATGTCGACGATGTTGTCTTCGGGTGTGTCAGCCCGACAGAAGAGCAGGGCGGTGATATCGGACGTATTTCTGTGCTGATGTCTGATTTTGACTGGTCGGTTTCAGGCATCCAGCTCCATCGACATTGCGCCTCCGGCCTGGATGGCTGCAATTTTGCTGCCGCACTTGTTGGTAGTGGACAGGCAGATTTCGCAGTCGGAGGCGGCGTGGAGAGCATGTCCCGCGTTCCCATGGGTGCCGGGGGGAGTGCCTGGATCGGTGATCCCGACGTCGCGATGCGGACCTATTTTGCGCCTCAGGGCGTCGGCGCCGACCTCATTGCAACGATGAACGGTTTCAGCCGGCTAGATGTCGACCAGTATGCCGTTGAAAGTCAGCAGCTCGCAGCAGAGGCCTGGCAGGAAGAACGGTTCGCGAAATCGATTATCCCTATTGTGGACAAGAACGGTGTCACTGTCCTCGACAAGGACGAGCACATGCGCCCCGGGACGACCCTGGATGTTCTGGCAAAATTGCCATCCTCTTTTGCCGGAGTTGGTCGCGATGTTGGCTATGATCGGCTCTCTGCGATGCGTTATCCCGGTGTGGAAGCGATCGACCATGTTCACACAGCCGGTAATTCCAGCGGCATTGTGGATGGGGCATCCGCTGTCTTGTTCGGAAGCTTGGCGGCCGGAGAGAAGATCGGTAGGAAGCCGCGCGCGCGGGTCCGCGCATTCGCCACGACCGGAACCGATCCGCATATCATGCTGACGGGTCCAACACCGGCAGCGCAGAAGGCGTTGAAGCGAGCCGGGATGACGGCGTCCGATATCGACATTTTCGAACTCAACGAGGCGTTTGCCTCGGTTGTGCTGCTCTTCATGCGCGAAATGGGGATCGAACGGGACTGCATCAATGTGAATGGCGGGGCGATCGCCCTCGGTCATCCGCTAGGTGCGACGGGGGGCATGATCCTCGGCACAGTTCTCGATGAATTGGAGCGCCGCGACGCCGAAACAGGCCTGATCAATATGTGTGTCGGCCAAGGTCAGGGCATTGCGACCATCATTGAGCGGGTTTGAGGGGCGAGGAGACAACAAGATGATTAATACCGAAGTCCGCCCTGATGGGATTGCCGTTCTGGTCTGGGATATGCCTGACCGTTCAGCGAATGTGCTCAATGAAGCTTCCATTGCTGCATTTGTGGAGGCGGTGAATGCCGCGGTGACAGATCCCGATGTCAAAGGGATCATTCTTGCTTCGGCCAAGTCCGATTTCATTGCGGGCGCCGATCTGGAGATGCTGCAAGGCTTTGCTGACGGTGACGTCCTGCCGGCTGAAGAGTTCTACGCTTATTCGCTGGAAGGTGACGGGCTTAACGCCACGCTGCGCCGGATGGAGACCAGCGGCAAACCGGTTGTTGCCGCCATTACGGGTACCGCGCTCGGCGGTGGGTTCGAGCTTTGTCTCGCATGCCATCACCGGGTTGTCCTTGACGCCCCGTCGATCCGTCTCGGTCTTCCGGAAGCAACGCTTGGCCTGTTGCCAGCAACTGGTGGCACACAACGCCTGGGCCGTATGCTTGGCTGGCGCAAGGCGGCAGATCTCCTTTTGTCCGGCGCGCGGCTAACGGCGCAAAAGGCGTTGAGCCTCGGCCTCGTTGATGAAATCCTGGACCAGAATGCGCTGCTGGAAGCTGGCGTAACTGGCCCGGCTGTGGAACGCGAAGCGGTCATCGCCGCAGCCGCGCAGTGGATCCATGCCAATCCGGATGCGCGCCAGCCCTGGGATAAGCGCGGCTTCACGCTGCCCGGTGGCGGGTATTACGATCCTGTCGGCCTGGGCGATTCCACGGCGCTTATCACCAAGGTCTTTGTGTCCACGCAAGGCAATGTGCCTGCCCAGAAAGCCATCCTGACCTGCTTGCATGATGGCCTTCTGGCCTCGATGGATGCAGGACTGCGCGTGGAGTGTCGGGAGTTCTACGGCCTGCTCGCCGATCCGACGGCGGGCAACATGATCCGCAGCCTATTCTTCAACATGCAGCGGGCGCGAAAACTCGAGCGCCGGCCGAAATCGGTAGACGTTCGCAAGTTTGAAAAAGTCGGCGTGCTTGGCGCGGGCATGATGGGGGCCGGCATTGCACTGGTTACCGCACAGTCCGGCGCGCAAGTCGTTCTGCTCGACCGCAGTATGGATTATGCCAGCAAGGGCAAGGCGTATTCTGAAAAGGTCCTGCAGAAATCAGTCCAGCGTGGAAAGCTTTCCGCGTCAGCGCGTGAAGAGGTGCTCTCGCGCATCCTTCCGACGAGCGATTATACCGACCTGGAAGGCTGCGATCTCGTCGTCGAGGCTGTTTTTGAGGATCGGGCGATCAAGGCCGATGTCACGCAAAAATCCGAGGCGGTAATCCGGCCTGATGCGGTCTTCGGAACAAACACCTCGACCCTGCCGATCACTGGCCTTGCGGAAGCCTCCAGCCGGCCGGAGCAATTCATCGGTCTGCATTTCTTCTCGCCTGTCGACCGCATGGATCTGGTCGAGATCATCTGCGGGACGGAAACCAGCGAGACAACGCTGGCCCAGGCGCTCGATTATGTCGCCCAGATCGGCAAGACACCGATCATCGTGAATGATCATCGCGGATTTTACACCTCGCGCGTGTTCGGAACCTATACGCATGAAGGGGCGGCTCTGCTGTTGGAAGGCAAGCCGCCGGCCCTGATCGAGAATGTTGCGCGCATGACCGGTATGCCTGTGCCGCCGCTCGCCTTGCTTGATGAGATTTCCCTGGATCTTGTGCTTACCGTGCGCCGTCAGACCCAGGCCGATCTGGGCAGCGCATTCGAGAAAATGCCGCTCGATGACATCTCTGCTCTGTTTGTCGATGAGCTCGGTCGTCTTGGCCGGAAGAGTGGCAAGGGATTTTATGAGTATGATGACGGCGGAAAGCGGCTCTGGCCGGGACTGGCAGAGCATTTCCCCGTCGGTCCCATGAATGATGACATGGTCGATGAGATCAAACAGCGGCTGCTCTACATCCAGGCGTTGGAAACCGCGCGCTGTTTCGATGAAGGCGTCATTACCGATGCCGGCGATGCCGATATCGGCGCCATTCTGGGATGGGGCTTCCCAGCCTATACCGGGGGTCCTCTCTCTCTGATCGACACGGTCGGCGTTGATCGCTTTGTCCGTGAATGTGACGCGCTGGCCCAGAAGTATGGAGCTCGCTTTCAGCCGCCAGCCTCCTTGCGCACGATGGCTGAGCGGGGCGAGACATTTCACCCCCGCGGCGCCGCAAAGTCGGCAGCGTGACAAGAACTGCATTGGGATCAGACATGACAAGTCATCTGGATTTTGAAGGACGCGTCGCAGTCGTCACTGGCGCAGGCGGGGGGCTCGGCAGGTCACACGCCAAACTCCTTGCGTCGCGTGGCGCTGTCGTTGTGGTCAATGATATCGGCACCATCGCAACAGATGCAGGCCCCGTTTCGGCCGCACAGCGTGTGGTCGAGGAAATCCAGACCGCCGGCGGTTCAGCCGTAGCCGACCTGCACAGTGTTCAGGATGGCGAAAAGATCGTGGAAACCGCGCTCTCCCATTTTGGACGCGTCGACATCGCCATCTGCAATGCCGGCATTCTGCGTGACCGGTCTTTCAAGAAAATGACCCAGCAGGAATGGGACGAGATCCTCGATGTTCATCTGACCGGCAGCTTTAAAGTCGCCCACGCGGCCTGGCCCCATTTCCAGGAGCGCGGATATGGCCGACTGGTCTTCACCGCATCTGCGGCTGGCCTGTACGGTAATTTTGGCCAGGCCAATTATTCTGCAGCCAAACTCGGCATTTATGGACTGACGCGCACGCTTGCGGTCGAGGGCGCTGGCAAGAATATCCGCAGCAATTGCATCGCGCCGCTGGCTGCTTCGCAGATGGCAGGAACGGTATTTTCGGACGAGATGATGGAGAAGCTCCAGCCAGAGGCAGTTAGCCCGCTGGTCGGCCTGCTCTGTCATGAGACCTGCCCGGACAATGGCGCCATGTTTGAAGTGGGCGGTGGCTGGATAGGCAAGGTCAGGTGGGAGCGCGCCGGTGGCGCTGCTTTTGATCCGGTCGCCGGACATTCCATCGAAGATGTTGCGGGCGTCTGGTCAAAGATCACGGACTTTCCGTCTGGTGACCATCCCGATGATGTGGCGAGTTGCTTTGCCCCCTTCGCGCGCAATTTGGGCATCGATCTCAGCCTCGTCGCGCGTGAAAAAAATTGAACCGATCGAGCCAGGAGAGAACGATCATGACCAGCAATGTCTATGTCGCCGGCGTCGGAATGGTGCCATTTTCAACGCCGAGCAAAGGCGCGCTTTACACAGACCTTGGCGCAGCCGCCATTCAGCAAGCCCTTGCCGATGCGGGCCTGACCTACGATCAGGTTCAGCAAGCTTATGCCGGCTACGTGTATGGCGATTCAACCTGCGGTCAGAATGTCGCCTACAAGGTTGGGATGACCGGTATTCCGGTCGTGAATGTGAACAATAATTGCTCGACGGGTTCAACGGCGCTGTTTCTGGCGCGGCAGGCTATCGAGCACGGCATTGCCGATTGCGTGCTGGCTGTGGGTTTCGAGCAGATGTCGCCGGGCGCGCTGAAGAACTATTTTGAAGACCGGCCGAATCCGGTGGAGCCCTTTGCAATGGCCATGAATGGCATTCAGGGCCTGGACCCAGCCACGCCCATCGCGGCTCAGCTTTTCGGGGGTGGTGGTGTCGAACACATGCAGAAATACGGCACCCGGGCAGAGACTTTCGGGAAAATCTCCGTCAAGGCCAGACAGCATGCCGCGAGAAATCCGAAAGCGGTCTTCAAGGATCTTCTGAGCCTGGAAGAGATCCTGGCCGCGCCAATGATTTTTAATCCGCTGACACGCTTCCAATGCTGCCCGCCGACGAATGGTGGAGCGGCGGCGATTTTGTGCTCTGAGCAATTCATGAACAAGCACGGCCTCTCCAAGGCGGTGAAGATCAAGTCTCAGGCGATGACAACCGATACACCAGCAGCTTTCAAGGGCGGCAGCATGATGCAGGTCGTCGGGTATGGCATGACAGACCGTGCCGCAAATCAGGTTTATGAGTCTTCGGGCGTCGACCCCAGGGACATCCCCGTCTGTGAGCTGCACGACTGCTTCACGGCCAACGAACTCATAACCTATGAGGGCCTGGGGCTGATTGATGAGGGGCAAGCCGAGCAGTTCATCAATGATGGTGGGAACACATATGGCGGCCAGTGTGTGACCAATCCATCGGGTGGTTTGCTCTCAAAGGGGCACCCTCTGGGCGCAACGGGCCTGGCACAATGCTATGAACTGACACTTCAATTGCGCGGTCAGGCTGAAGAGCGCCAGGTCGATAATGCCCGTCTCGCCCTGCAACACAATCTGGGCCTTGGCGGCGCGTGCGTCGTCACGCTCTACGAAGCTGTCTGATCACCGCAATGTCCTCTGAGACGACTGAGAAGGCGGGCGGATCGAAGCTCGCATTGTTTCCGGATCTGGTTCGCCAGAATGCGTCGGCGCTGGTGAGTGCTCCGGCAGTGCTCATGCCCGATGCACGGCTGGGCTGGGATGCGCTGGATACGCAATCTGATGGGGTTGCAATGGCCTTGCGGCGCGATGGGGTCGGTGCAGGCGATCGTGTCGCTCTGCTGGCCAAAGCTTCGATCGAATATGTGGTTGTGTTGGTTGGGGCGCTGAAAGCCGGCGCCAGTATAGTGCCGCTCTCAACCATGATCACCGACGATATTCTGTCCAGGCTCGTTCTCGATAGCGGCGCATCGGTGATCTTCTCAGATACTGCAAACCGGGCGAGATTTGACCGCGCCTTCTCCGGGCAAATCATTCGGATCACTGCCGGAGCCCCAACGGAGGACTGGCTGTCGCTCGGAGACTGGACCGCAAATTCCGAAGAGACGTCCTTGCCGGATCTGGAGACATCGAGCAGCGCCGAATTCAATGTGATTTACAGTTCCGGAACGACCGGAGCGCCGAAAGGGATTGTCCATAATCACGATCTTCGGGCCAAACAGGTCGAAGCCTTTCGGGCATTCGGCCTGAACGCGGACACGAAGACAATTCTGACGACCGCGCTCTATACGAACTACAGTTTGCTGGCCCTGCTTGCGACTCTCGGGGCCGGTGGGGCTGTGTATTTGCTGGAACGGTTTGACGCCGGTGCGTTTATCGAAGCTTGCCAGACTGAGGGGATATCGCACGCGTTTCTGGTTCCGGTACAGATCAAGCGTATTCTTGAGCACGCAGATTTTGCGCGACTGGAAGCCGGCCGGGATATGTGCGTTTTTTCGGCTGGGTCGCCTTTGCGGGTGGATATCAAAAGGGCTGTGGTTTCCCGCTGGCCGGGCGTGTTGATTGAAATCTACGGCGCAACCGAAGGCGGTGCCAGCACGCTGCTTGTTGCCAATCAGTATCCTGACAAACTTGCTTCGGTCGGTCATGCCGCCTCCGGCTGCAAGATCAAAATACTTCGCGAGGATGGCACCGAGGCTGAGCCCGGTGAGAGCGGAGAGATTGTCGGCCGTTCGGCAATGTCAATGGACGGCTATCTCGGTCGGGAAGAGGAAAGCGCCAAATTGCGCTGGGTCTCACCTGACGGCGAAACCTATATGCGTTCGGGCGATATCGGCTTTCTGGATGAGGACGGCTTCCTCTATC
>JALEGE010000101.1 GCA_022760335.1 Hyphomonadaceae bacterium
GATCCTGGAGGCGGTTGCGGGAAGTTTTGGCACGCCGAGCGGGGAAATCACGCTCGAAGCCAATCCGAATGATATAACGCCAGCGTGCCTGACAGAGTGGCGCGCGCTGGGCATCACGCGTCTCTCCCTTGGTGTTCAGTCGCTGGATGATACGGCGCTGCGGTTTCTTGGCCGCGACCATACTGGCGAACAGGCGCGCATCGCTGTCCGCTCGGCACTGGAAGTTTTCCCAAACACCAGCTTGGATCTGATCTATGCCCGTCCTGGCCAGACACTCGCGGCCTGGCAGGCCGAGCTTTCGGCCGCACTGGCTTTCGGGGCGCCGCATCTGTCTCTCTATGAGTTGACCATTGAGGCGCGCACCGCTTTCGGACGGCGTGCGGCGCGCGGTGAACTTGTCCCCATGGAAGAAGATGGACAGGCCGATCTCTATGAGCTGACGCAGCAGATTTGCGCGGCGGCCGGCCTGCCGGCTTATGAGATCTCCAATCATGCCCGCGCCCCGGAATTTCAAAGCCGGCATAACCGGGTTTACTGGAATAGCGGCGATTGGCTGGGGCTTGGCCCCGGCGCGCATGGCCGTCTGACCATAGATGATGCGCGTATGGCGACGGTCAGCTACCGCCGTCCGGCTGAATATATTGCGGGCCTGAAAGCCGGCGAATCCGGATGGCAGCAGGAAGAGCATCTTGATGCGGCCCAGACCGGCCATGAATTGCTCGCAATGGGCCTGCGCGTTGCTGAAGGACTGGAGCTGGCGCGTCTGGAGAGGCTTGTCGGCTTGCTGGACGCCATGCGGCTTGGGCGGCTGGAGGAAGACGGCCTCATCCTACGCAAAGGGAGCAAGCTGGCGCTCACCGCTCAAGGACGGCTTCTGGCCGATCATGTGGCAGCACAGATATTGATCTGATCCACAAAAAGTATGACGCCCGGACAGGGGGGGTGTCCGGGCGTCCACTCGCTACGGTTCACCGGGAGGGGAAGGGACCGGTGAGCGATAAGCAGGTTTGCCATCTGGCGGTCGGGGTGTCCGCGCTAGCTTTCCCCTGCCTATGGTTGCAATATTGCCACGCTTTTTAAAAAATTCAAATCACAATCACGTAACACTTTGAGTGTGATGTTTTTGCAGCGAAAAGTTAACGCCGATCTTCGTCGTCCTCATCCTCGGCATCTTCGATAATGAACAGCCTCGGATTCAGCGTCATGCCTGTTCGAACATCATCGAGTTGGACACTGGTGATGCCATTATTGGCATCCAGCACGCGCCAGCCGATCAGATCATAAGTGCCGGTATGGAACAGCATGGTTAGTTCGCCATCGGCCTCTTCGGTGGGGTCGATCACTGTGATTGCCACCAGGCCATTGGCGCGCTGTACGCGCAGAACCTCAGCATCGGTTTCGAAATCCACATCATTTGAAAGCAGAAGACCCAGCGGTGTGGCCCCCAGCGGGACGCGGTCCACCGTTTCCAGTTCGCGGTCCTGCATGGCTACGGTCACGCCATCGGCGGCGATCAGGATTGGCACGGGGTCATCATACTCAAAGCGCATCCGTCCCGGACGCTGCAGATAGAAGCGGCCCTCGCTGAGCGCGCCATTCTGGTCGATCTGGACAAAGTGACCTTCAGCCGTGCGCGTGCGGGCCAGCGCATTCGAGGCTTCTTTCAAGATTGCGCGGCGCTGGTTAGGTGAGACAACCGACGGGTCCGGCCCGGCAGAAGACTGCCCAACCGTGTCGCGTGCGCTCGGGGCACTTTCGGTCTCTTGCGAGTTGAGCGCGATGGGCGCATCGCTGCCGGTGGTGACCTCGGTCTCGGTGTCGGGTGCCTGGGCTTCCACCACGGTGCCGGGATTGGCCTCTGGCGTTTTGGTCACCAGAACTTGGGTGTCATTTGCCGCAGCGGGTGCTGCGACCTGTATGATCGGCGCAGGGGCCGGGACGACCACGGCCGGAGCCGGGGAGGGCTCAACGCCGCCAATCATGCCGGCGGCAAGGGCGATAAAGCTCGACAGCATTGGACTGCCTTTCCTTCCACAAATTCATCTTGGAGTACCCTAGCCCGGTTTGTCAGCCAGATCTGGGCACAAATGGGGCAATTGCGCCGATTTTCGTTGGCGCGGGTTCAGATTGGCGAACATTGTGAATGCAGGTTTAGAGCGCCGGGCGAAAAAGTGGGCTCCGGTTTTTCGCATAATCGGCGCGGCCATCAATAAACCTGGATCATCAGGCGTTTCACATTACACGCCTGATGATCCAGGGGCCGACCCTAACGTACACACCAGCTATGGCCGTAACCGGGACGCCAGTCGAGCCTGGCCCGCCAGCCTGGGCGTGGCACCAGTTTCAGCACATCCATTTGGTCGATTGACACCAGAATGCGGGCGAAGTTTTCGCGCGCCATACCTGGGTCAGCTGACGCTTCCGGCTCAGACAAGACACTGCCCGGCGGCATGCGGGTCGCATAGTTCAGAAGGTCGCCGGGCGAGATACGCGCGAAAGCGGCCTCCCAGTCAGAGCCCTGCGTTTCGACCCTGGCAGCTCCATAGGCGCGGATCTGTACCTGTGCGTAGGCATCGAAGAAGACCAGGGTGCAGCGTGGATCCTGGCGCAATTCGGCGATCTTGGGTGTGCGCCTGTCTGTCCAGATTTCGGCAACGCGTGTCTGCGGGGAAAACCCGCGCAACACGACCGTACGCGCCATCGCCATTCCGTCCGCTGAAACAGTGCCCAGCACGGGCCAGCGCAAGGGCGCGCCGGGGGTACAGCCCGCTACTTCCAGCGCGGCAAGGCACCATGCATCCACGGCATCGAGGGTCTGTAAGGGGTCAGGCATCAAACCAGACAGTCACTTGATGTGTCATGGCACTCAAGATGGGGCGCAGATGCGCGGTGCACAAAGGCTTGCATGGTCGCACCTTTTGTGCGCATAGCCCGCGCTCGATTATGAGGCGGCGGCGCAAGGCCGTGCGTGTCAGGCTGTTACCCGTAGTCAAGCGGGCGGACTTCAGGACGAAGGAAAATCAAATGTCTACCGAAATCATCTTCAATGTTGATGTGCGCGAGCGTACGGGCAAGGGCGGCGCGCGCGAAGCCCGCAGGCAGGGTCTGGTGCCCGGCGTGCTGTATGGCGGCGGCAAGGATCCTGTCGCGATCAGCTTGCGTCTGAATGAAGTGATCAAGGCCATCAATACCGGTCAGCTTAGGTCCTCTACCGCGACACTGATCCACAAGGGTGAGAAACAGCTGGTGATCCCGCAGGACATCCAGATGCACCCTGTGTCGGACCAGCCGGTGCACATTGATCTTTATCGTGTTGACGAGACGCAGAAGATCAAGGTGGAAGTGGCTGTGCACTTTGTCGGCGAAGAGAAATCGCCGGGTCTGAAGCGCGGTGGTGCGCTGAATGTTGTGCGCCACACGGTGGAACTGCTCGTGCCGGCGGGCAATATTCCGGACTCGCTGGAGGCCGACGTGTCCACGCTGAACATTGGTGACAATGTGAAGATCTCCGATATTGCCCTGCCTGGCGATGCAGAGCCGACCATCACCGACCGTGACTTTACCATCGCCACCATTGCCGGCCGTGTGGCCACGGCAGAGCCGGCTGAGGGTGAAGAAGTCGATCCCGATGCTGTGGAAGCAACCGCGCAACAGGGCGACGAGTAAATCTTGCCCTTGCGCCTGCCCCTGTTGGCGCACATCTCGAAGACGATAAGAAACTGGCTGGCCGAGCTCTTTCATAGGGCTCGGCCAGTGCCTGTCGAGGAGAGACCCGTGCTGATCCTGTTGGGCCAGGGCAATCCTGAGCCGAAATATCTGGGCAATCGCCACAATCTCGGATTCATGGCCATGGATGCGATTGCCGAGGCGCACGGGTTTGGCCCGTGGCGCGACAAGTTTCAGTCGGTTGTCAGCGAAGGCTGGATCGAGAGTGCGCAAGGACGGACCAAGGCGCTCTTGATGAAGCCGAAGACCTATTACAATGAGACCGGACGCGCAGCTTCAGAGGCGGTGCGTTTTTACAAACTCAGTGCGGAAGACGTGACGGTCTTTCATGACGAGATTGACCTGGCGCCGGGACGCGTGCGCGTGAAGCGCGGTGGCGGGCATTCAGGCAATAATGGGCTGCGCTCGATCATTTCGCATCTCGGCCCGGAAGTGCGCCGCGTGCGCATGGGTGTTGGCCATCCGGGAGATAAATCCCGAGTGATGCCCTATGTGCTCTCGGATTTTCCCAAGGCAGAAACGCAATGGCGAGATGCGCTGCTTGATGCCATTCCCCGCGCGCTGGGTTTCCTGGCGGCGGGCGAGGATGAGCGCTTTCAGACCGAAGTGATGCGCCTTGCGCCAGCGCCGAAATCCGATCCGCGCAAATCCTCAGGCGAGACCTGATCTCAGCTTAGTCATTTGTATCATTGATGATCGGGCCGGGCTGGAGCAGGCGTTCATCCAGCAGGTTGTGTGGGACTGTGCCGGCCGGGCAGGTGGCGTAGACCGTATTGGCGACGGCGGGAAGGCTCGCGCGCGGCGTGGCCTGCAGGGTGCGCACCAGATAGGCCAGCAGGAACAGCACGGCGATGGCCGCGAGCATCCACCAGATCAGGCCGTTACCGCCAATCTCGGCTGGCTGCTCGGCTGGTGTCGCCGCCGCAACCGCCGCTGCGGGTTTGGCTTCAGGTTTTGGCTTGGCCGGCTCGGGCGTTGGCGCGCGCGCTGCGACTGTTGCAGTCGCCGCTGCTGCGGTCGTGGCAGCGGCGGCGGCGCCTGTCTTGGTTTCGGTCTTCTTCACGCCCACCGGCTGGCCTTTCTGGGCCAGCGGATCATCGGGGTGCTTGTCGCGCCAGGCATCCTGGCCTTCACGATCCTTGGTCGGGATCAGCAGCCAGTCCTTGAGACCCTTCCGGCCCTGCTGTTTTTCAAGCAGCGAGACGATCTCGAACCAGCCTTCGGTATTGGTTCGCGAGGTGAAGCCGGCAATGTCGTGGCGCGTGTCCACACTGTAAGGCTCATAGGGCACCACATCATCCAGCGCGGCCTGAATGAAAGGATAGCCTTCCGCGATCTTGGAATAACCCTGGCCGGCGGCGGCGCGCACGAAGGAAGAGTTCACCGCGTTTTCCGACCACAAGACAATCATCGCCTTGGAGCGGTCGATGGCACGCGATTCCTTGGCGTCGAATACATCGTCTGTTGACTTGGCATCGTACCAGACGCGCATTTTCAGGCCGCGCAAACGCCGTGTTACCAGCTTGGCCATATCTCGGTCTTCAAGCGCCGCAACTACGAAAACGTCGTAACTCATCGCAAAATCCCTTGAATTCAGAATCTCACCCTAACGGGGACTGCGCCAAAGGCCAATAGATTCAGCACTGACGCGAACGGGCCGTGTCTTTCGCCAGGAAATGGGCTAAAGCCGCGCCCAAGCGAAACATCTGAAACAAGAGGAGCCACGAAATGGGCTTCAAATGCGGTATTGTCGGCCTGCCCAATGTGGGCAAATCCACCCTGTTCAACGCCCTTACCCAGACGGCGGCCGCGCAGGCGGCGAACTATCCTTTCTGCACCATTGAACCGAATGTCGGCGAGGTCGCCGTGCCGGAGCCGCGTCTGAAGGAGCTCGCGCGCGTGGCGGGCTCGAAGGAGGTCATCCCGGCGCGTATGAATTTCGTCGATATTGCCGGCCTGGTGGAGGGCGCGTCCAAGGGCGAAGGGCTCGGCAACCAGTTCCTCGCCAATATCCGCGAAACCGACGCCATCGCCTATGTCCTGCGCTGTTTCGAGGATGAGGACATTACCCATGTCGCAGGCCGGATCGACCCGATCGCAGATCTGGAAACCGTGGAAACCGAGCTGATGCTGGCCGACATGGAAAGCCTTGAGAAACGCAAGGCCAATGTCGAGAAGAAGGCCCGCTCCGGCGACAAGGAGGCCAAGGCGCAGGTTGCGCTGATCGAGCTTGCCCTGAATGAGCTGAATGAGGGTCGCCCGGCCCGCCGCGCTGACGTGCCCAAGGACGAGATGAAAGCCTGGAAAATGCTCCAGCTGCTGACGGCCAAGCCGGTGCTCTATATCGCGAATGTAGACGAGGCTTCGGCGGCGACGGGCAACGCCTATTCCGAACGCGTCATGGCGCGGGCGAAAGAGGAAGGTGCGGCCTGCGTGGCCATTTCAGTTCAGATCGAGAGCGAGCTCGCCCTGCTCGATGAAGAGGAGCGAGAGGAGTATCTTGCCGAGCTTGGCCTGGAAGAGCCCGGCCTCACGCGCATGATCCATTCCGGTTATGACCTGCTCGGCCTGCAGACCTATTTCACCGCCGGCCCCAAGGAAGCGCGCGCCTGGACGGTCAAAAAGGGCGCGACCGCGCCGCAGGCGGCCGGCGTGATCCATGGCGACTTTGAAAAGGGCTTCATCCGCGCCGAAACCATCACATTTGAGGATTATGTCGCCTGCGGCGGAGAATCCGGCGCCAAGGAAGCCGGCAAGATGCGCGCCGAGGGCAAGGACTATCTGGTCCAGGATGGGGATGTGATGCTGTTCCGTTTCAATGTTTAAGGGAGCAGGCTGCCATGGCTGATGATCTCCTCCCGGAACAAACCAGTGATATTCCGGCCGGCTATGCCGTTTTACCCTGGCATCGCGGGTTTGGCCGCATGGTCGGGCCGCTCTATGAGCGCGCTGAGCCGGGTGGGCACTATACGCGCGCCTTTCGTGTGGAAGAGCATCACGTCAACGGCATGTCGAACGCCCATGGCGGCATGCTGATGACCTTTGCCGACATGGCCTGGGGCCACGCGGTGGATGCCGGAAACGAGTTCTGGTGGGTGACGGTACGGCTGGTTTGCGACTTTCTCTCCAGCGCGGCGCTCGGTGAATGGGTCGAGGGCACCGGCGAGGTGATCGGGACGCAGGATGGCCTTCACACAGTGCGCGGGCGTATCTGGTGTGGTGAGCGTCTGCTGATGACCGGGACGGGCACATTCAAGGTGCTGAAACGCAAGCCCTGATATGGCTGAAAGCTCAAATCAGGTTGTGGGCAATCAAGCTCTCGGCACTGGCAATCGCGGCTTCGCGCGCTGAAATCGGCGTCCAACCAAGCTCTGAACGGGCCTTTTCGCTGGAGACAATGCGCTTCTTGCCCAATTCCGGGACCAACTGGCGCAGTGGCGGATTGACCAGGGACAGGATGCGCACCAGCCAGCTCGGCAATTGCCCGCTTGGGATCTTTTTCGGATGATCGGGAAAGGCGTCGCGCAGAATCTCAGCCAGCTCAGCCATCCACAAAAAGTCATCGGCCACCAGATAGCGCTGGCCAATCGAGATGTCTTTTTCGAGGGCGAGAATATGCGCCTCGGCCACATCGCGCACATCCACAACGTGAAATCCGAATTTCGGAACGGCCGGGAGCTTCCCACTCATAAGCTGTGTGACGATTTCCAGTGAGGCGGAAAAATCCCCACCCATAACAGGCCCCAGAACCGCGCTGGGATTGATTGTCGTAAGTTTCAGGCCTTCTCCCTCGCTGGCGACATAGTCCCAGGCGGCGCGCTCGGCGATGGTTTTCGAGCGCGTATAGGCGGTGTTGTCCTTAAGGTTTTCAGGGTTCGACCAGTGTTGCTCGGTCAACAGATTGGGAAGGTTGTCACCCCAACCATAGGCAACCGCCGCCATCGAGCTTGTCATGACCACACGGTCCACGCCCGCCGTCTTTGCGGCGCGCAGAAGACGCAGGGCACCATCGCGGGCTGGCTTGATCAGCTCGTCGGCGTCGCGCGGAAGACTGGCCGGTATGGGCGAGGCGACATGCAGAATGGCGTCCACGCCCTCCACGGCTTCTTCCCAGCCGGCATCGCGGCTGAGATCGGCAGCAATCAGGGGCACCTCGATGCTTTTCTCGGTATAGTCGGAAAGGATCATGTTGAGCGCGGTTGCGCGAGAAGTGCTGCGGGCGGTGCCGCGCACGCTGTGGCCGCGTTCGATCAGCTTCACGATGCAATGCGTAGCGATAAAGCCCGTTGCGCCCGTCACAAGAATATGTGCCATCGCCTTAGTCTCCCGTTGGGGGTGCGCGTTGCCTCAGGCGTGCTTCGCGCAGGGTGATGTACAAGGTGGCCAGCACGATAATGGCCGCCCCAATCCAGACATACCTTCCAGGAAGCAACTGGAACAGGAGAAAGTCGGCGACTGCGGCCATGGGGAGCCGTAAATAGTCCATCGGCGAGAGAAAACTGGCATCGCCCATGCTCATCGCCTTGATGTAGCAAAACTGCGCCGCCAATCCGGTGAGCGCCATGGTGATGATCATCAGCCAGGCCATCGGGCTGGGCGGACTCCAGAACCAGATTAGCCCGGGCAGAAGAAGAATGCTGGACAGGAGATTGGCCCAGACGACGAGCTGTATCGGTGAATGTGTAGCGCTCAGCGATTTGACCAGGGTGATCGCCCCGGCGAAGAAAAAGGCGCTGGAAATCGCCAGCAGCGAGCCAAGATCAAGCGGCGGACCGGCCCCATCGGGCAGCCAGAAAAAGATCACGCCCGGAACGGCCATGATCAGAACGCCGATAAACCCCACCGTGACGGCGCCAAAACGGTGTGGACCGACCGCCTCGCCCAAGAACAGAGCTGCGAGAAGTGTCACGAAAAGCGGGCGTGAAAAACTCAATGCGTTGAACTGGGACAATGGAAGCGTGAAAAAATCGGATACCGCCAGCAGGCTGAAGATAAATCCCAGTGTGCCAAACAAGCTGCGCGTAAACAGGAGGCCAAAGCGTGGGGTCTTCAGGAAGCCGGTCCCCTGGCGCATCAGGATCGGAGAAACGAACACGAGCCCGAAGAAAGATCTGAAGAAAGCCAGTACGATAGGGTGGGCTTCGCTGGAGACTTGCTTGGCCATCACCAGATAGACAGTAAAGCCAATTCCCGATGCGATCATCCAGGCCGCCCCGGTTAAATTGCGGGCGGCACGCGGTGTGCTAGAGGGTGAAGCGGCGAGAGAGGAATCAGGCATGACTGGCATGTCTTTTACGCGTGAGGAGATCGAGACGATAGATCGTCTCTGGCGCGCAGTGGCTGAAGACCATGTCTGGACAGGCTGGGCCGTGGCCGGCGAGGCGCCGGAGGAAATCCTGATTTATCGTACGCGCGCCCATTGGCGCCGTTTCCCCTTGCGCAAGACCGAGGCCGGCTATGCCCTGCATATCGAGACTGGCCGGAAGGTGGCTGAGGCTGAGACTCTCGATGCGCTGCTCAAGCGTGTGGAGTCCATTCCGGGCCTGCGTGTGGTCTCGCAAAAGGCCGCTCAATAAAACAGCGCAATCAGGATCGAGGCGGCGGACACAATCAGGGACAGTCCCGCCAGCCGCGCGGAAACCACAAAGCGCTTCTTGTCATCCTGCAGGTCTGACAAGACCGATGTCAGGAGCGGGAAATTCACGCAGTGGCGGTCCTGTCCAAGGCGGATGTTGAAGAAGTTCACCCTGTCTCCATCGCCCGTCGATGAGCCGTATTTCTCGTTCATGTGATAATAGAGCCGGCCGAAGATCAGGTCTGGATCCGTGCGGAACCGTTTTGCCAGGGCTTCGATATCGATCGGCACCCAGATCTTGGCTGCGCGCGTCTTGTTCTCGTCGGAAAAGTCGGAAAACACTCTCAGATACCGGCGATAAATCTCCGCCAGCATGCGCTCATCAGTGGGTATTCCGGCCATGGCGTCCCTCCCTCGGCCTCTCATGAGGCAGACTATAGCAGGGCCAGGCTTGCTGCGCGAGCGCGCACCATTCAAGCGATTTTAAGTCTGCAGTCTGCTGTTTTTGGGTGAGTTTTACTTGTCTTGCCGTACGAGCAATGAAACTGTGCGCGCGAACATTCAGGGAGATGCGCCCATGAGAGGGGTTGTGATTGCAGGTCTGCTGGCGCTCGCGGCTTGTGGCGGTAGCGAAGTGGCCGAAGAGATCGAGGCCGACACGCCACCTGTCGAGACCGCCGAAACGCTGGAAGAGACATCGCCCGGCCCGGCGCCGGAAGAGATCGCCCTTCTGGCCGCGGGGGACTATTGCTATTTCCACGAGGATGAAATCGCCACCGAAGCACTGGAAATCCACGTCGCCGGGGATGGCAGCATCGCCGGGAGCCATTATGGCGAGGTCCATGACGAGGCAAACGCCTATTTCACCTCCTTTGACACCGCGCTCAGCAATGGCCAACCCGGCGCGGACGGCGCCATCGTGTTCCAGACCGTGACCGAAGTGGAAGGTGACACCCAGACCGGCGATCAGATCTGGACCCTCACGCCTGAGGCCGCCTCCATGGCGGATTTTGACCCCGTCTTCACCCCGGCCGAATGCGATGGCCTGATGAACACGATCTGGCCGCCGATAGAATAGCGCGCAAACTACGTAGTTTCCGCAATAGGCAAACCGTGCCGGACGCCCAACATGGATGGCCAGATCCAAAAGCCATTGGGAGGCCCGCTTTGTCCCACACACCGCATGAACTGGCCGAGGAATTTCCCGAATTCGCCGATCAGATCCACGCCCTGAAAACTTCAAACGCGCACTTCGC
This sequence comes from Hyphomonadaceae bacterium, assembly GCA_022760335.1. Classification (GTDB taxonomy): domain Bacteria; phylum Pseudomonadota; class Alphaproteobacteria; order Caulobacterales; family Hyphomonadaceae; genus UBA5336. The sequence goes on from JALEGE010000101.1 coordinate 10,558, forward strand.
CCGCCTCGCTGATGAATATCACGGGGTAAACCGCGAGATTCACCGCATCGAAACCGACCTGCAGCCAGCAAGTGACGAGGCCCAGACCGATCTGCGAAAACAGCGCATGGTCTTGAAGGATGAACTCTATGCGATGTTGAAATCGAGTTAGAACCGGATGCCGACCGCCAGAGCGTATGTGTCAGCCTTCAGTTCGAAACCACCATCGCTTTCGGTGTCATAGCGTGTGTAATCGCCTCGCAGAAACACGGTATCGGTTGCGTTGACTTCGAAGCCGAGACCAACGCCGAAGCCATTGACGCCGCCTTCTCCCTGGGCCAGCGACTGGCCCGTGAATTGATCGACAATGTCGATCTCGATGTCGCCGCCAACAAAGCCACCCTTGGCAAACAGGTGCAACTGGTCGGTCGGGTTGAAGCCGGCACGGCCATACAGGCCGGCAAGTGTGCCAATCGAAATCGTGTCAGTGGTCAGGAACACATTGTCATCGGCTTCTGCATCCGAGACGCCAACGGCGATATCCATCTCAACGCTGAAAATCGAGGTGAACTTGTAGCCGTACCGGCCCTGTAGAGCCATGGCATTATACTCGCCATCGGGATTGGACAGTGCATCACCGTCAAACATGACGAAGTTCGCGCCGGCATCGAAATAGCTCTTCGGCTGAAAGGTCGGCTTGCTCGGCACAGCCGTTTGTGCGCTAGCCGCGCCCGACATTATTGCGGCCGCAGACGCCAGGGCGAGCGGTGTAAGCTTCAGTTTCATTTCAATGTCCCCCAAATACAACATGAGCAGGTCAAACCAGCCACCAACCTGCTTAGAAGTGTAGTATTCGTTTTGTCGAGCACATTTCGAGTTCTGGTGGAATAACGCCTGCGCGCGTGACTTATATGTCAAAGGTGCGCGGGCTGCGGAGCGAAGCCGCATTTGCTGAAATCGACCTAATCTGCGCCTGCTTCCGGTCGCGCCGAGAACAGCTCTGCCGCCTCGATCCCGATACCGCCACAGGCCTCATCAAACTCGCTCGGCGCGCCGGACACGCCCACCCCGCCCAGCGGCGCGCCATCCCCGGTAAAGATCGGCAGGCCGCCCATGAAGGTGGAGATGTGCGGGGCTTCCGGCGCATTCCACTCCGCTGTTTCCGTCGTCGGGCGCTGATAAAGCGCAGCCGATTTGCCCTTCCACTGGGCGATATCGGCTGCGGCTGGCAGCGTGCCATCCATGCGCGCATACGCCATCATATCCCCGGCCTGGTCACACACCGCCACGGCGACCATCTGGCTGTTTTCCTTCGCATGGGAGAGGCACGCATCGCGGATCACCGCCGCCGAGTGCAGGTCCAGCGTCGGCTGAGGCGTCTGAGCCCCGGCGGCAAAAACGGGCGCGGCGGCGAGCAAGGCCAGTATGGACAGGCGCATGGATGGATCCTCCCTTTTCTATCGACTACAGCCTTAGTCGCCAGCGCGCCCGGCGCAATGGCCCGGCGGGGCGATCACGCAGATGTCATCTCTGCCAGCAGGCGCGGGCCCGGTCCGGGCCAAAAGGAAGTGTTGACTGTCGCCTTGGTTCAGGGCCCAAGCGCATCGAGCGCCGAAAGCGCCCGCGCCTCCAGATCGCTTGCCGTGGCCGCAAGCAGGTCGCCCGCTCCCCTGCCCCGCCAGACCGGCCGCGCCAGACTGAACGGATGGGTCCGCCCCAGCCGCCGCGCCCGCATCCGTGCGATCAGGCCGGCAAACCGCCGTGCGGCCCGGTCTGGATCCTCAAGCAGGGCGCTGAGGGCCGCGAGCCGCTTCAGCAGCGGCGCAGCAGGCTTCGGCGCAGTATTCGGCGACAGATCCTGCCACCAGGGCGCGGTGTCTAACGCGGGAAAATCCGCCAGCGGCTCGACCAGCGCAAACCCGCCTGGGGAATGCGTGCGAGCCGCGCTCTTTTCTGGCGGCTGTGCCCCAGGCCGGGCTGCCGCAGGCGCTGGGCGGGCCGTGGCCAGCGCCGTCATCCGCACCAGCGCGATGAGCAACACCACCCGCCGCGCCGCCGCCTCCAACAGGGCAAGCTCCCGCCGCAACCGGTTGAACACATCCCGCCTGACGAAGACCACCCCACCCAACCGGCCGGCAATCGCCACCAGCGACCGGGCCAAAAAGCCCAACGCCCAGAGAATGGCCGGTTCGGTGTCAGCACGCATGGAGGGGAGTGTGACGGGGGCGGCAAGTGGGTCGGATTTCAGCGTTCAGGTCAACTCGACCAGCGTCTCGCCTGCTTCCAGTGCGGCTTCGATGCTTGGCCAGTGCCGCTCAAAGGCTGCGATCAGGCGCGTATTTGTGACATTGCCGAGCCGGATGATCACCGAAGGGGGCGGCCCCTGAGAGGCGAAATCATCATCCTTGGAGAGGATGGTTGCGCCTGTGGTATTCGCCTTCGATGCAATCACCACATCATCGACGGCGTCGAGGCCGAGATCCTTTACATGTGTGGCGGAGTGGCCCTGTGCCGTGAGCCAGTCGGCAAGGGCCGGGGGCAGGTTCTGGTCGACCCAGAGGATCATTCCGCGGCGATGACGGTGTGATCCGTGCTCCTGGCGGCATAAAGCAGGGCGGCGGTGATGTCCTCGTCTTCCAGGTATGGGAAGCTCTCAAGGATTTCGGCGCGCGTTGCCCCGCCGGCGAGATTTTCCAGGATATCCATCACCCGAATACGCATCCCCCGGATACAGGGCCGCCCACCCATCTTGCCGGGCTCGATCGTGATGCGGGAAAGGAGGGATGTGTCGCTCATAATGAGAAGGTACGCAGAATGCGGACTTTGGGCTAGCAAATTTGCGATCAGCGTAGGGTGCATGGAGGCCAAAGGCCGATATGCACCATCGTTTCGCGCAGCAAGGATGATTGGTGCATATCGCTCCGCTCCATGCACCCTACGGAGCGTAGCGACGTTTGCTTGGTTCGCCAATTCACCGGCGATAAACGTCGATAACGACTAAAATTGATTTCCCAATAATACTTAGATATAACATGTTTTTTTTTGAATCATGCATCTTCAAAATGTTATCGATTCTGAAGATTGTGAATTTTGTCTATTGAATTCCGCTCACTGTTCCCCATGTGTTCAAAAATTTTTGAAAGCTGGGTGATGAAATGTTCAACCAAGAAGTGTTGCTTAAGGCAATCCTTTCAACCGTAGCACGGCAAAGCTTCCCGCCAGGTGAGCTTTACAAGCTAGTTTGCCCCAGAAGCGGCATGGCGAAGCAAGCAAAGGCATTCAATCTTTGTGATGGCAGTAAGACGCAGTCGGAGATCGCTGATGCTGTGGGGCTCGATAAGGGCAACTTTAGCAAGCAGGTGAAGCGATGGATCGACGTAGGAATTGTAGTGAAGGTTGCGACTGAAAAAGGTGAACTTCCCTTGCACGTCTACCCGATCCCCGAAACGCAGATCGAGGATTGAGCATGCAATCGGTCAATGATGAAATTCTGAGACGCCTCGACATGCTCGTGCGACTGCAAGCGCAATCTCTCGTGTCGAACTTGGAGAGCCAGAAAGAGAAAACACTGTTTCTGGCGAAAGCGGGTTTTGAGTCAAAAGAGATAGCGCAGATTTTGGGCACGACGCGCAACACCGTCAGTGTCGCTCTGTCGAATGCCAGAAAAGCTGGGGAGTTGCCTCCGAATGAGTGAAGAACAATCACCTCGTCCCCAGTCAATGGGAACCGATGCTCTTATAAAGCTGCAAATATTGCAGCTGCTCCATCAGGGCGTGAAGCAAACCCATATTGCGGCAATGCTTGGCGTTAGCGATGCAACACTCAGCCGAATGATACCGAAAGGGCTAGGTGCCGCAATTCGGAAGGAACGTAACAATGGCTGACAAAAGCCTAGAACAGATTTCGAAAGACCTCGAGGCAATTAAGAAGCTTCTCGTTTTCAGACTTATTAGCGAGGGCCACTCGCAGTCCAAAGTAGCGGCTGCGATAGGCGTGAGTCAGGCAAGCATCAGTCGGATGTTCGCCACCAAAGATAAACAGAAGGAATGATGGGGAGGTAACCGATGAACGCCATCCAAGTGAATGACGCCGCCTCCAACTTTCCTGAGGTTCTGGAGTACTACACCGACTTCATCCGCCGATCGGAGAATTACAAGACGATATTCGAGACCGTATACTCAAGCAACAAAACCAAATGGACAGTTGACGAGCTTTCTGAACGTTCTGGTCTAACCCGCAGCGCCACTTCAAAGGCTGCTCGCGCGATGGCGAATAAGGGTGCGCTTCGACGTATTTCTAGTGGTTCTGGACGACAAACCATCTACGGCAAATCGGAGTTTCCCAGAAACCATGCCGGCGACATCAGGCGCGATATCAACCGATCAAAAGCAGAGTCTTCGCGCCCCACTAAGAGGTCGCCTCAAGTGACCGCTACATCGAACTCTAAGCGATCCGCTCGACAATCAAACTCACAAAAAGCAGGCCGTCAGTGCAATGTTCTTTATCTAACGGCGAGTCCCGCAACATCAACTCGACTGCGCGTGGACAAAGAGATCTCACATGTTCAGGAACACATTCAACGTTCGAAGTATCGAGACCAAATTAACGTGCATGCGCGCCCCGCGGCCAGCGCAAAAAATCTCGTCGAGGGTCTAAATGATCTTCGACCCAACATTGTACATTTTTCAGGTCATGCCGACGTCGACGGCATTGAGCTCGACACGACCGACATTGCGAATGATGGCGGAAAATTCCTTTCGTTCGACCTATTCAGAGACGTGCTGAGAGGGACGTCCACACCTCCATCTCTAGTAATCCTCAACGGCTGCAATACTGGGGGAGGAGTGAAAGCGCTACTGGAAGTAGTGCCCGCAGTCATTTCTATGAACGACTCAGTTGGCGACACCGAAGCAATAGTTTTTGCCGCTAGCTTCTACGCCGCGATTGGCGCAAAGCAGCCGCTCGACAAGTGTTTCGAGCAAGGAGTGACTGGTCTGAAACTTGTCGGTTCAGCCGATTCTCACATTCCACAGTTAGATTTAGCTACGGGCACAAAAGCCGCCAACATCAAGCTTATTGGCTAAACCTCACTCCCGCTCCACATAAATCTCAGCCCCCTGCGCCATGAATTCCGCGCTCTTGGCCTTCATCCCCTCTTCCGCCTCTTTGGCCTGCCGCTCAAGGTCCGCCTTTTCATTGTCGCTCATGCCGGCAGCGTAGTCGCGGACTTCGGCGGTGATTTTCATGCTGCAGAATTTCGGGCCGCACATGCTGCAGAAATGGGCCACTTTATGCGCTTCCTTCGGTAGGGTCTGGTCGTGGAAATCGCGGGCGGTTTCCGGGTCGAGGGCCAAGTTGAACTGGTCTTCCCAGCGGAATTCAAAACGCGCGCGCGACAGCGCATCGTCGCGCACCTGCGCGGCCGGGTGGCCCTTGGCGAGGTCGGCGGCATGGGCAGCGAGGCGATAGGTGATGACGCCCACTTTCACATCGTCGCGGTCGGGCAGGCCGAGATGTTCCTTCGGCGTCACATAGCAGAGCATGGCCGTGCCGAACCAGCCAATCATCGCCGCGCCGATACCGCTGGTGATGTGGTCATAGCCGGGTGCGATATCGGTGGTAAGCGGCCCGAGCGTGTAGAAGGGCGCCTCGCCGCATTCGCGCAGCTGCTTGTCCATATTCACCTTGATCTTGTGCATGGGCACATGGCCCGGCCCCTCGATCATCACCTGGCAGCCCTTGGCATGGGCGATTTTCGTTAGCTCGCCGAGGGTTTCCAGCTCGGCAAATTGTGCCGCGTCATTGGCGTCTGCGATACTGCCGGGGCGCAGGCCATCGCCGAGGCTGAAGCTGACATCATAGGCCCGCATGATCTCGCAGATTTCCTCGAAATGCGTGTAGAGGAAGCTCTCTGTGTGATGGGCGAGCATCCATTTCGCCATGATCGAGCCGCCGCGCGAGACGATGCCCGTCACGCGCTTGGCGGTGAGGTGGATGTAAGCCAGCCGCACGCCGGCATGGATAGTGAAATAATCCACGCCCTGCTCGGCCTGTTCGATCAGCGTGTCGCGATAGACCTCCCAGGTGAGGTCCTCGGCAATGCCGTTCACCTTTTCCAGCGCCTGGTAGATCGGCACCGTGCCGATGGGCACGGGGCTGTTGCGGATGATCCACTCGCGGGTGTTGTGGATGTTGCGGCCGGTGGAGAGGTCCATGACATTGTCGGCGCCCCAGCGCGTCGCCCAGACCATTTTCTCCACTTCCTCCTCGACGCTGGAGGCCACCGCGGAGTTGCCGATATTGGCGTTGATCTTGACGAGGAAATTGCGCCCGATGATCTGGGGTTCCAGCTCCGGATGGTTGATATTGGCCGGGATGATGGCGCGGCCTTTCGCAATTTCCTCGCGCACGAAGTCCGGCGTGATGAAGGGCGGGATTTCGGCGCCGAAGCTCTCCCCGGCGGCGATGGCTTCTTCCGCGCCTTCCAGCATTTCCTGGCGGCCGAGATTTTCCCGCTCGGCGACATAGATCATCTCTTTTGTGATCACGCCTGCGCGAGCGAATTCGTATTGGGTGACCGGCTTTTCGGGCAAGCCGCGCAGGGGCTTGTGGCGGATGGGAAATTCGCGGGCGAGATATTTGCCGGTGGCCCCGCCATTATCCTCCGGCTTCACCTCACGGCCCTCATAGGCCTCCACGCCGCCGCGCTCTAGAACCCAGGCCGTGCGCGGGCGGGCGAGGCCCTTCTCGACATCGATCTCGACGCTGAGGTCGGAATAGGGGCCAGAGGTGTCATAGACCGGCACCGGCGGCTCATTGGCGCTGGGATGCAGGTCGATCTCCCGGCGCGGTACGGCGAGCGTGGGGTCCGCCTTGGGATGGGTGTAGACCTTGCGCGAGCTTGGCAGCGCTCCGGTGGTCACGGTGGGCGTGGCGAATTCGGATTGGGGGGTGTGTTTGTTCATCGTGCGGACTTTCTCTTGTGATAGGTCAGCGCCATGGCGATGCAGTGGCGCAGCGGCGCTTCGGGGGGCGGTTGGTCCAGGGGTAAGCGAATCTCGCGATTGCCGATGCAATTGAGCACATCGCCATATTGCGTGCGCCACGCATCGATCAGTGTGGTCTGGCAATTGACGAAGAGGCCGATGACATCCGGGCGCTTGGCGGACCAGGCGAGGCGGATCGTGGTGCCGGCCTTGTTGAGATAAGACGGCTCGCCCCATTTGAGGGTTTCGGTGACTTCGCCGACCTCCGGCAGGTCAGCGGCGGTTTCGAAGACCAGGGCTCGGATATTGCCGATCAGGGCTTGCGCGGATGGCGGATAGGCGTCGAGAACGGCACGCACGGGAGCTGGGCAATCAGGTGTCAGGGCGGAGATGCTCATAGCTGCCTCACGCTTCCGGCAGGAAGCCGAGTTCCCGCTGTTTTTTCTTGCTGAAGCCCGCCGCGACAAGGGCGTGGCTGCCGGCGATGTAGGATTTCAGCTCGTCATCACTAAGCGTCTCGTCGCTGAACCATTGGATCCAGCTCATCCCGCGCGAGGCCAGATGCGGCGCGCCGCGCAGGCCGGCTTGGGTTTTCATGATCTCAAAGCTCATGGGGCTGACCTTGAAGGAACAGCGCGCAAGCGCCTCGCCCTCCAGCCCCCCAATCGCGTAGACCTTGCCGGCCACCTTCCAGACATGACTATCACCCCATTGTACCACATGGTGGCTGTGGGGCAGGGACTCGCAGAAGGAATTGTATTCTGTCAGCGTCAATTCTTCACTCCGTTCCTACGCCGGTTTGATCCGGATCAGGTTCAAAGGGTGCTCGCTCGGTGACAGAGCGATCTCAGCGCTTCCAGACGCGCCCCTCGGATTTGTATTACCTTAGGAGATATTCGCGCGGCTTCCTAGGGGGCTTATCCGGCGCGCGTTTCGCGGCTTTCAAAGGCGGCAAAGATTGAAGCGCGTGCGCAATCATTGGAAAAGAGTGGTGGGAGGAAATCGAGATGACACAATTTGAAGCGGCGACACTTTATGCCGGCCTGCTGGTGCTTTTGCTGTTGGCCTTGAAGGTGAATACCGGGCGCGCGCGGGGCGGTGCAAAGATCACGATCGGCGATGGTGGCAATGACAGTCTCATTCGCGCCATGCGCACCCATGCCAATGCGGTGGAGGATGTACCGATCACCCTGATCGGGATCTTCGCGTTGGCCGGGCTCAGCGCACCGCTGGCCCTGATCCATGCTCTGGGTGCCAGCCTGGTGGTGACGCGTCTGCTGCATGCCCTTGGTCTTGGTCGAAATTCCGGCACCAGTTTCGGACGCTTTGCCGGCACGCTGGGCACATTGCTGGTCATGCTGGTGACGGCAGGGGCGTGTCTCTGGTTTGCTCTGATGTGAGACCGGTTCAGAAAGGCAGGGGCGCGAGATCTGGCGCGACCCAGTCGCGGCGGGCTTCGGGCGAGAACAGGCAGTCCTTCGACCAGTAGTCCAGCAGCCAGCCCGGCGCGCCGCAGGGTCCGGTGAGCAGCGTTTCGAGTGTCACGACCAGGGGTGTGCCCTGTGCGGCGGTTTTCAACGCCGCGTCGGCCGCGCGCAGGGAGGCCTGGGTGATGGTCTCGTGATAGCCTTCCGTGTCGGTGTTCTGCCCGCCCTTGGCCTCGTTATAACTGCGGATCATTCCGGGCATCTCGGTATAGGTCGCGGCGCCGCGTGTGGAGAGCAGCCACAGTGCGGTGGCGAAATGGGCTGCATGGGTCCAGCTTTCCTTGGGCAGAGAGTGATCGAGAAAGCCCTCGGCAAGGCGGGCGATTTCAGCGTCTGAAGCATAGTGGGGCATGGGATCGGTCCTGTTGGGGGCGATGGACATAGCCTCTGAATGCGTTCGGCGCTATGGCGAGTTTCATGAGTGATACCGTTGAGCTTTCCGCGCCGGGTCTTTTCCTTGGTGATGTCAGCCTGTCCCACCCCGTGGAGGCAGACCGGGAAGAAGTGCGCCGCGCTGCAGACAGCTCCGAAACCTGGACCTGGTACACCTATCGCGCAGATGGCGCGCATTTCGAGACATTCTGGCCGCGCTTTGTCGATGAACACTGCCCGCCTGATGAGGTGCATCATGTGGTGCGCTGGCGCGGCGAAGTGGTTGGCGCGACCTGTTTCCTGGCGGTGGATACACGCCACAAGCGGGTGGAGATTGGCGGCACCTGGTACAGTGCGGCTGCGCGCGGCACGAAGGTCAATCCGGCCTGCAAGTATTTGCTCTTGCAGCGCGCTTTTGACTGGGGCGCCCGGCGGGTCGAGATCAAGACCGACAGCAAGAATGCCCGCTCGCGCGCCGCGATCGAGAAGCTGGGTGCGCGGTTTGAGGGCACGCTGCGCAATCACATGCTGCTGCATGACGGGCGCTCGCGCGACACAGTGTATTATTCCGTAATCCCGGAGGATTGGCCGGCAATTCAGGCCAGACTGGCCCGGCGCCTGAAGCTAGACTAGCGCCGCCTGGACATCCTTTTTCCAGCCAACATATATCTCGCCGCCTGTCTCGATGACGGGGCGCTTTATCAGGGTCGGATTGGCGATCAGCAGGCTGGCCGGGTCGCTTTCGGCTTTGGTCCTCTGCTCTTCAGGCAGGTTGCGCCATGTGGTTGACGCCTTGTTGAGAAGCTTCTCCCCCGCGGCCTCCAGCCAGGCTGGCACCTTGGTGGAAAGATCCGCGTCAGTGCGAATATCGACGAAATCGGCTGGTTTTCCGGCGGATTCGAGAGCTTTGAGCGCTTTCTTGCAGGTGTCGCAATTTTTCAGGCCATACAGGATCATGAGGCGGGCTCTTCATCTGGGGATTTGCAGGCCAGCGTGCCCGAGAACAGGCCACTCGCCGCTTCGATTTCGGCCATGCGGGCGGGATTTCCGGTCACCGTGGTTTCAAATACGCTGCGATAATTGCCTGGATCGAGATTGGGCAGGCAGGTTTCCAGCATGTCCGGTTCGACAATCATCATGGCCTGACCGGTCAGCGGAGTTTCGCGCGGGCGCAGCGTACCAGTGAAATGGGTCAGGAAGCACAGGGCCGGATCCGCGCAACCCTCGGCGCGGTAAAGCCGCCAGCCCGGCCGGATGCCCAGTTCGGCGGCCAGCGCATCTTCATCGGCGAAGATTACTGCGCTGCTCACCTGCCAGGCGGCCTCGCCGGCGGTGCGCTCTTGCGCACTCATTTCCCCGGCAGCGACGGCGGCGTCCCATTCAGCGCGCTGGCTGGCCAACTGTAACGCGTCGGTGCCGGGATCGGGCGTGCCGTGCAGGCCAATATAGCTGCCCGGCGTGGCTTGCAGCCGGGCGGCGGCGGGCACGAAATAATTTCCGCATGAGGAGGTGCAACGCCCGTCAATTACCAGGGTGCGCGGATTTTCGGCGATCTTGCGGGCAATCTCGCGCCCGGGCCCGGTCAGGCCACCAGGGCTGTTGACCACGACTCGGGTGACGCCAGGGGTCAGCAGCGCGCTGGCGCAGGCGGCCATGTCTTCATCGATATACCCGTCCAGACGCAGGGTCTGTCCGGAGACCTGCGTGCAGGCGGCCTGTTGTCGAACTGTGCCCAGATTGGCGCATCCGGTCAGGGCCATCAGCCCAGCCAAAAGCGCGCAACCCCAAAGCTTTTTAACCATGCTCGCCCCTCGCAGACTTCATGCTAGATGTCCTGACACAAGACTGACGAATTTCCGACCTATGCCAAGCGTCAATTGGTGAAAAGGAGACAGGTGATGGCAAAACTGTTCTACAATATTGTGTTCCTGCTGATGGCGCTTTTCGTGCTGATCATGGTCTTGTTCCGCATTACCGAAGGCTCGTTCGAGGCTGCCGGTGCGCGCATGGATGCGCTGATGGGCGTGGCGGCAGAGCGCGGGGGTGAAGCGGCGCGGGATATTGCCGATGAAGCCGGTGAGATTGCGCGCGATGTTGCCGATGGGCCGGACGATCAGAACTAGCTGTCCGGTTCAGTTTCCACTGGCCGTGCGGTCACGGCCAGGATCGGGCCCATGCGCAGGCCAGGCTCATGACGGCCTTCACCGGGCAGATCCAACCGGCAGACCTTGCCGTCTATGAACAGGGCATTGTCGATGCTCAGCCGGTCGCGGAACAGGCTGGCGAAGGCGTGGAAGGTGACGGGCTGTTCGCTGATGGCCAACGTGACATGGCGCCCATCCTCGCTGACCCCGATGCCAGAGCGGCGGAACCGACTGTCGCTGGCCACACGAAAGGCCGGGTGCACTTCGCCATCCAGCACCAGCATGGGGCCAGACTGGGTGGCGAAATCAGGCGTGCGCACGGCTTCGGCATAGGCTTCGGTTTCTTCCACGCCGGCGCGACCATTTTCGATCCAGAAAACGCCATTGGGCAGCATCTGGAAATTCCCCGGCCCATCCCCGCGCACCAGCGGGCGGAGGGTTTCTCCCTGCTCGACATAAAGGCCAACCGGGCGGCGATCGGCGTGATACATTCCGCCATTGGTCAGGGCGATCACCTCATGGCCGGCTTCGCGAAGCTCTGCTTCCAGCGCCAGCGGCTGGCCGAACAGGGTGCCGTCAGCCTGGGCGAGATGCAGGCTGATTGCGAAACGCGTCAGCGGAAACTGGCACACCGTATAGCTGGCTGTGCCATCCTGGAGGGTTTCGCAGGGCGAGGGTTTGTCGGGCTCGGCTGTGTCATGATCGCCCAGCGCAGACCAGGCGAGGGCACAAAGCAGGGTTGTCAGGGCAAGGGCGCGGAGCATCATTACCACTCAACACTGACAGCAGGGTGGGGCCAAACCAAGGCCGGGCTGCAGCGCTGCGTCAGTCTGACTCGGCGCCGTGCCTGGCCTGGAAGGCGGCCCATTCTTCCTCGGTCATGTCACATCCCACACGCGAAATCCCGCAACCTTGCGGAAACGCTATTGTGAACAGATGACAGATGGCCGGCATGGACCTTGCCGGCCTGATGAGCCCATATCCATGGTGCACCAGCGGTGTGTGTGCTGGTGAAAGGAGTGATGACCCATGCTGAGATCCGGTGCATTTGCCATTCCGCCGGCGCCGCTGGCGTTGACCATTGCCGGACTGATGCCCTTTGTCGGCGGTGCGCTGGCATGCTGGGCGCTGGAAGGCGACATTGCCCGCCAGGCAGCGGCCTATCTCACTCTGCTGACCTATGGTGCGGTCGTGTTGAGTTTTCTGGGCGGTGTGCGTTGGGGTGTGGAGATGAGCGATGCCATGCTGACCCCGCCGCGCTGGGGCGTGATGTCAGCTGCCATTCTGGGTGCGCTGATCGGTTGGGCGCTGGTGCTGTATTATGTGTTGGGTGCGCCCTCGCCGTGGGTGTTCCCGATCATGGCGGCGGCCTTTGCTGGGCACTGGCTGTGGGATGTGCTCAGCCGCAAGGCGCTTCCGGTTTGGTATGATGGGTTGCGCACGATTGCCAGTGTCGGCGCCGTTCTGTCTCTTTTGGCGGCCTGGGCGACGACGGGGCCAGCCGCGCTTTTCTAATCCAGGGCCTCATCCAGCTCGGCCGCGCTGGCCGTACGCAGTTTTTCCGTGCGTGTACGGCGCGCTGCGTAGAAACTGATCCCGGCGAGAAGGGCCGATACGACCAAATTCCATCCAGCCATTGAGAGCCCCAGAAGAGACCAGGGGATATCCGTGCAGGAGGAGGTCGCCATGCGTTTGCCGAGGCCGAGATCCCCGGTAGCGGTGCGCGCGGCGTCCTCAGCGCTGGGCACCGCGCACCCGGCTGGTGCCGGGAACCAGCCATATTCCACGCCCATATGATAGAAGGCGATGCCGGCCCCGCACAGGAAAACCAGGCCGACCAGCACATTCAACCCTTCCAGAAAACGCGGAATCGGCCTCACGCGCCATAAGGCCAGACCGACCAGAGCCATGGCGATCAACGCCCAGTAAATCTCGCGCTGGCGCAGGCAAAGCGGGCAGGGATAAAGCAGCATGATGCGCTCAAAGCCATGCGCGGCGGCGAGCATGGCAGCAGCGATCAGGATCGCCAGGGCCGGCCAGCGCCAGCCTTCAAGAAAGGTTATCAGACCTCGCATCGTGAGCAGATGAACACACCATGGCGTGTCCACAATGCGGCGATGCGCGCATCACGGGCAGTTGATGATATTGGCCAGGGCTAAAGGCCTAGCAGTGATTTGATATTGTCGGGCGTGATGCTCATGCCGAGCGAAAGCAGATAGGCTGTTGAGAAGACCAGCGTGCCAACCCAGAGAGAGCCGAGGATCAGCCCACCGAGCACCAGCAGCCCATCGCGCTGGATAAGGCCAAAGCTGGCCAGCGCCACGGCAAAGCCTGGCACGGTGTTGGTCATTGGCAGGGGCACCAGGATGGACGCGCAGAAAATGCAGAGCACCGCGCCGATGACGCGCTCTGGTCCCTTGCCGGTCAGGAAAGTGAGGCGCGGGCGGGCAATCGCCTCGACCCAACCGAACCACTTGCGCCCTCCCCGCGCGGTATTGGCCAGGCCCGCCTTGTCGATCTTGCGTGCCGCCAGCTTGCCCGGCAGCCAGGGGTCTTCGCGCCCGATCGCCATCTGGAAGGCCAGCGCCATCATCGGCAGCGAGACAATTTGCGGCACGATATAGAGAAACGGAATGCAGCAGGGCAACGCCAGCACGAAGAGCATCGCCCCGAAGGCGCGCTCGTCCAGCCGGTCCATGATCTGGCGCAGGGAATAACCTTCCGCGCCCGCCTCATCGGCCATGGACTCGATGGATTGCAGCAAAGTGTGCGGGTTGGGCGCGGCGCGATCAGTCATGGCGCTGCGTATCGCAGCTACGGGTTAGCGCCAAGTGAATTGACGTCAGAGCAGGCTTGCGGCAGTGAGAGCGCCGTTGCCCCTGTGGCGGAACCGGTAGACGCGACGGATTCAAAATCCGTTTCCTTCGGGAGTGCCCGTTCGAGTCGGGCCAGGGGCACCATTCAAAACCGGTTAGCGCTTTAGCGCTAAAAAATTGATCCGGGGGATCAATTTTAGGCGGAGGATGCCACGGCAGGGGCCAGGAAAGACTCCTTGCTTTGTCTCGGCTGCGTATGGAGTCTTTGTTTTGTCCCCGCTCCACTGCGTTCCGCGATGGACTGCGCTCAGGGCTGCTTGTCAGTCACGCCGATTGCGCTTGAGGGACGACTTTTCTACGCGGTTTCCTTGCCACGCGCCTGGTGCACTGAAGCCTCAGCCGGCGACCAGCGGATCCACCGCACCGCGATAGTTTCGCGAGGTTGGCACCACATCGCCATTTGAAAGAAAGAGTTCCAATCCGCCATCGCCGGCTGGCCTCGCCTCACGCACAGCATCGAGATTGACGATATGGGAGCGGTGCACGCGGGCATGGCGCTGGCTTGAGGCCGACAGCAGGCCCTCCATTTCCGACAGGGTCATGCGGGCGAGCTGTGGCTTTCCGGCGGTGATCACCTCGACATAATTGCCCGCCGCCTGAACGCGAAGCACTTCGCCGGGATCAATGAACAGGGTGCGCCCGCCGCATTTCAGCATCAGCCGCCCGCCGGTGCTGGCTTCGGTGCGCGCGGCTTCTGTTTCCAGGCGTGCCTGTTCCAATAGCCGGTTGGCGCTGAAGCCCAGGCTGATCAGGACATAGCTGAAAAGATCGATCCGCAGCTCATAGAGCCAGGTGGAAAGGTCAGCGAGGCCGAAAATATATGGCCCGTCCATCACTGCGAAATAGGCAAGCTTGCGCAGCCCGACCATGAGCAGGATATGCGTCACGGAAAAGGCGAGAAATGCCAGGCCATGCGCCGGCAGGGCCCATTTCCAGGTCGAGGCCGTCAGCGGAGCACGTGTCAGCGCCAGGGGGATGATTGGCAGGGCGACCAGTGTGGCGAAATGGGAGGCGGTCTCCCAGATCCAGGGTTCAATGGCGGAATAGCTGCGGATGGAGTTTTCCATTTCATCGCTGACCGAAAGCCCGCGCACGATGAGCGAGAGCATCACGATGCCGGCCGCAATGAGATAGCTGCGCCGGTCTGCGCGCCGGTCGGCGGGATCGGAGGCGAAGAGAAAGCGCGGGCTCATATGCTGTGCATCTCATGGCTGGGCGGTTTGATGAAGCCGCGCCGTGCGGGAATTCATCCCAAATCGGCGGGGTTTCGTCCCGCAACACCCGGTTTTGTCCCAAAGGCCCGCACTTGATCCCATTGCGGGCGACAGGGTGGGGTGGCGCGCGAGAAAACCAGGGCGCCGCAAAAGGAACCCTGTCATGTTCTCATCCTCACACGCTCCGCGCCGCAATGATCTCGACTGGCTGCGCATCCTCGCCTTCGGGATTCTCATCTTTTACCATATCGGCATGTTCTATGTGTCCTGGGACTGGCATGTGAAAAGCGTGCATGCCGGGCCTGAGGCCGAGTGGCTGATGATGCTGGTCAATCCATGGCGGCTCAGCCTGTTGTTCCTGATTTCCGGCGTGGCCCTGCGCTTTGCCCTCGACAAGACCGGCGGCGGGCGGCTGGCGCGCGAGAGGGTGGTGCGGCTCGGCCTGCCGGTGATCTTTGGCATGGCCGTGGTGGTGGCGCCGCAGTCCTGGCTGCAACTGCTGGAGAGCGGCGAGATCAGCGAGGGCTTTTTCGGCTTTTATCCCGAGTATCTCGATTTCGGCTCGGCATTCTCGATCACGACACCGACCTGGAACCATCTCTGGTATGTCGTCTACCTGCTGGTTTACACGCTGGTCCTGGCGCTTGTTGGCCCAGTGATCTCGGCCTGGGCAAGCGGGCCGGGCGAGCGTGTGTTCGAAACCGTGTTCGGCGGGCGCTGGGGCGTGCCGGCCTTGCTGCTGGTTCCGGCCCTGCCGCATTGTCTCTATCGCGTCCTGCTCGACCCGCATTTTCCGACAACCCATGCCCTCGCCAATGATTGGGCCAATCATGCCCACAGCTTCACCATCCTGATGACCGGCTTCCTCTTCGCCAAGAGCCCGGCTTTCTGGCGCGCCGTGGCGCGGGCCTGGCCCTGGGCGCTTGGCCTGACGATCGGGCTGGGGGCGGGCCTTTCCGTGGTGTGGGCAAACTGGGAGGTCTGGATGGCAGAGGATGGCGCGCTCATCGACTATGTCTGGCCGGCCCGGCTCGCGCGCATCTGGTATGCCTGGCTGATGATCGCAGCAATTCTCGGCATGGGCCAGCGGTGGCTGAACCGCCCAGGCCGCGCGCTCACCTATATGACCGAGGCGATCTTTCCCTGGTATATCCTGCACCAGACGCTGACAGTGATGGCCGGCTTCTGGCTGACGCGCCAGGGGCTGAATGTCTGGGTTGAGTTCGCCGGCGTCACGCTGGCCACGATCGGCGGTTGCCTGTTGCTGCACGAGTTTGTGATCCGCCGCCTCGGCTGGCTGCGTCCGCTGTTTGGCCTCAAGCCGCGGCGGGGGTCGCGCATGCGCCTGGAACAGCCCAGTCGCGCCTGAGCAAAAAGGGAAAGGGCGCGCTCAGGCTGTTTCAAGAATCCCGATATCGATGCTTTTAAGATGACGCTTTAGCATGGGGTACTGGACCAGCATGTTCTGCTTGATGGCCGGATAATCGCTTGCTTTCAGCCAGCCATCTATCGTCTCGATCTGATCCGGGCTGAGATGGTTGGCGTGATCGCCGACCACACCCTTGCGGCGATGATGGCCCTCGCCGGTCATTGTCTGGCGTTTCATATCGGTCTTGCGCTTGGCCAGCTTGAGCAGAGTCTCGGTGCGGGCAGGTTCAAGATCGATAAATTCGAACAGGCGCCGAACCTCGGCCTTGAAGGCATGCTGCATGCGTTCATAGCTTAAGAGCAGGATGGGATGCGGTTGGGCATGCCAGAACCGGTGATACTCGACATATTCGTCAATCCGGCTTCTTGCCTGGCCGGTGGAGAAGAAGTCATCCATCGAGCCTTTGAAATGGCCATGGCGGACATCGTGAAAATAGCGCGAGACACAGACATCACGCACATCCCGGATAATATTGATCATCCGGACATGTGGCTGGCCTGCGATCTTGTGATGGATGGACTCGCCACGCCAATGCTGTTTGCAGAAGATAAGATTGCTAGAGAACCGCTCCGGCTCCAGCGCGGACTTCAGCTTGTTGGGGTGAAAGCTTGGATTGAGCCATCCCGGATTGCGCAACTCTTCTGGCAGTGGCTCGGCGATGCCCGTGCGCTTGATGATCTGGCCGATCCAGGTTGATCCTGATTTCGGGGCGCCATTATTGATAATCAGCACAGTCTACTCCCAGGCTCCGCAGGCTTCCAGACAGGTCGCCAGCCATCCTTTGGGGATATATCAATGCGGGCGCGAAGCAAGCGGGTGGCCGAGTTGAAACTGCATTCTGCAGGCCGCCTGGCAGGAATATTCCCATCTGCGAACATTCCCTAACATCGCTGTGCGCGGCGTTAACCATTCAAGAACACTTCCCCCGCAATAGTCCCCTCAAACGGGGCTGCTGCTGGGGCAGTGGTAGCTGATCGAACAAGGGATCCGTGCCTCATGCGTATGAAGATGTTTGCCGCGAAAACCTTCCAGGATGCCAAGGCGATGATTTTTGCCGAGATGGGCAAGGACGCGGTTATTCTGTCTGAACGTGAGGTTGATGGCGGCGTGGAAGTGCGTGCAGCCACCGACAAGATGGGCGGCGGCATGGTGCCGAACGAGCCGCTCTTCATGAGCCGTTTTGCCGACCCCGGTACGCCGCGCATTGTCGATACCTCCCTGCGCACTCGCGTGAAGGATGCGCTGAGCTGGCATGGTGCGCCAGGCGGGTTTGCTCGTCGCATCTCCGAGGAGGGTACGCTCGACCCGTCCATCACCGACCCGGTGCAGGCCCTGCAGGAAGGGCTCGCCGCGCAGATCATCTGCGACCCGCTGCCGATCCGCCCGGATCGCGATGTGGTGCTGGTGGGCGCGCCCGGCCATGGCCGTACCGCTGTTGCGGCAAAACTCACGCGCCGGGCCGCGGTGGCCAAGGCCGAACTGTTGCCCGTCGCCGCGGATCTTGATGGCACGGCGGGCGGAGCACAGCTCGCGGCCTATCTGGAGCTGGAACAGGCCCAGATCCGCGTGACCGGAACACCTGATGCGCTGTTCCAGCAGCTGCGTGAGGCCCGCAAGCTGGGTCAACGCTGCATCATCGACTTGCCAGCTATTGTGCCCTTTGACAGCGATGACATGGCCCAGCTGCAGGATCTGCTCGCGGCAATTGATGCCGAGCCGGTTCTCGTCATGTCGGCTGAAGGCCACCCTGATGACCTGTCAGAAGCTGCACGCAGCTTCGCCAAGGTCGGCGTGAAACGCGCCATCCTGACCAAGCTGGATGCGGTGCGCCGCAGGGGCGGGGCCGTGGCCGCGCTCTCGACCGCCAAGATCGCCTTTTCCCATTTGGCCGCCACACCGTTCATCGGCGGTGGCCTTGTCCCGGCCGCGCCATCGCGCCTGGCCGCACTGCTCCTGGAAGATGCTCCAGGTCAGGTCGCCCTGAGAGGAGCCGCTTAAATGAGCTTCATGCTTCGCAAATCCATGGATCGACGAGCCACGCCCACACGGCGCGTCGCTCCCGCCTCGATCCTCGCTGTCGCCTCTGGCAAAGGCGGGGTTGGCAAGACTTTCATGTCCATCACAATGGCAAGCGCCTTTGCCCAGGCCGGCAAGCGGACGCTTCTGGTCGATGGCGATCTGGGGCTGGCCAATATCGATGTTCAGCTCGGCATTGCGCCGGAGACAGACCTGGCGGCAGTGATTGCCGGCTGGGTCGAACTTGATGATGCGGTGACCCATGTCGATGGCGGCGCGGGCGCGGGTGGATTTGATGTGCTGCCGGGCCGTTCTGGCTCAGGCGCGCTCGCCGAACTGCCGCCGGAAGAGGTTGCCCGTCTGGCTGCGGGCCTTTCTGCGCTGGCCCTGCAATATGACCAGGTGATCGTCGATCTTGGCGCCGGGATCGAGGCCAACTGCATGCGCCTTGCGCGGGCCTGCGACAAATGCCTGATGATCATTACCGACGAGCCAACCTCGATGACGGATGCCTATGCCTTCATCAAGGTTCTGCGCGGCTATGCGCCGAATGTGGAAGCGGTGGTCGCCATCAACCAGGCTGAAACGCGCGCCTCCGGGCAGCGCACCTATGAAGCCATTGCACGTGCCTGCCAGACTTTCCTCGGCTTCCGTCCGGCGCTTGCCGGTACGGTGATGATGGATCCAAAAGTACGCGAGGCGATCCGTAGCCAGAAGACCCTGATCTCAACCGACACACAGGCCCAGCCGGTGCAGGATGCGATCGCAATTGCCCATGCCCTGATGGCCGACGCGCCCTCCGCGGCGGTGGGTTACTAGAAATGGACACACTGATTAAAACCTTTGCGGAAAATCCGTGTACGTTAATATCTTGGCAAGAGTTGCCATTTTAAGGTTAACACCAGAGCGAATGCGACTAGGTTGGTCGCCAGAGTGATTCGGAGACGAGAACATGCGGGTTCTTTTGATCGAAGATGATAATGCGGTGGCCCGCAGTATCGAACTGATGTTGAAGGCCGCCGGCTTTAATATCTACACGACCGATCTTGGCGAAGAAGGTGTCGATCTTGGAAAGATCTACGAGTACGACATCATTGTTCTTGATCTCGATCTGCCTGATATTTCCGGCTATGATGTGTTGAAACAGCTGCGCATGGCGCGGATCAATACGCCGGTCATGATCTTGTCAGGCAATCCCGATATTGAAGCCAAGGTGAAGACACTTGGCTATGGCGCCGATGACTATCTGACCAAGCCTTTCAACAAGGATGAACTGGTCGCCCGCATCACGGCCATTGTTCGCCGCTCCAAGGGTCATGCCGAAAGCATTATCCGTACCGGTGAGATCATTGTGAATCTTGACGCCAAGACTGTTGAAGTTGATGGCGAGCGCGTGCATCTGACCGGCAAGGAATACCAGATGTTCGAGCTCTTGAGCCTGCGCAAGGGCACCACGCTCACCAAGGAAATGTTCCTCAACCATCTCTATGGCGGTATGGACGAGCCAGAGCTGAAAATCATCGACGTGTTTATCTGCAAGCTGCGCAAGAAGCTTCAGAAGGCCGCTGGCGACCACCATATTGAGACCGTCTGGGGACGAGGCTATGTCCTGCGCGATCCCAAGCAGAGCAAGGCGGTCGAGAGCGAAGCCGAAGCTGCTTGAGTGCTCTAAAATTCAGATCACGGATGAAGCCGGGCAGACTGCCCGGCTTTGCCTTTTTGAGAGCATGGCTCATCAAGTTTACGCGGGCTTAAAGCTGATGCGCTAGGCACCAAGCCTTGTTTCCCGTGTAAGGATGACTGCGCCCCGTGTCTCGTTCTGTTCACACATCCTCCGCCTTCGGAACAATGCTTTCTTCCAGGCAGGTGACTTGGGGGCTGGGGCTCGCCATTGCCAGCCTGCTGGTGGGGAATCTGTTTGCGATCACAATGCATCATGGATTTGGTGTTCCGTTGACGAACGGGTTCGTGCGCGCCTTCCATTTTGATGGCGAGGGCAATCTGCCGACGACCTATGCGGCCTGCCAGATCGCCGGGGCGAGCTATCTGCTCTGGTGCGCGGGTCAGTTGCGGGCGCGCAATCTCTGGGACCGGGCAAGCTGGTGGGGGCTGTCACTGCTGTTTCTCCTGCTGGCGGCCGATGAGTATTTCAAGCTGCATGAAGGCGTCATTACGCGGCTGACGCGCGTGGAAGGCGCGCCGGGCCTGTTGAATGGTGACTGGATGGTGCTCTATGGCTTTCTCGGCCTGTTTCTCGCCGCGCTTTATCTGCGCTGGTTCCTGCGCCTGGACCCGGCGCTGCGCTGGCGGTTTGTGATTGCAGGATTGATCTTCATTTCCGGCGCGGCTGGATTTGAGCTCATCAGCCGGGGCGTCTATGCTGACTATCCAGGTGCGCATGGGCAGCTGTTGATCGGCGATGTGTTGGCGACCTTTGAGGAGTTGGGAGAAAAATGCGGTATGGCGTTGTTCTTCGTGTCTCTCTATGGCTGGCTCAGCCGTCCGGTCGCCAGCTCGCAGATTTCGGCGGCGCCGGCGGCGCAATGAGACCCGCCAAGTGCCGGGTCTCTCGGTCATGATGCGTTTTCTCCCTTTCTCGCTGGTTCTTGTTGCTGCGGGTCTGGCCGCATGGTGGGCAAGTCTCAGCCCTGGTATTCCGGCTTTTGCCGTCCTGGCTGTGCTGGTGATCTTCACGCTTTTGGGGCTGTATGATCTCGTGCAGATGCGCCACACGCTATGGCGCAATTTCCCGCTGACGGGCCGGATCCGCTGGCTCGGTGAGGCGCTGCGGCCCTTCCTGCGGGCCTATATTGTCGAGAGTGAAACCGAGGGCCGGCCCTTCAATCACGAGACGCGCGCCATGGTTTATCGCCGGGCCAAGGATGTGACCTCTGTCGAGCCGTTCGGCAGCCTGATCGATATGGACAAGCCGCCTTATGAATGGCTGGCCCATTCCATTTGTGCGGCTCATCCGGATACTGATGACCCCCGTATTCTCGTCGGCGCACCGGGTACCGCCCAGCCCTATTCGGCCAGCGTGTTCAATATTTCCGCCATGAGTTTCGGGTCATTGGGCGCAAGAGCAATCGAAGCGCTCAATCGTGGTGCAGCCATTGGCGGATTTTATCATGACAGCGGCGAAGGCGGGGTTTCGCGCTATCACAAGGTAGGCGGCGGTGACCTGGTCTATGAGCTGGGCTCTGGCTATTTCGGCGCGCGCGCCGCAGACGGATCATTCGACCCGCAGCGGTTTCGCGATGTTGCCGCCGATCCGCAGATCAAGATGATCGAGGTCAAGCTTAGCCAGGGTGCCAAGCCCGGCCATGGCGGCGTGTTGCCGGGCGAGAAGGTCAGCACCGAGATTGCCGAGGCGCGAGGCATTCCGGTGGGCCAGACCTGTTTTTCACCCGCCGCTCATTCAGCCTTTTCCACACCGATCGAAATGATGGAGTTCCTCGCTCAGCTGCGCGAGCTTTCCGGCGGCAAGCCGGTGGGCGTGAAGTTCTGTGTCGGCAATCGCTGGGAAGTCCTGGCCATGATGAAGGCCAGCCTTGAGACGGGCATCCGGCCGGATTTCATGCTTGTGGATGGCGCCGAGGGTGGTACGGGCGCGGCGCCGGCAGAGTTTCAGGATCATGTCGGCATGCCCCTGCGCCATGGCTTGATCCTTGTGCGGAATGCACTTGTAGGCGCCGGACTGAAGCCGGATGTGCGGCTCGCGGCATCGGGCAAGCTCGTGTCTTCCTTCCAGCTCGCAGCGGCCATGGCAATTGGCGCCGACTGGGTAAACTCCGCACGCGGATTCATGTTCGCGCTCGGCTGTATCCAGTCTCTGCATTGCCACGAGAATACCTGCCCGACGGGCATCGCGACGACCGATCCTGGCCGGCAACGCGGCCTGGTGATCCCTGACAAGGCCCAGCGCGTGGCGAGTTTTCACCGCAACACGGTCAAGGCGTTGATGGAAGTGGTCGGCGCGGCGGGCTGCGAGCATCCCAGTGAACTGCGCCCTGAAATGGTGATGCACCGCGTGACCGAGGACAATGCCTGCACCCTGAACGAGGCGTACAATTTGCTGGAACCCGGTGTCTTGGAGGCGGACCCCGGCAGCACACATCTTGCCCGGGACTGGGCGCGCGCCCAGGCGGGCAGTTTCAAACCACTCAGTTAGAGCGCGGCTTCGAAGATGCGCTCATAGTCGCCCTGGTCCAGGGGTTTGGCGTTGCTGAAATGGGCCAGATCCTTCAGTGCGCCTTCAACAATGCCAGGGCCATCGCTCGCTTCCACACCGATCGCTGAAAGTTTGGCCGGGATACCGATATCGGCATTCAACTGATCGACCGCTTCGCCCAGATCGGCGCCTTCTGCCAGGCCCATGGCAAAACGCAGGCGGGCATATTTCGCATCCGCCACGCCTTCATTCGCGCGCAGCAGATGGGGCAGGAAGATCGCATTCAGCGTGCCGTGATGCAGGCGTTTCTCATGCAGACGGCCGGCCGCGTGGGAGAGGGCATGCACGCCGCCAAGCCCCTTCATGAAGGCCAGCGCGCCTTCATAGCTCGCCATCATCATATGGTAGCGCGCTTCCTCATCGCTGCCATCGGTCACGGCGCGCTTCAGCCAGCCATCGCCGATGGCGCGGTGCACGCCGTCATAGCCGATGGCCTCACAGGGCGGGTTCTCGCGCGGGCTCAGAACAGCTTCGATGCAGTGGGTGACTGCGTCCATGCCGGTCGCGGCGGTGAGATGGGCCGGCAGGCCGAGGGTCAGTGTCGGATCGCAGATCGCTGTTGCCGGGATCAGATTCGGCGAGACAATGGTCTCCTTCACGCCGGTGTCGAGGATGACGACGGCACCAACAGAGACTTCCGAGCCGGTGCCAGACGTGGTCGGGATCGCCACCAAAGGCGGGATCTTTCCGATATACTTCGCCCCGCCTGTCTTGGCGGCGTATTTCTCATAGGGACCCTCATGGGTGGCCATCAGGCCGACGATCTTGGCCATGTCCATGCTGGACCCGCCGCCCAGGGCGATGATGCTGTCCGCACCGCATTTCTGATACTGGGCGGTTGCCTCGCGCGCTTGGGCCTCGATCGGGTTCGGCAAAGTCTCGGCGAAGATGCCAGCCGGTTCACCGCTCAGTGCTTCGGTGACGCGTTCCAGCAGGCCGGCGGCCTTGATGCCGGGATCGGTCACGATGAAGGGTTTGCTGGCGCCAAGACCCTGCAGCGTCCTCTGCAGCTTGCCGAGGGCGCCGTGATCAAAGATGCAGGGGGTCATGAAATTCATCACAGGCATGGCGAGATCCTCCGAGTGGCTCTTGGTGGCTTGAATCGACAATGACCATGACCTGATGTGGCGTTCAACCCTGACGTTAGGCGAGCGTCTGCAGCAACAAGTTGACAGGCGTGCATGGATCATCACCGATACATGGCCATGACAGATCCCCTGCTTTCCGTTCGCGATCTCACCATCACTTTCCAGACCCCTGATGGGGCCGTGCGCGCAGTGCGCGGGACGACATTCGATGTCGGCAAGGGCGAATGCCTGGGCATTGTCGGCGAGAGTGGTTCGGGCAAGTCCCAAAGCGCGCTCGCGGCCATGGGCCTTTTGGCGGAAAATGGTACGGCAACCGGCGAGATGCGGTTTGACGGGACAGACCTCCTCTCGGCCAGCCGTGCTGAGATGCGCCGCATTTGTGGCGCGCGCGTCTCCATGATTTTCCAGGACCCGCTAACCTCGCTGACCCCGCACATGACTGTGGGCGCTCAGATGCGCGAGACTCTGGCCCTGCACAAGGGCCTGAAGGGCGAGGCGGCCAACAAGCTGTGCGTGGACTGGCTCGAAAATGTCCGTATTCCCGAAGCGGCCCGGCGAATGGATCAGTATCCGCATGAACTTTCCGGCGGCATGCGCCAGCGTGTCATGATCGCCATCGCCATGGTTTGCGGACCAGAGCTTTTGATTGCGGACGAACCGACAACCGCGCTGGATGTCACCGTGCAGGCCCAGGTGTTGGACCTGATGGATGAGTTGAAGCGCGAGACCGGTACGTCGATCGTCCTGATCACGCATGATATGGGCGTTGTTGCGCGCATGTGCGACCGTGTGGTGGTGATGCGCCATGGCGAGATTGTCGAGCGCGGCGGGGCCCGCGACATCTTCTATGCGCCTGCGCATGATTACACCAGGATGTTGCTGGAGGCTGTGCCGCGTATTGACCAACCCAATCGCGAGGGCCGGCCCATGCTCGGCCCCGCGCCGGCTGTGGATGTCGAGCCCATCCTCCGTGTGCGGGATATGGAGGTGCACTTCCCGGTCAAGATTGGCGGAACCTTCTTTCCGAAGACCAAGCCCTTGCGCGCGGTGAACGGGGTCAGCTTCGATCTCCGTCCGGGTGAGACACTTGGCGTGGTGGGCGAGTCCGGGTGCGGAAAGTCTACATTGGCTCGGGCTGTGCTGAAGCTTGTGCCGCCCACGGGCGGGGCGGTGGCCTGGCTGGGGCGCGACATTGCCCAGGCCTCAAAATCTGAGATGCGGGGCCTGCGAGATGATTTGCAGATCGTTTTCCAGGACCCGCTCGCCTCGCTCGACCCGCGCATGACCATTGGCCGCTCGATTGCTGAGCCGCTGACGGTGCATTCCCCGCATCTGGATGCTGCCGCGCGTGAGGCGCGGGTGCGCGAGATCCTGCCGCGTGTCGGGCTGGATCCGGCAATGATCAACCGTTATCCGCACGAGCTTTCAGGCGGGCAAAACCAGCGCGTCGGCATTGCCCGGGCGATGATCCTGGAGCCGAAACTGGTGATTTGCGACGAGGCGGTCTCGGCACTGGATGTGTCGGTGCAGGCTCAGGTCGTGGATCTTCTGATCCAGCTGCAGAAGGAATTCGGCCTGTCGATGATCTTCATCAGCCACGATCTTTCCGTGGTGCGCGAGATCAGCCACCGTGTCATGGTGCTGTATCTTGGGCGCGTGGTGGAACTGGCGGGCCGCGATGCGATCTATGAAGAGGCACGCCATCCGTATACACGCGCACTGATCTCTGCCGTTCCCATGCCGGACCCGGACAGTGAGCGTGCGCGCGAACGTGTGAAACTGGTCGGCGACCTGCCTAGCCCGATGGACACCCGGGCGCCGCTGCGGTTTTTGAAATCGAAAATCCTGGATGATCCGGATGCTGAGCAATACCGCGCGGAATTGATCGAAGTGTCGCCTGGCCATTTTGTTGCCGAGCATGACCCCTTTGAGGGGGAGGCAGGACTGCTGGCCGGGTAGTTCGGCCCAATTCAGCTTGATCCCCTGAGGAGCCCTCATCCCGAGCGGAGACGAGGGGCGAGGGCGGGCAACCAAGAGCGGATCTCTGCTGCTCGCCCCATGGTTCGTCTCCGCTCACCATGAGGCTCCTTTGGGACCAAGCTATAGACAACCGGGTCTGGCGCCTACGGCTCGATCTCATCGGACAGCCAGTCTGCCGCTTGGCGGACGGACGCCCGCTCCAGATCCACCTTGCCATTGGCATTGCGCATCATCTCACTGGAAATGGCGCTGGCAAGCGGCGCCAGGGCCGCCTGGAGCGCGCGATCCTCAGCGGCATCCGGGCTGAGAATGATGAAGGCATCATAGGGCGGCAAGGCGCCGGCGGGCTCTTCCAGCAGAACGAGATCATAGGCATCGATCCGGCCATCGGTGGTGTAGGCGGTGATGACATCCACTTCGCCATTCGCCACGGCCTCATACATGAAGGTGCTTTCCATGCCGCGCGTGCGCAGCGCGCCGAGACCATAAATATCCCGCGTACGCGTCCATTCCGCCCGACCAAAAAATTCCGGATCGCTGGCCAGGGTAAGCCCCTTGCCGGCCAGATCGCCGACAGAGATAAGGTCCAGCCGGGCGGCTGTTTCGCGCGTCACCGCATAGGCATAGGCATTCTCAAAGCCCAATGGTGCAAAGGCCAGCGCGCCATGCTCTTCCAGCAGCCAGGCAGAGGTTTCCGCATACATCACCGCGCGCGGGGGTACATCCTCGCGATCCATCAATGTGGTCCAGACAGTGCCGGTATAATCAATGCCGATATCCACTTCGCCACGGATAATTGCATCGAAGGCGATGGCTGAGCCCAGGCCCTGGCGCAAATCGACGCGCGCGCCTTCGGCCTCCAGACGCTGGGTGATCAATTCGGCGAGGATATATTGTTCGGTAAAAGCCTTCGCCGCCAATGTTATGGTGCGCCCGGCCAGCGGCTCGGCGGCGACATTGAAGTCGCGGTTCAGCCTCTCGCCAGAGCCGGAGCCCCCCAGGGTGAGAACCAGCGGCGCCAGGATCAGGGCGAGACCCGCCGTGCCGAACAGGGCCAGGCGCCGCGAGCGCCGTTCCGCCGAAAGCTCGAACAGGCGGATCACCTGATCCAGGATCAGTGCAAGGCCCGCGGAGACCAGACAGCCGAACAGCACCGCGCCCCAATTACGGGTCTGCAGGCCCTGGAAGATATAATTGCCGAGGCTTTCCGCACCCACGGGTGTGGAGAGCGTGGCGGCGCCGACGACCCAGACACAAGCGGTGCGCAAGCCCGCGACGATCACCGGGCCGGCCAATGGCAGCTCAACCTGTGTCAGGCGCTGGCGTGCGGTCATGCCCACGCCAAGTGCGCCTTCCTTCAGCGCACCGTCCACGCCCTGCAGGCCGACAATCGTGTTGCGCAGGATCGGCAGCAGGGAATAGAGCGCCAACGCCGCATAGGCCGGCCAAAAGCCGATCCGCCCGCCCATCACCGGCACCATCAGTGCCAGCAGGGCGATACCCGGAATGGTCTGCACCAGGCTGGCAACACCGAGCGCGGGGCCAGAGAGGCGCGGTCGGCTGGCGGCATGAATGCCGAGCGGGATCGAAACAGCAAGGCCGGTGAGGATCGCTGACAGCGACAAAAACAGATGGCCGGCATAGCGGCTCGGGAAGACGGCGAGTTCCTCGGCGAACATCATGCTCTCTCAAAAGCGGAAGAAACCGCTGCCGCCGTGCGCTTGGGCGCCTCGAGAAGTTGCGCGACAATCTCATTGGCCGGGCTGGACATCAGCTCGCGTGCCGGGCCGATCTGGACGATCTTTCCGCAATCCATCACCGCAATGCGATCGGCAAAGCACAGGGCTTCAGAGAAATCATGGGTGACGATGACCGCGGCAAAGCCAAGCTCGGCCCGCAGGCGTTTCACATCCTCAATGAGGGTGTCCTTGGTCATCGCATCCAGCGCGGAAAAGGGCTCATCCATCAGCACGATCTCCGGTTCGCCGGCCAGCGCACGGGCCAGACCAATGCGCTGGGCCTGGCCGCCGGAGAGATCGGCGGGAAAGCGCGGGCCATACTCCGCGAAAGGCAATCCGATCAGATCGAACAGGCGTGTAAGCTGCGCCTCGATCCGGTTTGCATCCCAGCCGAGCAGACGCGGGGTGACCGCGACATTCTCCGCCAGGCGCAGATGCGGGAAGAGGCCCGCCGACTGGATGACATAGCCCATGCGCCGGCGCCAGGCATGGGCGCTGACCGCGTGGGCCTCCTGTCCGCCAAGGCGCACGTCCCCTGAATCTGGTTCGACCAGCCGGTTGAGCAGTTTCAGCGTCGTTGTCTTGCCACAGCCCGACGGGCCGATCAGGGCCAGGGTTTCGCCAGCTGCAAGGTCAAAGGATACGCCATCGACGGCGGCAATGCCGTCAAAGCACTTTTTCAGATCGCGGGCTGAAAGGAGGATGTCTTCGCCCCCAGGCTGGACAATGCGGTGGCTCAGACGCCTTTGATGTCTTCTTCCAGCACCGTCATCTGGAACTGGTAGCTGGTCTCGCCTTCATCCACATCCTTGTAGACAACGGCCAGGAACTCGGCGCCGAGATAGACCTCGACACTGTCATCTGTCTTGTCGCGCGCCACAAGGCGCAGGCCGGGATGCAGTTTTTCCTTCAAATACGCTTCAAGGCGCAGCGTTTCTTCGCGCTCCATGGGGCACTCCTGTACTTCGGTTCCTGCCCTGTCTAGGCGCTTTGCCCGCTCGGGGAAACCGTATGGGCGAGGAAACAACAGCGCATGCGGCATAAGTCTGGGGGGAAGTTTCGCGCAAGACGAGACCGCCCCTCTGGCCTTTCGCCCAATCGTGTTGCATAGCTTTGCCAGAGGAGAGTGAGGGAACTGGCATGGCCAAGGCACCCCCGGTGGTGGCCGTTGCGAATCTCAAGGGCGGCGTGGGCAAATCGACCACGGCGCTGATGCTTGCCGAGGGTTTGGCCTATTTCTATGGGTTGAACATCCTGCTCTGCGATTTTGATGCTCAGGCCAATTTATCCGAAACCCTGCTGACCAGTGCCGGAGTTCAGCGCGAGCTGAATCAGGGGCGTGGGGTTTCCGCCGTGCTCGACACCTTCCTGCCAGTTGGCCAGCGTATGGACACCAATCTTGATGATGTGGTGGAGACCAAGAATTCCACGGTCATAGACGAGCTGATCTATAATCGTGAGCGCCGAAAGCCGGGTGGCTGGATTTCTCTCTTGCCGGCCCACCCCGGTATGCGTTTCCTGGAACCGCATCTTGAGCGCAGCCCAGGCGAGGGCTGGTTCGAAATCGGCGATCAACTGGCGAACCAATTCCTGAATGCGACGAAGGAGACGCGGGAAACCGCCGATCTGGTTATCATTGACTGCCCACCCCATGTCTCGGCGCTGTGCCGCGCGGCGCTGAAACTGGCCGACTATTATGTCACCCCGACCCTGGCCGAGGCGCTATCGGTCTGGGGCGTGCATCAGTTCCTGCGCTGGCTGGCGCATCCATCCATGAGCGACTGGCTGGGGGTTGAGCATGCCACCCTGCCGCGCCGGCAATTTGTGGTCTGTACGCGGTTTGCCCCGCGCTCGCGCAGCCATCAGAAGATTTATGACACCCTGCGCGCGGACTGGGCGGACCGGGCCTTTTCCACGCCGATCCGCCAGCGGCTGTCCCTGTCCAGGGATCTGGAGCGCACGGATCTGGACAGTCAGCATAGCTTTACCGGGCGCTATCGGGGGCATGTGAAGTCAGATGTGCAGTCCATGGTGGACGCTTTTGTCGAGTTCATGGTGGCGCGCGCGGATGTGGATTGGGCACTGCGCACGGCGTGACCTGAGCGCAGGCCAGATACACGCCGCCATTGACGGGCAGGCCCAGCGCGCATAGCCCGTGGCAAAAGATCAAATTCAAGGAGGCAAGGCCCATGGCCGACGATTGGAACATGCCGGAAGGCAATTTGATGGCTGGCAAGCGCGGCGTCGTCATGGGCGTGGCCAACCAGAACTCCATCGCCTGGGGCATTTCCCGCCAACTCGCAGCCCAGGGCGCCGAGATTGCTTTCACCTATCAGGGCGAAGGCCTGGAGCGCCGCGTGCGCCCGCTGGTGGAATCGATCGGCATGGACACCATGATCCCGGCCGATGTCACCGATGATGAAAGCATGGATGCCGCTTTCGCCGCCATCAAGGACAAGTGGGGCACGATCGATTTCCTGGTCCACTCCATCGCCTTTGCCGGCAAGGAGGAGTTGATGGGCTCTATGGTCGAGAAAACCTCGCGCGAGGGGTTCCGCCGCGCCATGGATATTTCGGTCTACAGCTTCATCGATTGCGCTCGCCGGGGCTCCGAGCTGATGCCGAATGGCGGGGCGATGATCTGCATGACCTATCTCGGCGCAGAGCGCACCATTCCGTCCTATAATGTGATGGGCGTGGCCAAGGCAGCGCTGGAAGCCTCCACGCGCTATGCCGCCCGTGATCTCGGCAAGCAGGGCATTCGCGTCAATGCGATTTCCGCCGGGGCGATGCGCACACTTTCGCTGGCCGGAATTCGTGGCGGCAAGTCGTTGATGGGCACGGGCCGTGAATGGTCGCTGCTCAAGGAAGATACCAAGATGGAAGGCGTGGCCGGGGCGGCGCTCTATCTGCTGTCTGATATCGGCCAGTCCATCACCGGCGAAGTGATGCATGTCGATGCCGGTTTCCATGCAGTCGGTGTGCCCGAGCCATCTGAAGAGTAGCGCCAACTCTAGCCCATGGCTCGGTTTTTGCTCGGCTCCCAGTTGGAAGCCGAAGGGATTGAGCCTTGATGGCGCTATGGACCCGCATGAGACAAGGCCTTGAGGCCGGGCAATCGGAAGATGCCCGGGTTTTGAGCTATGTCTTTTGGGGCATTTTGGCGTTTGCCGCGCTTCTGCGGCTGTGGAACTTCAATGGTCCCTCGCTGTGGATGGATGAGGCGATTTCGTTGAGCCTGGCGGAGCTGCCGGCGCATGCGATCTTCCTGGACAGGGTCGACAATCACCCGCCCCTCCACTTTCTGATCCAGCATCTGTGGCAACAGATCTTCCCGGACCCGGCCGTTGCGCGTCTGCCGGCCATCGCGTTCGGAATTACGACAGTCTATGTCGTCATGGCCATGCTGCGTGATCTTGTCAGCCTGCGCGCGGCGCTTTTGGCCGGGCTGCTACTCGCCCTGTGCACGGGCCATATCTATTATAGCCAGGAAGCGCGGATGTACTCGCTGGTCCTGTTTGGCCTGGCCGTTGCGGCCTGGGGCGGGATTGGGCAGGTTGAGCCAGGCCGGCGCAGCCCGCGCGGCTATGCCCTGCTCTATGTGATTGGCGGCCTGGTCGCGATTTACGCTCATATTCTGGGCCTGCTCGCCATGGCGGCAATTGGTTTTGCCAGTCTGGCCGGCGGTTTGATGGCTGGCGGCGGGGTGCGCTTTGCCCGCGAGTGGCTCGTGCGCAATATTATCCTGTTCCTTCTCAGCCTGCCCTGGTTGGTGCAGATTCCGGCAAATCTCGGTTTTGCAGGCCTTCACCAGCCCACATCGATCATCAAGTCGATCTGGTATTTCAAGACGATCACCGCCTTTCCGGGGCTTGGTGGCTTCGACAATCTCTTTGCGCCCATCCTCTATGCTCTTGCGGCGGCGAGCCTGGCGCTGACCTGGCTTGGCGGGCGGCGGACGCTGGCATTGACCATGGCCGGACTGTTTGTGATCTATCCGGCTCTGCTTTTCCTGCTCAGTCTGGACCGGCCCCTGATCGGGGCGCGAACGCTGATCCCGGCGACGCTCGGCGTGTATCTGGCCGCGGGGATTGCCATCTCAGTTCTGCCGGGCCTGCGCTTGCGTTATGGCGTGGCGGGCCTGCTGGTGCTGGCGGGTTTGGTCTCCAGCGGGCACCATCTTGCCAATCTGATCAAGCCGGAGAATTTCGACGCCGCCTTTGCGCATGTGGATGCGGCCGGCTATGGCGATGCGCCAGTGCTCAATTGTATCGACATGTCGACCAGCGCGACCTGGTATGCCCGGCCTGAGGCGGAGATCTATATGTATCAGCGCGGCGGGTTGATGCGCTATCCGGGGCCGGATTATTGGCAGGCTGCGCGCATGTCGATGAGTCGCTATGGCAGCTCCACCGCCCAAGAGGTCGACGCCTTCATGGGCCGGGGCTGGCTGGTCACGGGCGGGTTTGAGGAAGCTTTTGGTGAGGCCGCGCAGATCGCCTTCATCCGTCCGTTCTGCTCAGAGGACAGCCAGCGAATGATCGAGACCCGGCTTGCGGAAATGGGCTTTGTTGTCCAATCGGAGACCCTGATCACGGAAGGGGCGCCAAGCTTTCAGATCATGGCCTGGCCGCGCACCTGGGTGACGCTCTATGCCCGGCCAATGGAATAGACCTGGTTGCCGATCGCGCAGGCGTTCTCTCGCCCGCACTGCAACCGGCGCTAGGGCGCGATCCCTGCATGGGCAAGGCGCTCTAGCACGGGCGCCAACATGCGCTCGATCGCCGCTGGCGTCGGACGGACATGGCCATAGGCTGGCAGTCCTTCATCGGCGATTACGAGATCGGCCTGGAACTTGGTCGGGAAAGTATAGCGATAATGGGACGGACGTACGGTGGAGAGATACTGGCTCAGCACGCTTTCCACCGTGCGCCCGCGCTCCAGCACATCGCGGCGCAAACGGCGCGCCAGGCGCAGATCGTCCGGCGTGTCGACGTATACGGACAGATCGATCAATGGTGTGATTTCCGGGATTGAGAGAGCATGGATGCCTTCCAGCACCAAAATGTCGGCCGGCGCGATGTGTTGGGTCTTGTCTGACCGGTCATGGCGCGCGTAATCGTAGATTGGTGCGTTTACGGAGTTTCCGCTTTTCAGGGCCGTTAAGTCTGAACGCAACAGCGAGGCTTGTTTCGCCTCCGGGCTGTCATAATCAATGCTCTCGATGATTGCAGCGCGGGCCTCGGCGGTATCGGTGTCGCCGTAATCCGACATCGGACGGTAATAGGCATCCTCTCCGATCAGAACGGCGCGGACCGAACCGAACCGTTCGATCAAGGCATCCGCGAGGGTGGACTTTCCCGAACCGGACCCGCCCGAGAGGGCAAGGAGAAAAGGTGTGGTGGCCGCATGCATCCTGCTCATTAGCCGGTCGTGAGCAAACGATCCAGAGCCCCTAAAAAAGGAAAGGGTGCCCGGCCACTTGTCGAGGGTCGGCCGGGCACCCCAGTGTCTGCCGACAAGGGGTCAGGGGGTGACCGGCCGTCGGCAGAACCTTATGAGACGCGCGCTATTGCAAGCTGATGGCGGGCCCTCGAAGGGCGAACACCTCGGTGCCAAGACGTGCATCAATTTCGATCAGGCCAGTTTCGCCTTCCAAACGGCGCGAACTGATCCCCCGTGTGCCGCCACTTGCCAGGCGAACAGCGTCACCGGTTTCTACGCGCCAGCCGGTATGTTCGAAGCGGGCATTGGCGAAATTGGCGTTCAGGCGCACTGAGTGGGCAAGCGAGAGCGGGGCGGGGCGGTTAAGCTCACCGTCCAGCTGAGCCAGGACCTGAACAATGTACAGATCGCCATTGTCGGCTTGTGCGACGCCAAGACCGGCATGGGTGAATACACCGCGAGTCAGATTTTCCGCGTTCACGGGATCACTGATCAGTGCATTGAAGGCATCAATCGGGTCGGTGCCGGCGGGGACGATGGTAATGTTTGCGCCCATGGCGCCATAGAGGCCGGCGCGGTCGAGCCGTCTTACACGGTCAAGATGGTCCAGGCCTTCCGGAGAAACATGATCGGCATAGCCACGTGCGGCCATGTCCATTGCGTGGGCCCGCGCGGCTGCGTCCAGGCTGGTGCGCTGGGCCAGCGGATCCATATTGTAACGCGCACGATGGCGCTCGGTCAGGGCGCGAATACGCGTGTCGACTGCGGTGACTTCGTCGGCTTCCAACGCTGACAGGCAGGCGGTTGATTCGCCGAGATAGGCCTCAACGTTGCTGGCAAAGCCATTGCTGAGATCACAAGCAATGGGCTCGGTTTCTCGATCGGCCGTAGTGGCCTGGGCTGCTCCCCCCAACGCCGCAAGAGCCAGCGCAGAAAGGATAAAGGGTTTGTCATAAAACTGTAACATAACGAGGAAGCTGATCTCGCTTCATCGCTTTGTCAATCATATTCCATCCGGGTTGCGGAACATTTTTATAATCAGTATACAGAACGAAATAGCTAATTCCTTGTTCGGATTACAGTATGCGGCTTTTGGATTGTATCTGACGAATATGTGGAAAAATCATAGAAAAAGGCCGCCGGAAGCGGCGGCCTTGTCCAAATTTCAAGAATTCTTGTTTGTCCTTATACGGGCAAACTATTCTTCTTCATCCGAACCCGTCAGTTCCTGACCGGTCTCCTGGTCGACCATCTTCATGGCCAGGCGCACCTTGCCACGATCATCGAAACCGACCAGCTTTACGAACACCTTGTCGCCTTCCTTGACCAGGTCTTTGGGGTGGCCGACGCGTTCCTTGGCCATTTGCGAGACATGGACCAGGCCGTCCTTCGGGCCGAAGAAGTTCACGAAGGCGCCGAAATCCTTGATCGAGACCACGGTGCCTTCATAGATCTCGCCAACTTCCGGCTCTGCGGTCAGCTCGCGGATGCGCTTCTTGGCAGCATCGATGGAGGCCCGGTCGAGCGCAGCCAGCTGTACCGTGCCGTCATCCTCGATATTCACCTTGCAGCCCGTGGTATCGACAATATCGCGAATGGTCTTGCCGCCCGAGCCGATCACGTCGCGGATCTTGTCGACCGGCACCTGGATCACTTCCATTTGCGGGGCGTTTTCCGACAGCTGGTCACGCGAGGTATCCAGTGCCTTGGCCATTTCGCCGAGAATGTGCTCGCGCCCACCCTTGGCCTGCTCGAGCGCCGTGGACATGATATCGCGGGTGATGCCGGCGATCTTGATGTCCATTTGCAGCGAGGTGATGCCTTCGCTGGTGCCGGCCACCTTGAAGTCCATATCGCCAAGATGGTCCTCGTCGCCGAGAATATCCGACAGTACGGCCACACCATCCTCTTCCTTGATCAGGCCCATGGCGATGCCCGAGACCGGGCGCGTGATCGGCACGCCGGCATCCATCATCGCCAGCGCACTGCCGCACACGGTCGCCATGGAAGACGAGCCGTTGGATTCGGTGATCTCCGAGACCAGGCGCAGCGTGTAGGGGAAGTCCTCCGGTTTCGGCAGCACGGCCTGAAGCGCGCGCCAGGCGAGCTTGCCGTGGCCGGTCTCGCGGCGGCTGGTGCCCCCCATGCGGCCCGTCTCACCGACCGAATAGGGCGGGAAGTTGTAGTGCAGCATGAATTTGGACTTGTAGGTCCCGCCCAGCGCATCGATGAACTGCTCATCATCGCTGGTGCCGAGCGTGGCGACGCACAGGGCCTGGGTTTCCCCGCGCGTGAACAGCGCCGAACCATGGGTGCGCGGCAGGACGCCGGCCTCGGCCAGGATCGGGCGGACATCGGCGAGGCCACGGCCATCGATGCGCTTGCCGGTCTTAAGGATACCGCCGCGAACCACAGCCGCTTCGGCTTTCTTGAAAGCGGACTTGAACACCAGCGCGTCCATGCCCTCTTTCTCTTCGGTGGCAACCAGTTCTGCCGCGGCCTTCTCGCGGGCGGCGCCGACGGCCTCCTGACGATCCAGCTTTTCGGTGATCTGGTAGGCTTTCTCGATATCCTTGCCGACCAGTTTCTGGATCGCTTTCAGTTCGGCGGAAAGATCCTCGCCTTCAAACTCGAACGGCTCCTTGGCGGCTTTTTCGGCCAGGCTGATGATCGCGTCGATCACCGGCTGCATGGCTTCATGGCCGGCCATCACGGCGCCGAGCATGACATCCTCGGAAAGCTCCTTGGCCTCGGACTCCACCATCATCACGGCGTCTTGCGTGCCGGCGACGACGAGGTCGAGATCGGACTCTTCCAGCTCATCCACGGTCGGGTTGATGATGTATTCGCCATCCTTATAGCCGACGCGCGCGGCGCCGATCGGACCAAGGAAAGGCGCACCAGACAGGACCAGTGCGGCGGACGCGCCGACCATGGCGACCACGTCCGGATCGTTTTCCAGGTCATAGGAGACCGCGGTCAGCACGACCTGAACTTCATTCTTGAAGCCATCGACAAAGAGCGGGCGGATCGGTCGGTCGATGAGACGCGAGGTCAGCGTTTCCTTTTCGGTCGGGCGGCCTTCGCGCTTGAAAAAGCCGCCGGGAATGCGGCCGGCGGCGTAGAATTTCTCCATATAGTTCACGGTCAGCGGGAAGAAGTCCTGGCCGGGCTTTTCCGATTTCTGGAAGACCGCAGTGGCGAGCACGGTGGTGTCGCCATAGGTGACGAGGACGGCCCCGTCGGCCTGGCGGGCCACCCGGCCCGTTTCAATCGTCAGCGTGCGGCCAGCCCATTCCAGCGACACGGTTTGTTTGTCGAACATAAGATTTCGTCTTTCATACATGCGAAAAACCCGCCGGCCCCCATGGCGCGGCGGGTTTGGAGTGGGGCGCCCTAGCGGCGGATCCCGAGTTCTCCGATCAGGGCGGTGTAGCGGCCCTCATCCTTGCGCTTGACATAGTCAAGCAGTTTGCGGCGCGTGGCCACCATGGTGAGAAGACCCCGGCGCGAATGATTGTCTTTCGCGTTGGTCTTGAAGTGCTCGGTCAGATTGTTGATCCGTTCGGTCAGGATCGCGACCTGCACTTCGGGGCTTCCGGTATCGCCTTCGGATTGGGCGAATTTCTTGATCAGTTCGGCTTTACGCTCGGGTGTGATCGACATCGGTCATAGTCTTTCATTCTTGCGCCCGAAGGCGCGTTCGGTGATGGCCATCCGGCCGGTTTGCTTGGGGAGGGCGACGGCCATTCAGCCAGGGCCGGGATGTCGTCCAGCCAGGCTAGAGAGCACGCTGCTCGCCTCAAGGCGCGCACATGGCATATTTGGGGGGGAATGGAAAGGGGTGAGGTCAGCTCAAAGCCAAGGCAGTCTTGAAGACGACTGCCGAGGCTCCTTAGTGGCGAGCCTTGCTCTTGCCTTGGGCCAGCAATACCAGGAATGGCAAGGCCCCACCCAGAATTATGATGAACACGATCGAGGTCCATTGCGCGACTGCATCGCCCCAGATCGCGTCAACAAAGAAGATCGCGAAGGCCCAGAGGATTGAAAGCAAGAGAAGGCCGACAAGCGCACGTCCTGGCGTGAAAGACGGGACCAGCGAGCCGGCCTGGCCTCGACGCCAGGAAAGCCAGCGCGCCAGCACGAGGAGAAACCCGGCCACACCGATCATCGGCGATCCGAGCATGGCCTTGTCCAGCGGCGCAAACAGCCAGACCGTGCTGAACGCCAGGCCGCAAATCACAAAGACCCATCCTGCAAACCGGTCCACTGCCGAGGCGCCCGCCAAATTCCCCTTTGCCGGTTGGAAAAGTCGCATTTTTGGAACAAAATTACCGGCAATCACGAGCATGAGCCCCAGCATGGCAGCCGCCCCGCGCTTGGCAAAAGCCGGATCCGCATATCCGGTTTTCTTGGCAACGGCGAAGATCATCATGAAGATGACCACCGCGGCAATGGCGATTCCCAAGCTGCGCATTGGGTGTGTGCTATTTGTATTGTGATCGGTCATTCGCCGCGTCTCCTGATCAAGTTCCCGTCTGGAGGCTGGGCCTGGCGCAGATCCCAGCCGAATGTCTTTGCAAATCCGTAAAGCGCGTCTTCAAGCACCGACATTTGCAGGTGGTAGATGACCTGCTTGCCGGATTTCTCCGTCGTCACGAGCCCGGCCTCTTTCAGGACTGCGAAATGCGCTGACATGGTTGGCTTTGACACCGCAAAATCAGCTGCCAGTTCGCCCGCTGTTTTCGGCCCCTTGCGCAGAAGCTCCAGGACACGCCGGCGGGTCGGATCGGAAAGGGCTTTGAAGACCGAGCTCATGAATCGATAATTAGCTAAACATCGAAATGAGTCAAGCGTGCGCATGCGAGGCACGTTCTGTGCTGTGGGGTCTCGGGAAGCGCGCACGGCGCGTCAAAACTCTCCACAAACAGATCTGGCCGTGGTGGAGTGCAAACATGCGCCATTTCGACGAAATCCTCGCCCTCGCCGCCCAACATCACGGCTCGCCCGAAGCCGTGCTGGAAAAGGCCGTCAATGCCCACGCCGTTGCCGATCTCACCTCCGTGCCCGATGACCGCTATCTCGCGACCATGACGCGGTGTGTGTTCAATGCCGGGTTCAACTGGAAGGTCATCGAAGCGAAATGGGAGGGGTTCGAGGCGGCGTTTGAAGGCTTTGATCCGCACAAGGTCGCCTTCATGACGGATGAGGATCTCGACCGGCTGGTGTCCGACGAGCGCATTGTCCGCCATGGCGCGAAGATCAAGTCCACGCTGGAAAATGCCCGCTTTATCGTGGCCGAGGCGGAGGCACATGGCAGTTTCGGCGCCTTCCTCGCGGGTTGGCCCATGGGCGACCAGGCCGGGCTGCTCGCCCATCTCGGCAAGCATGGCTCGCGGCTTGGCGGAGCGACCGGGCAGTATGCCCTGCGCTTTTCCGGCTATGACGCCTGGATCACCTCGCGCGATGTCTGCGCTGCGCTTGTCCGCGAAGGCGTGCTGGATGAGCCGAAAGCGACGAGCAAGTCGGCGCTGAAAGCCGTGGATGAGGCGTTCAATGAGCTTGCCGAACAGAGCGGCCAGTCCAGGGCCCTGATCTCGCGCGTTCTGGCGTTGAGCGTGGGTTAAACCTGAAACACACGGCTCGGCTTGAACTGTCCCGCGCGCACCTCGCCGATGGCGAGCGCCGTTTCGCCGTCCATGGCCAGCGCCAGGCGGTCTTCGCGGCGTGAGCGATCGTCGGCGCGCCAGGCCTCCATGACATGCGGCAGCAGTTTCACCGTGCGGCCCTGTCGCAAGGCATCGCCATCGCCGGGGGCGAGGTCGACCCAGGGCAGGTCTTCCAGCGCGGTTTCCAGCGGCAATAGGGCGGTCATGCGGTCGGCCGGGGCTTCGCCCATGGCTTCCAGCGCCTCGGGCGTGATCGCCACTTCAGTGGTGAAATCGCCGACACGCGTCCGGCGCAGCATGGAGATGTGCCCCTCACAGCCAAGATCGAAGGCAAGATCCCGGGCCAGGGCGCGGACATAAAAGCCCTTGCCAGTGACGACGTGCAGCGTGGTGTGATCGGCGTCCGGCATTTCTGTGACACGTGCCTCGTGGACCACCACTTTCCGGCTTTCCAGCTCGAAATCCTCCCCGTCGCGCGCCAGATCATAGGCGCGCTCGCCATTCACCTTGATGGCGGAAAATTTCGGCGGCACCTGATCGATCTCGCCGATGAATTTTCCAAGCGCGGCTCCCACAGCTTCGCGTGTGGGCCGGGCCGGGCTGGTCGCGATCACCGCGCCTTCCTTGTCCTGGCTGTCGGTGGATGTGCCCCACTCAATGGTGAAGAGGTATTCCTTTTCCGAATCCATCGCCCACTGGCTGGTCTTGGTGGCTTCGCCGAGCGCGATTGGCAGGATGCCGGAGGCGAGCGGATCCAGCGTGCCGCCATGGCCTGCTTTCTGAGCGTTGAACAGGCGTTTGATGATGCCGACCGCCTGGGTGGAGGTCATATCCACCGGCTTGTCGAGCACAAGCCAGCCATGGACCGGATCGCCCTTGCGTTTGCGTTGCCGCGCCATCGGGAGTGCCTTTCATTCGCGCCGACCGCGCGGGTCGAACACGGGGTCAGCGAAGTTGGGAATGGCGGCGTGATAGGCTGGCTACGGCGGCCAGATCAAGAGCCTGAAAAGTAAATCGCCCAGGCGCGAGGCCCGGGCGATGATGAAGTTGATCCGGCATTAGCCTCATGGTGAGCGGAGACGAACCATGTGGCGCGCAGGTGAGAGCGGCTCTCAAACCTCCCGCCCTCGTCCTTCGTCTCCGCTCAGGATGAGGGCTGTGGCGGGCAAGCTGCTAGCCTTAGGCGTAGACGCTCTTCTTCTTGAAGTGGATCACCAGCAGATAATAGATCGCCGCGCGATACTTGTTGCGGTCGGATTTGCCGTATTGCTCGATCACGGCGTCGAGACCCTCATCCAGTGTCGGACCTTCTGTCAGGCCGAGTTTCTTGATCAGGAAATTCTTTTTCACGCGGTCCATTTCGGCCGAATCATTGGCTGAAATGGTCGAGCTGTCCTTGTTGTAGATGGATGGGCCGCAACCGATGGTGACCTTTTTCAGAAGGTCCATATCAACAGTTACACCGGCCTTTTCCTTCAACGCCGCAGCATATTTTTCGATGAGTTCATCGCGCTTTGACATGTGTTTCTCCTCACGGGACTAGTCCCCGATTACCGTGCGGGGTGGGATCACTTGCTCTACATCAATGCAGAACCGCTACTGCGAATCTGTCGATTTACAAAACGGCGTATCTGTAGTTGCGGCAACAGATGTGAGCAGTTCGCAATTGAAACTGTCATGGGGCAGGCCGACATTTTCGACGGTCCAGCCGGCGATCTGTGCTCGCGCCTGCGCCACTTCGAAGCTCTCGCCTGCGATGATCCCGCGTTTGTGGAGAGCTTTTGCCGCCCCGCCGGTCAAGATGAAGGCTGGGTCCCAGGCAAGGTCTGCAGCCTTGGCCAGCTCATTGGTGCAATTGCTGACGGCGGTGTTGTAAAAGCGTGGTTGTTCCGCGATGGCGGCGGTGCGGTCCAGCACACTGGTCAGGAAGGCACGCGCTTGCGCGCGGCTGAGATCGAGCGGGTAAAGCTCCAATTCATGGCCGAGCATCACCGCGCGGCGCGTGAGCAGGTCGCGCGGGGTGGCCCAGACATAGATCAGCTCGAACTTGTTGAGTGCGCCGCGCAGGGGCGCATATTTCTCGTTTGTCTCCTTGCGCGCCTCGATGGTCAGGCCGATCAGGTCGCCATTGGCAAACTCGAACAGGACCAGCGTGTGGGCCATCACAGGCAAGCCGGGATGGGGCTCCAGCACCAGCCAGACGCGCTCGACAGCATCGGTGTCAATGCGCGCGCTGGCGAGCCATCGGGTCTCGGCCGGGCCAGCCTGCGTATAGCTCCAGTCGCGGATCGGTGAGACAGTCCAGACCGCGCCGTCCACATCCACGCCGGGCGTGCGCGCCAGATGCGGCTGCCAGTCGCGATCATGGCGCGGGGTCTTGGTCAGCACAGCGGCGATGAAGACACCCAGCGCGGCCAGCAGGCCGAGCAGGAGTGGCTTCATCCACATGCGGGCTAGGTCGCTTTCCACTCGGCGATGGCCGCATCGATGGTGGACGTCGCGGTGCGCACATCTTCGTCATTGATGATCAGTGGCGGGGCGAGGCGCAGCACATTGTTCCCGGCCACTCCGACCAGCAGGCCCTTGTCGCGGCAATGACCTTGCAGCGGCTTTGGCGGTTCCTTCATTTTCAGACCGGTGAGCAGGCCCTTGCCGGTGACACCTTCGCAGAGATCGGGATGGCTCTCCGCAATGCCGGCCAGCGATTGGGCCAGCGTGCCGGAAACACGGCGCACCTGGGCGAGGAAGTCCTCGTCTGAAATGATGTCCCAGACGACATTGCCGACCGCCATGGCCAGCGGATTGCCGCCATAGGTCGAGCCATGGCTGCCGGGCTGCATCACGCTGCCAGTTTCCTCTGTGGTCAGGCATGCGCCGAACGGGAAACCGCCGCCAACGCCCTTGGCCACGCACATGATGTCCGGGGCGGCATCATCGACCCACTCATGGGCGAAGAGTTGGCCGGTGCGGCCCATGCCGCACTGGACCTCGTCATAGATGAGTAGCACGCCGCGTTCATCGCACAGCTTGCGCAGCCCTGTCAGACATGCCTCCGGCATGGCGCGCACGCCGCC
Source organism: Hyphomonadaceae bacterium (assembly GCA_022760335.1). Lineage (GTDB taxonomy): Bacteria > Pseudomonadota > Alphaproteobacteria > Caulobacterales > Hyphomonadaceae > UBA5336. Next base: position 52,287 of record JALEGE010000101.1, read on the forward strand.
TTCACCCTGAACGGGTTCGACAAACACCGCTGCAGTCTTGTCGGTGACAGCGGCATCAAGCGCGTCATGGTCGCCCCATTCAATCTGGGTAAAGCCCGGCAGCGGCGGGCCGAAGCCTTCAAGATATTTCGGATTGCCGCCGGCATTGATGGCGCCGAGAGAGCGGCCATGGAAGGCGCCGGTGAAGGTAACGATCTCGTAGCGGTCTTCCCGGCCATTGGCCCAGTGATATTTGCGTGCGGTCTTGATCGCGCATTCCACCGCCTCGGTGCCGGAATTGGTGAAAAAGACGCGGTCTGCAAAGGTGCGTGCGCAGATCTTGTCGGCCAGTTGCTCGCCGGCAGGCACACGGAACATGTTCGAAGTGTGCCACAGTTTTTCGGCCTGTGATTTCAGGGCTTCGACCATGGCGGGATGGGCATGACCCAGGGCGCTGACGGCGATACCCGCGATGAAATCGAGATAGGCGGTGCCGTCCTCGGTGTACAGGCGCGCGCCTTCGCCTCGCACAAATGCCTCCTCGGGAGGATTGTAGACGGGCATGATGTGTTGGCGCGGATCGCTCACGGCGGTGCTCCTTGAGGTTAAAGAGCGCACCGGTGTGCCAGAGGCAGGCGATGTGTCAAGGCAGAGTTTTTGAAGAGGGCTTCATGACAATGATGACAGGAACTTAATCGAAAAACGATATGAGGCACTTGACGAAAAGCGATAAATGCATATTGTTTATCAGTAAGTCAGCTGGGTCTGTCGCTGGAACTGCAACGCCCCTACCTCACCCCTGAGCCTCCACGATGGGCCCGGCTGACGGACTTCCAAACTGCTAAGATTACCTGGCCGGCCGCAAGGGCGGCCTTTTCTTTGATCGTAGGGCGCAAAGCAAAAAAGAAAGGCGCGGTCAGCCTTTCGGCCTCCGCGCCTCTCACACTCGCAGCGTTTCCTCCCAGAACCTGCATCGTCAGAAAAACGTCAAAAGTCGCGACATGTCAACGCAGATTCTTAAATCTTTTTCAGCAGCTGTTGAAGTGCGTCTGTTTCTGCACGGAACAGGAAGTCGACACTCTCTACACTGACAGGGCCCAAACCTGCCCGGCAGAGCTGTTCTGCAGCATAAGCTGCTGTGTTCCTTGGACAAAAAGCAACAGACTCCCGGAAATCGAGCAATCCCAAATTGATAGCGGTATCATTTGGAATCGCTCCGTAGGCGGTCAACTTCACGAGTCGTTCAGCTTCTGCGCGAGCCTCCACACTGGCCATCAGGCGGGCAATGGCGGCGCGTGCCGATGCGCTCCAGTCTGCCCCCAAAGAAGCAACCAGAGCAGCCTGACTTTTCAGGATCAGGCCATCCTCCAGGATCTTCAATCCATTGGCCTTCAGTGTCGCGCCGGTCGTGGTGATGTCCACGATCAGGTCCGCCGTGCCGGAATTGGGCGCGGCCTCCGTTGCTCCGGCGCTCTCCACAAGACGATACTCGCCAACCGAGCGCGCGGCGAAAAACCGCCGTGTTGAGGCGAGATACTTGGTCGCCACGCGCAGGCGCCGGCCGTGCCGGGCGCGAAAGCGTGCGCCGGCCGCATCGAGATCGGCCATGGTCGAAACATCAACCCAGGCGCCTGGCACGGCCACCACCATATCCGCCTTTCCAAAACCCAGCTTGCGGATGATATGTGCCTGTGCATCCAGATCACTGGACAGGTCGTGCAGAAGATCCTCGCCCGTCACACCGACATGCAGCCGCCCGCTGAGCAGGCCCTCGGCGATCTCGCGCGCAGACAGCAGCAGGACATCCGTATCGGGCAGGCCGGAAAGTTCGGCCTGATAGCCCCGCTCGCCGCCAATCTGGCGCAGCCTGAAGCCACAGGCAGACAGCCAGGCCTCGGCCTGGTCCTTCAGACGCCCCTTGGAGGGGATTGCAATCGTAAGCCGGCTCATTGGCGCGCCTCCCTGGCCTCTGCGAGGCGATCGGGGCGCACCACGCCGCCTATCGCGGTCATATCCATGGTTCCGCCACTGAGATCGCGGATCAGCCCGTCATAGCGCCCGCCCGAGCCGAAGGGCCGGCGCGGATCACCATCTTGGGCGATCAACTCAAAGACAAAGCCGTCATAATAATTGAAACGTCGCCCGAAAGGCGTCCCGAAGCGAGCCGATTTCAGGAAATCCGGCGCAAGGCGAGCCATGCCCGCAACCCGCGCGCTGAGGCGTTCCAGCACCGGGTCGACGCCATCAATTCCGGCCTGACGGGCTATGGCGAGCAAGGCGTCGGCGGCATTTTCCGGTGCGCACTCCACCGCCATCACCGCTTCCAGGGTCTGGCGAGCCAGCGCTGGGGCTTCCTCGTCTTCTTCCTCGGCAGCCTGGGCGAGCAGGCCTTCGACAATATCATCCAGGCTGCGCGCCCCCTGCATCTGTGTGCCCGCCAAAGCGAAGATTTCAGCGACAATGTCGCGGGCTTCGGTGAGGCTGGCGCCTTTCAGGCGTGCGGACAGCCCACTTGCGGGCGGCTTGTGGGCGCCAGACAGAAGTGCGCTGACTCCACCCGCCTGGCGGAATGCGCGTTTCAGGGCGTCGGCAAGGCCCTCCGGCAGGGTGAGCGCATCGACAAAGGCCGGAAAGACGGCGAGGTCACCCATTCGCAGCATGCTGTCGGTGATGCCGGCAGAAGCGGCGGCCTCACAGACCAGAGCAAAGCTTTCCGCATCCACATCGGCAGTGGCGGGGGCGCCATAGCGCTCAAAGCCGATCTGAGTGAACTCCATCGGATCGCCCGGCACGCTGGGCAGGCGGAAAGCACGCGCGGCATACCGCTTGATGGTCTCATCGGCGGTGCCCGCCCCGGCCTGGGCGAGCGCCAACGGCAGGGTGAGATCAGGACGCAGTGCGCATTCCTCGCCATTGGCATCGGTGAACACGCACAGGCGCGCGCGCACGGCCTCGCCCGACAGCTCCAGCGGTTGGGCCGCTGGCATCAGGATGGGCGGGTCGACCAGCTCGCCGCCGAGTTTTGCGAAAATCTCAACGGGACTCATTCCGCCGCCTCCACGATCTCTTTCAGTCGCGCGACCATGTCCGCGCGCGGCGCCTCGAATTGGCCGGGGCGAGCGGCGCGATATTCCTCATTGGACTTGATCGCTGCGGCCTCGGCCGCGCCAGCCTTCAGATCCTTGATGGTGACAACGCCCTTCTCGATCTCGTCCTCGCCGACGATCACCACAGCCGGCGCGCCGCGCCGGTCGGCATACTTCATCTGCGGTCGCATGCCCGAGCCGCCCATATAGGGCTCGGCGCGCAGCCCTGCCGCGCGTAGTTCGCTGGCGAGTTTCAAGGCCTCGCTCGGGTCTTCGCGGTTGAGATTGAGCACTACAATAGGCCCGCTGCGGGCGGTGAGATCCTGCTGCAGGGCGAAGGCCGTGACGAGCCGGCTGACGCCCACGCTCATGCCGGTGGCCGGCACGGACTGGCCCGTAAAACGCGCGATGAGATCATCATAGCGCCCGCCGCCGCCGACCGAGCCGATGCGCACTGGATTGCCGTCTTCATCCTTGGTTTCGGTGAGCAACTCGGCCTCAAACACGGCGCCGGTATAATATTCCAGGCCCCTTACAATCGTTGGGTCGATCAGCACATCGCTTTCCGGCACACCGAAGGCGGCAAGGCCGGATGTGATGGCCGTGAGTTCATCAAGACCGGCCTTACCCGCCTCGCTGCCGCCAGCGGCCTTTTCCAGATTGGCGAGTGTTTCCGCGCGCGTCCCGGCGCCCGCCTCGGCAAAGGCGAGGAGGCGTGTGCGGGCGCCTTCTTCAAGTCCGGCGCCCTTGGTAAAGTCGCCGCTTTCATCCAGCCGGCCTTCGCCGAGCAGGGCTTCCACGCCGTCCAGGCCAAGCCGGTCGAGCTTGTCGAGCGCGCGCAAAACCGTGAGCTTTGCCCCGCTATCGCTCACGCCAGCCTCGCTCAGCACGCCATCCAGCAGGCGGCGCGTATTCACCCGCACCACGAACTCTCCATCACCTGCCCCCGCCGCGCGCATGGCTTGGGCCGTCATGGCGATCATTTCCGCATCGGCATGGGCGCCCGGCGCGCCGACCGTGTCGGCATCGCACTGGGTGAACTGGCGAAAGCGCCCTGGCCCCGGCTTCTCATTGCGCCAGACCGGGCCATAGGCATAGCGGCGGAAAGGCTTGGCCAGCGTCTGCCAGTTCTCGGCGGCAAAGCGCGCCAGAGGTGCGGTGAGATCATAGCGCAGGGCGATCCACTGTTCGTCATCATCGGTGAGGGCAAAGACGCCTTCATTCGGGCGGTCAGTATCGGGCAGGAACTTGCCCAGCGCGTCGACATATTCGAACGCGCCGGTGTCGAGTGCTTCAAATCCCCAGCGCGCATACACCTCTGTGATACGCGTAATGATCTCGGCTTCGGCGCGAAGGAGGCTCTCGCGATGGTCAGGGAAGCCGCGCGGTTTGCGGGCGAGATCCTTGCCGGTTTTCGGCGTGTCGGTCATGGCATCGGCCTTTTCAGCGTTCGGGCACCGCATAGACGATGCGCCGGGGGGTGTGAAGTCTGGATGCCGGGGCTGGATTTAAGCCAGCATTGGCCGGTCCAAAACCGGCTGCCTTAGCCTTAGACGACCCGGCATGGGTCTTGGCAGGCGTGCAATGCTTGAAATGTCCGGGGGGAGAACTTTCGCAAGGCACGCCTTCAGCGGTCGCGCCTTGTTGCGGGCGCGTCAGCTGTGGTGGTGATGGTGCTGTTGCGTGTTCATGGGCGCGAGATATGCCGTGCAGCGAATGGCGTCAAGTTTTTCGACCCTGCCATGAGCCTGCTCTTCTCAGAAAGCATCTCACCGCAGACACACTCGCTAATAAGACGGAACTGTACACTAAAGCGGGGATCCATAGGGCGGTGTAACAATCGGGAGCGTTGGCTGTCGGATTTGTCCATGGATTCCTGCTTTCGCAGGAATTCACGAATATCGGGGATGGTTATCAGGCTTTACGCATCGTCAGCCTCATCCCCGCCCGCCCACAATTGCCAACTCGCCACCACAAGCCGGCCTGTCTCCAGGTCCACCTCTGGCACATCTTCCTCGCTGAAGGGGATATAGACCGCGCCGCCTCCACCCGCGGGCGCGATTTCAAGCAAGTCCCCGGCTCCGAAATTCTGCACCGCCTTCACCTTGCCGAGCGCTGTGCCATCGGGTGCGACCACAGCCAGGCCGACAAGATCATCGACATAGACCTCGTCTTCTTCCGGCTCTGGCAAGGCGCTGCGCGGCACATAAAGCCGTGTGCCTTTCATCGCGTCCCATTCTTCACGCTGGCGCGGGGCCTTGGGCATGACAATGAACAGCGCCTTGGCCGGGCGGGCCGATTTGGCCTCCAGCAGAACCGCGCCATCCTCGCCCAAGAGGGGGCCGAAACTGAATACATCCTCGGGCACCTGGGTAAAGCTTTTCACGCGCACATCGCCACGAACACCATGGGCGCCCGCCAGGGCGCCCACGACAATCAGATCGTCTTTTTCAGACTTGCTCAATCACCAGCTCCAGCCGCGGTCTCCCCGGCCATCCACACGGCGGATCGAGGAGATATTGTCATTCAGGCCTATATCTCGCGTGGAACCGATGGAGCGGTCAATGATCCGGCAGCGGCCGCGATAATCAGGATCGGAACAGATCTCCCAGCGGCCGGAGTTTACCCGGATGGAGGAGATATTGTCATTGAAGCCACGTGCCCTCAGCTCTCTCAGCGAGCTATTCACTGTCATGGAACGGCCACGGCCATTGGGGTCGACAAACACTACGATCCCGGCACCGCCATAGCCGGCATTGCCCCAATCTCGGTTTCCCCAGTCCCGATTGTTGCCCCAACCACGACCATTATTGCCATAGCGGCGCGCCTCCTGGTCGCTGATCGGGCGCAGGGAGCTGATCCGGTCATTCAGGCCATGGCGCGGGAAACCAGCCTGGTCGCTGCGGATCACGGCGCAATTGCCGCGATAGTCCGGATCGGTACAGACCAGCCAGGTGCCATTGCGCACGCGAATGGAGGACACCTCATCATTCAGTCCGGTGTGACGGATACTGCGCTGTGCGCCGTTAAGAGCATAATTCCTTCCGCGATAGCCGGGGTCAGCATAAAGGATGATGGCGCCGCGATTGCCGTAGCGGTTACCGGAACGCCAGTCATTGTCGCGGTGGTCCCGGTCGCGCCAATCATGGTTGCGGTTGCGGTCGCGGTCATTGTGATCCCGGTCCCGGTCGCGCCAGTCATGATGGTCATCATCCCGATCCCAGTCGCGGTCGTGATGATCGCGGTCACGGTCCCGGTCGGCATTGCGCTGGCCATTGTGAAAGGTAATGGTGGGCGAACCGCCCAACAGGTTACCAACAGTGATCTGCGCTGCAGCGGCCTGGCGGCGGCTGGCATCCTCGCCGTCGGCCAGGGCCGGCGCGGTAAAAACAAGGGCGGCGGTCGCCGTAGCGGCCAGCCGCGAGAGCCATTTGAGGTCCATGCGGGGTCTCCTTACCAGTAGCATGGAAGGAGCATCGCATGGGGGGCCTGAATGTGATTTCATCGCCACATTCAGGCCCAGTTTAGCTTCTGTTCAGGTTGGGGTGGGGCCATTTTTGCCCGTAACTGACAACTCGCATGAAATTCAGAAGCACGCGGCAACATAGAAATCCGTAAATGCCTGCGCAGGCAGGCATCCATGGACGAAAGATGCAATCAGGAGTTCCCGGTTGATGGAATGGTCCATGGATCCCCGCTTTCGCGGGGATTCGCGGATATGGTGTATCTCGCCCCATGGTTCGTCTTCTCTCACCATGAGGCTAGGGGCAGCCTTACTCAGCCGCTTCGGCTTCGGCCTCTTCAGCCGGGGCTTCTTCCTCGGCCGGGGCGTTTTTCGCCTCTTCCTCAGCGGCCTTGCGGGCAGCTTCCTTCTCGGCCTTTTCCTCGGCGCGTTCCTTGGCCTTCACGCCCGGCTCGCCCTTGTTGGGGTTGTTGCCGTGTTCCCAGGTCCAGACTTTGCCGGCCTCGGTTTCCAGCGCGCTCAGGAAGCGGGCGACGCGGTCGGTCGGCTTGGCGCCTTTCTTGATCCAGTCGGCGGCCTTTTCGGCATCGATCTGGACGCGGTTCTCGTCATCCTTGGGCAGACGCGGATCATAGGTGCCGATTTTATCGATGTAACGGCCATCGCGCGGGGCGCGCGAGTCCGCGACGACGACGCGGTAGAAGGGACGTTTCTTGGACCCGCCGCGGGCGAGCCGGATTTTAAGAGCCATGGTGTATCTCCTTAAGTGTCTTATGGCGTCTTCGTTTTTGGTGTGCTCGCGGCTGTTGGC
>JALEGE010000102.1 GCA_022760335.1 Hyphomonadaceae bacterium
GAAGACGTTCGCCTTGTCGTCAGCCGCATAATAGTCTCCGCGTATGGTCAGCATGACGTTCGGGGCGAGATCGGCTTCCACGGTCAGGCGCGCGGTGAGATCGTCCTTGTCTTCAGCTTCGAAATTTCCCAGGGGAGGGGCCCGTCTGACCGTTGTGTAGCCGTCTCGGGTCTCCTTCTGAACGGCCAGCCGGGCGCGCAGTCCATTGCTGAGCGGGCCGCTGATGGCGCCGAAGGCCTGCACGCGGTTATAGTCTCCGAAAATCAGTCGCGCTTCAGCTTCCAGGTCATCTGTGGGGCCGCGAGTGATGATGTTCACCGCACCGCCGGTCGCGTTACGGCCGTAAAGTGTCCCTTGCGGACCGCGAAGGACCTCCAGCCGTTCAACATCGAAGAAGGCTGGTCCGATTGCCGCCGCCCTGGAGAGGAACATCCCGTCGGCATACGTCGCCGTTGAGCTGTCTGCGCCGGCGATGATCACTGGCGTGCCGATGCCGCGAATGAAGATGGAGGTGTCGCCCTGATAGGTTGACACTTGAAGTCCCGGCACGAGTTCGGAGGCATCTTCTACCGATTGAATGCTGCGCTCCAGTAGGGCTTCGCTGTCCAGCGCATAGACGGCCGATCCTGTTTGCTGAACCGTTTCCTCGCGCCGGGTGGCCGTGACGGTAACAGTTGTAAGGGTACGTTCGGATGTTTCCGGCGTTGTGCTTGGCGCCGATGTTTCAACGCTGTCTGTGGATTGAGACGCAGCAACTGTCGGCATGGACAAGGCAACCACAATACAAGAAGCGGTCGCCAGTGCGGCAGACTTAGACATGTTTTCCTCCCTGGGCGCCGCGTTTTTTCACGTACGCTCTCGATAGGAAGTAGGCAAAAGTTGATAGTGTCTGTTAAGACACCTTTTCTATAAGACATAATTTAGGTATTCGATTTCCTCAGCCAGGGAAGAGCTGGTCGACCCATCCGGGCCTGGCGGGATCAGCGGGATTTGAGAGGTATGAGATGTCGGACTTTGAGGTGTCACTGCGTGACGGGATCGCCCATCTGCAACTCAATCGACCGGAGGTTGGAAACGCTCTGAGTGCTGAAATTTGGAACGGCCTTCCGGCTGCGATTTCAGATCTGGATCGATCAGGTGAAGTTAGAGCCCTCATTGTCTCCGCGAATGGAAAGATGTTCTGCTCGGGGATGGATCTGGCGGAGTTCGAAACAGGCATTCCGGCTCCAGATTCGCCGGCCGCGCGAGAAAGCTTTTATCATCTCGCGGTGTCACTTCAGGAGACGTTCACCTGCTTTGAGCGGGCGCGGTTTCCGATTGTCGCTGTAGTGAACGGTGCCTGCCTTGGAGCGGGTTTGGAATTGGTGGCCGCGTGCGATCTTCGCATCGCCACTGAAGATGCATTCTTTCGGATCGAAGAAATCAATGTGGGCATTATGGCGGATGTTGGGGCACTGCAGAGACTGCCCAAACTACTTCCTGATCAGATCATGCGTCGGATGGCGTATCTTGGCGCACCCCTGGGGGCGCATGAAGCCATGTCGGCGGGCTTTGTCTCACAGGTTGCGCCGAGCAAGGAAGACGCCATGGAGGCTGCAATGCATATTGCAAAGCGAATTCAATCAAAAGCTGCGGTCGCGATTGCGGGCACCAAGGCCGCGCTTCGCTGGTCCCGCGATCATTCCGTGCCGGACGCTCTTGAATGGTCGGCGCGCACGCAATCTGCGCTTTGGAGTATGAGAGATATCAGGAGCAGTCTCGAAAACTTCCGCGGAACGGCTGGAACGTCGCACGAAAGCCTGCACCCGATCAGACCGATCGGAAAAAGTGCGAAGGATGGTCTCTAGCCCGAAGGAAATCCGGCGATCAGTGCCAGACAAGATGTCCTGACAAGAACGCTGCCTGGCAGATATGTGCGCGCAAGTTTTTGCAAAACGGATTTGCGCTTGAATTGCCCCTGTCTATTTAGACTTCTAAGCTGAAGCTGCCACATACCCCAGAAAACAATACAGTATTCGGGGCCTTTTGGTCCCCGGAACTCGATTATATGTTTTTTGAATGTGCTTTTGTGGCAACACCTCGGCAGCTCATCCCTTTCTTCCCAATCTTGTCATCATGTTCTCGTCAGACAAATAGTTGCTCCAAACAAGGAGGAAAACCAATGCATGACTTGGTCATACGTGGCGGATTAGTAGTCGACGGCACCGGTGCAGAGTCTTTCGTTGCAGATGTTGCAATTGATGATGGTGTGGTCACGCGAGTGGGCGACGTTTCCGCCAAGGGGCGCGAAGAAATTGAAGCTGCCGGCAAGATTGTAACGCCCGGCTTTGTCGATGTGCACACGCACTATGACGGTCAGGCCACCTGGGATGATGAAATGGCGCCGTCGAGCTGGCATGGCGTGACGACTGTTGTGATGGGCAATTGCGGTGTCGGTTTCGCGCCCGCCAAACCGGATCGCCAGGAGTGGCTGATCGGTTTGATGGAGGGTGTTGAAGACATTCCCGGTACAGCGCTGGCGGAAGGCATGAGCTGGAACTGGGAAACCTTCCCGGAATATCTCGATGAACTGGAGAGCATGCCGCGTACCATTGATGTGGCGACCCATGTCCCGCACGGTGCTGTGCGCGCCTATGTCCTTGGTGACCGTGAGAAGCCTGGCGTTGTCCCGACCGAGGATGACATTCAGGCCATGGCGGACATCGTGGAAGACGGTCTGCGTGCCGGGGCCCTGGGCTTTTCGACTTCCCGCACATCCTTCCACCGTTCCATTGATGGGGAACTCGTGCCGGGAACAACGGCGACGAAGGACGAATTGATCGGAATTGGCCGCGCGATGGGGCGGGTCGGCTATGGCGTTTTCGAAATGGCATCCGACCTCAACCGTGAATGGGACGAGTTCGGCTGGATGGGCGATCTCAGCCGCGAAACAGGCCGCCCGGTGACATTCTCTGCCGTGCAGGAACTTTCCAAAGATCACACGCTTGATGAGCAGATCACAATCATGCGGTCGGAAAACGAGAAGGGTGCAAATATCGTTGCGCAAATCGCGTTGCGCGGCACGGGCATGATCATGGGTTGGCAGGGCACAATCCATCCATTTGTCCGCCATCCCAGCTGGATGGCGATGGAGGACCTGTCCTGGGATGAGCAATACGCCAAGCTCAAGGATCCGGCCTTCAAGGCGCAACTGCTTGGCGAAACGCCTGAGCTTCCCGAGGGTGATCAGCTCGAAGTCTTTACGGTCATCACCAGCGCTTGGGGCATGCAGTACGAAATGGATGAGGAGTTCAATTACGAACCCCAAGCCGATGAGAGCATCGCCGCGCGCGCGCAAGCGGCTGGCAAATCCGAAGCAGAACATGCCTATGATGTTCTGATGCGCGATGAGGGCAAGGGTTTCATCTATTTGCCGCTGCTCAACTATAGCGACGGAAACCTGGACTTCCTGATCCCACTTCAGAATTCTGATGACACCGTGAACAGCCTGTCTGATGGGGGCGCGCATTGCGGCCTGATCTGCGACGCGGCAAACACGACCTTCATGCTTGAGCATTGGGTGAAGAAGCGCAAAGGCGGCACCATCACACTTGAAAACGCGGTCAAGCGGCAATGCCTGGATACCGCCCGGCTGTATGGCCTCAATGATCGCGGCGTTCTGAAGCCTGGTTACCTGGCCGACATCAATGTGATCGACATGGATCGTATCAAGCTTGGCAAGCCTTGGATGGCGTTTGATCTTCCAGCCGGCGGGAAGCGTCTTCTGCAACGCGCAGATGGCTATGAGTACACGATCAAATCCGGGCAGATCACGTTCAAGGATGGTGTCGCCACTGACAAGCGTCCTGGTGCGCTGATCAGAGGTCCGCAAGTTGCCAAAAGTCTGGAAGCTGCGGGTTAGGCCCGAGTTTCAGCGCGAGGACTTCACTATGGCAGTCATACTCGGCCTCGTAGGCGGCATTGCGCTATTGGCTGCCATAACAGCTTGTATTGTATATTTTTTCTTTCCCAAGGTGATGCTCATGGCAGCGCAATCTTCAGATGCTTCCAAGGCCGGCCTGGAAAAGAAGACCGTCTCTCTGGATGGGTATGACGTGCACTATTATGAAGGTGGAGAGGGGCCGGTTCTGGTCCTTCTCCACGGCATGTCGGATGAGAAGAATTCCTTCGTCAAAACAGCGGGAGCGCTAACTGCAACCCACCGGGTCATTCTGCCAGATCTCAAGGGGCATGGTGAAAATGAACGGCGCGCAGGGTTGGATTACAGCATTGGCGGACAGGTCGACTATATGGACGCTTTTGCAAAAGCCTTGGGGCTTTCGGCATTCTCAATCGGCGGAAATTCCATGGGCGGCCATATTTCGGTGGCATACGCTGCGCGCTATCCCGGCAAGGTTGAAAACCTCATCATCGTCAACGCGCCCGGCCTCGTTCTCGATGACAATGAACCCTATTCCGGGTTCGAAAAGCGGCTTGAATCCAGAGACGATCTGGACGCCATGCTGTCTGGCGTTGTGGTTAATCGTCCGAGTATCCCCGGGCCGATTGCCGACTTCATGATCAAACGGCTGAATGACGACTTCGACTTCTTGAATGAGATGGCCCGTCAGATACGAGACGGTCGCGACTACGCACTCAATGATGTTGTCGCGGGCATTCCAGCGCCGGCACTGATACTTTGGGGCAGGCATGATGAGATCGTGAAATTCAATGTTGCAGAAGCCTATTCCAGCCAGATCAAGAACGCCGAACTGAAAATCTTCGAAAACGCATCGCATTCGCCGCAATTGGAAATCGCCGACGAAGTCGGTGGGGCCATTCTGGAGTTTCTGCAGCCCTGATGCAGGCGTGGGCGGAAGCTGGTGATGCCTAAAAGGCCATGCCGAATGAATGCCCCTTTGCTCATGTCGGCCTGGACTGAGTTCTGCGGTTCAATTCATCAAAAAAGGCATAGATCTGATCGACGAAGCGGCGAATGTGCGGCTGTTTGAGCGCCGATGGGCGGGTTACCAAGTATACGGTCTGAGGTGGAAGTGAGTACTGCTTGAAAACCTCTTGCAGTTTGCCCACCGAGACACGCGGCAAAACGGCAACGCCCGCGCCTTCTTTTACAGCGGCGATCTGAGCGGCAAAGCTGGATGCGCGAACTGTGACCTTCTGAAATCCCAGCTCCCTGGCAAATTGCAGGTGTGGCACGGAATCCAATGGTGGAAGCACGGTGACATAGTCCACCAGGTGCGGCTTCATGCGCTCCGCGTTCCTCTGGAGACAGTCCGGATTGGCAAAAAACCCGAAATCGAGCTGTGAAATGGGGCGATAGATCAGCGCGGCCTCACTAAGGCGAATCGTGCGGATGGCCAGATCAACTTCACCGCGTGCAACATCTGAGATCCGGTCTTCGACAAAGACCTCAACAGTGCAGCCTGGATGTTCTGTCGAGAAAGCCGATGCCAGGCGTGAAACGGAGGGAATAAAGCCGTCGCCAATCGATATTGAGATTGTGCCGCGCAAGTCCCCCGGCTGATCGGTTTTGCCAATCTCGCGCAGTAGATCCTTGTCCAGTTTTCCTGCAAGCTCTGCGAGCGCGGTCCCTCTGGCTGTGAGGCGCGCGCCGCTGACGGAACGTTCTATCAGCATAACGCCCACATCTTCTTCCAGCTGGTCTATTCGCCTGGATATGGTCGAAGGCGCCATGGACAACACATGTCCGGCTTTCAAAAAGCTGCCGCGCTCGGCAACAGCGAGCAAAATTCGCAAATCGTCCCAGTTCATTCCTGCCATAAGACGTGCCTCCAAATTGCAAAATTCGGCGGGGTACCCGCAATTGCGTACACTTATTTGCAAAGGATTGGGAGTTTGTACCGAAATATTTGCAAAATAGATTGGCAAGGATGTAAGTGAGGCTACGCTGATAGCTTATTGCTTGCTGACTGTAATGAAAGAAGGGGTTTGGATCAGAAGAGCTTACGCCCCCAGTGCTGCCTTCAGTTGATTGCGGCGAAAGGATTAGCGGCAGCAATGCAGCTTTTTCAGGCCCGATAGCGGGCGCCATCTCTATACTTACAATCTCGCACAGGGGGTCTGCAAAAAGCTCAGTATATTAGAGCGCTCATCATGAGTAGTATTCCGGGAAGATCCGAAACTGGACGCAGGTGAGAACCGGGAGGCACCATGGCTGCAATCTTTCTGCCGCGTGCAATGCGTATCGGCCCTGGCACACTGAATGAGTTGCCGGCCGCGCTCGCGCAGTTGGGACTGTCTGCGCCGGCAATCCTCACCGATCCATTCATTGCGGGCAGTGGCATGCTGGAGCGCCTGCTCACCATATTGTCCGAAGCCGGTCTTGAAGCCCGCGCCTTTGGTGAAGTTGTTCCTGACCCAACAGTTGCCTGTGTCGACTCAGCCGTCGCCTTCATTGCCGAGGGCGAGCATGATTGTGTCATCGGTTTGGGCGGCGGCAGTTCGATTGATACGGCCAAGGCTGTCGCGGTACTTGCCGCGCGCGGCGGAACGATGCGGGCTCTGAAAGCTCCGCACCAGGAGAATGAACCCGGCCTGCCCATCGTCGCCATTCCAACCACAGCAGGCACCGGGTCGGAGGCTACGCGATTCACAATCGTGTCTGACGAAGACAATGGCGAGAAGATGCTGTGCGCCGGGCTGGCTTATATGCCGGTTCTGGCCATTGTCGATTATGAGCTCACGCTGACAAAGCCGCTGCGCCTGACGGCCGATACCGGGATTGATGCGCTGACGCATGCCATGGAGGCCTATGTCTCCAAGCTCGCCAATCCCTTCTCCGACGGCATGGCGATCGCCGCCATGGGCCTGATCTGGCCGAATCTGCGCCGGGTCTGTGAAGCGCCGGACGACAGGGCCGCACGTGAAGCCATGATGGTCGGTTCACTGAAGGCCGGCATCGCCTTCTCGAATGCATCCGTTGCCCTGGTCCACGGGATGAGCCGCCCGATTGGCGCGCATTTTCATGTCGCGCATGGCCTGTCGAATGCGATGCTGCTCCCGGCGGTGACGGCCTGGTCGGCGCCTGCCGCGCTCGCCCGTTATGCCGGCTGCGCGCGCGCGATGGGCCTGGCCCAGCCCGAAGAGGGCGAGCAGGCCGCCGTGGCGCGCCTGGTCGAGGCCCTGCGGGAGATCAATCGCGATCTCTCGGTGCCGACACCCAAGAGTTACGGGATCGATGAGACCCGCTGGACAGAACTGTTGCCCCTGATGGCCGAGCAGGCTCTGGCCTCTGGTTCTCCCGCCAACAATCCCCGCGTCCCGGACGCTGAAACCATTCAGGCGCTCTACCGAGAGGCCTGGGCCTGACCCCTTTTTACATTGCATGACCTGGAGAAATTCATGACCGAACTCGCCCTTGTTGATCACATCATTCAAGGCCGCACGCCTGACACGCCAGACAATCAGTGCGATGTCTTCAATCCGGCCACGGGCGAGATCACTGCCCAACTCGCGCTTGGTGGCGCGCGCGAAGTCGACATGGCGGTCAAGGCCGCTCAGGCAGCCTTTCCGGCATGGGCCGCGACACCGCCGCATATCCGGGCGCGCGTGCTTTTCCGCTTCCGCGACCTTGTCGAGCGCGAGTTCGACCGGCTTGCTGCCGTCATCACCGCAGAGCATGGCAAGGTCTTGTCAGACGCCAAAGGCGAGCTGACGCGCGGGCTCGAAGTGATCGAATTTGCCTGTGGCATCCCACAGCTGTTGAAGGGGGAGTTCTCCGAACATGTCGGGCGCGGTGTGGATGCGGTCTCCATTCGCCAGCCCCTGGGCGTTGTCGCCGGGATCACGCCGTTCAACTTTCCCGCAATGGTGCCGATGTGGATGTTCCCGGTGGCGCTCGCCTGTGGCAACACATTCATCCTGAAGCCATCAGAACGCGATCCGAGCATCACAAACGAGATTGCTGCGTTGCTTGAACAGGCCGGTTTGCCCGAAGGCGTGTTTCAGATCGTGCATGGCGGGAAACCGGCGGTTGATGCCCTGCTCGAACACCCCGGTGTCGAGGCCATCTCTTTTGTCGGCTCCACGCCGATTGCGGAATATGTTCACCAGAAAGGAACCGCGGCTGGGAAGCGCGTGCAGGCGCTGGGGGGCGCCAAGAACCATATGATCGTCATGCCCGATGCCGATCTCGACAAGGCGGTCGATGCGCTCATGGGCGCGGCCTATGGCGCGGCCGGGGAGCGCTGTATGGCGATCTCCGTGGCGGTCCCGGTCGGACAGGCCACTGCGGATGCCTTGATCGAGCGCCTTGCGCCAAAGGTCCGTGGTCTGAAGATCGGACCGGGGACAGATGCCGAGGCCGAGATGGGGCCGCTCGTCACCCGTCAGCATGCTGACAAGGTCGTCGGCTATATCGATGCCGGTGAAGCTGAAGGCGCCGAACTCGTCGTGGATGGCCGCGACTTCAAGATCCAGGGATATGAGAACGGGTTCTTCGTCGGCGGCACGCTGTTCGACCGTGTCACGCCGGACATGAAGATTTATCGCGAGGAGATCTTCGGCCCGGTCCTGTCGGTTGTGCGCACCGAGTCTTTCGATGAGGCGCTCGGCCTGGTCAACGCGCATGAGTATGGCAATGGTACCGCCGTGTTCACGCGGGATGGCGACACCGCCCAGGCCTTCCTCAATCGGGTCCAGGCCGGCATGGTCGGCGTGAATGTGCCGATCCCGGTGCCCATGGCGTTTCACTCCTTCGGCGGCTGGAAGCGCTCGCTCTTTGGCGACCACCATATGCACGGCCCGGAAGGCGTCCGGTTTTTCACGCGCCTGAAGGCCGGCACGATCCGCTGGCCCGAGGGGATCCGCGCGGGCGCTGATTTCATCATGCCGACCCTGTCATAACAGGCCGCCGCGCGGCCTTCTTTAGAGGCGCCCTGCAACCCGAAGCAGGGCGCCATTGACCGCAGAGGCCTCCTTCGAAAGAAGGAATGCGATTGTGCTCGCAAGCTCGCCCGGCTGCACCCACTCTGCCGGGTCTGCGTCGGGCATGTCCCTGCGGTTGTCGGGCGTATCAATGATGGTCGGGAGCACGGCGTTGACGCGGATCTTGCGCGGTTTCAGCTCTTCCGACAGGCTTTCCGTCAGGCGCGATACGGCTGACTTCGTCGCCGTGTAAGCCGCCATGCCCAGCGCCGCACGCTCAGTCGCCGCCGCGCTGACATTGACGATGGATCCGCCATCGGCCCCGAAGCGTGACATCGCCGCGCGGCAGGCATGCAGGCTGGTCAATACATTCAATTTCCAGAGCCGGTTCCAGGTGTCCGGCGAGCCGTCTTCCACGGTTTCCCAGGAAAATCCCCCCGCGATATTGGCAAGGCCATCGATCTGTCCGTGCGCTTCGGCAATTCGGCTGAATGTCTCCTCTGTTGCCTCTGCAGATGTCAGATCGACGCCGCCCAAAAAGCCGGCCATCGCGGCTTCAGCGGGAGACCGGTCCGCGATGTCTACTCCGATAACCAGGATGCCGGCCTCATTCAGATGTCTGGCGAGTTCAGCTCCGGCGATGCCTGCCGCGCCGGTGACCACAATGCATTGCTGTTTCATTCAGATCCTTTCTCATGGTTCGTTCGCCTCCGTGTGCAGGGGGGCTGCAAAAAAAGACGCCCGCACTCGTCTTCAC
>JALEGE010000103.1 GCA_022760335.1 Hyphomonadaceae bacterium
ATTCTCAGGTCTCAGGACGGCGCTCTCGAACAGGCCCTGATCGCGGATGCCCGGCAGGCCGCCATGCTCGACGATCTGCCGGTGATGCACACGTTCAAGCAGGTCGAGCGGTAGCCATACGATTTCCGTCATTTCGCCAGAGCGCGCAGCATGTCACGCCTGCGCTCCATAATCTCCTCCGCCATGGCCATCAGGCGGTCGCTTTCATCATTGGCGGGCACGAGTTTGAAGCCGGTTTCGGTTTCCACCAATTCCAGAGAATCGCCATCGCTGACCGCGAGCCGGTCCAGAATCTCCTTTGGCAGGATCACGCCCAGCGAATTGCCCACCTTGCGAACCTTCAGTGCCGTCATTTTCATACTCCATGGTTACAACAAGAGTTATAACACACCTCCCATATCGACGCCAATCGCTGATAATGCTAGGGATTTCGCCATGACAACGGTGACTGCGGCCAAGCCTTCCTGGCTCACTTATGGGGCGATCATCTTCGCCAGCCTGGCCGTGGCCTATATGGGCGCGCAGATTTCCATAGGCTCTGAGGATGCCTGGTATGCTGGTCTGAACAAGGCATCGCTGACCCCGCCGGACTGGGTGTTCGGGGTGGTCTGGCCCGTGCTTTATGTCCTGATGGCTGTTAGCGCGATCCTGGTGCGCCGCGCGGCGGGCAGCTTCGAAGCATGCAGCAAGTCTCTTGGGCTCTTCTTTGCCCAGCTTATCCCGAATCTGGCCTGGTCTTACGCCTTTTTCGGCTTCAGCCAGCCCATGCTCGCCCTTTTGATCATCGCCACGCTCTGGGTGATGATCCTCGCCATGATCGCCAGCTTCCGGCGCTGGTCACAGCGCGCGGCCTGGCTGCAACTGCCCTATCTGATCTGGATCAGCTTTGCGGCCTATCTGAACGCGTTCATTGTGGCAGCGAATTGAGCAACTGGTCTCTGCTTAGGGTAAAATCACTTTCAACCCATTTGTCTTCCAGGTCCCGCAGGGTCTCACCGATTTCCAGCCCTTTGAAACCGCGATCCAACAGATCCTGACCACGCACAGGTAGCACAGGCACCTCCCAGGTTTCAAAAAGTGACCGGGCTGCATTGTAAAACTGGTCCTGAGCAGAAACCGTTATCAGGTCGAGCAATGGTTCCTTGCCAAAATGGTAGGCCAAGGTCTGAAGCTGCTCCAACTTCCCACCGGGAACAGCAACAGTCGCCCAGGCCTTCAGCCGTTCAGCTTCCCGATTCGACAATCTAAGCGACTGAGCCACCTCTTTTGCCACTTCGCCATCCCGGGGAAGCAAGGCGACAAACCTTATGAAGGGATCGCGTGTTCGGGCCTGCGCAACGGCGAGTGACTCCCGAAACTGTGCCTGGGGCAGGATCACACCCAATACGCCCGACGCGTGCATCGCCTCCACTGCATCGTAAGGCGCGGGCGCGCGCAGCAGCTTTTCCAGCTCCTTCCAGATCCGTTCAGCGGCGATCTTGCTCAGTCCCGCCTTCTGGCGCGCGCAAGCGGCAAGGCCGTCTGCATCCATCTCCTGGCCGTACCAGGCATTGAAGCGGAAAAAGCGCAGAATGCGCAGATAGTCTTCCTTCAGGCGCTGGTCGGCATCGCCGATGAAGATCACCCGGCCCTGCAGGGCATCTTCCACGCCGCCGCCAACCGGATCGAACACCCTTCCCTCCGCATCGGCATAAAGCGCGTTCATGCGAAAGTCGCGGCGCGCCGCATCCTCGGCCCAATCCTCGGTGAATGCGACCACCGCGCGGCGGCCATCTGTCTCCACATCCCGGCGCAGCGTGGTGATCTCGAACGGCTCGCCATCGCACACCGCGGTGATGGTGCCATGTTCAAGGCCTGTGGGGATGGCACGAATTCCATCGGCTTCAAGCGCGCCGATCACCTGCTGTGGCGTCAGCTGCGTGGCGATGTCGACATCGTCCACCTCCACGCCCATCAGCGCGTTGCGCACACATCCGCCAACAAAGCGCGCACCGCCGGGGCGTGCGGTTTCCAGCGCGGCCATGACACGCTTGGTATTTTCCCGGCAGAGCCAGGCCGGACGACCGAGATTAGTCGGAGCTGTCATCTTCGCCTGCGGGGGGAGTGTCTTCGACGGCTGCCTCGCCCGGCGTTTCGGTGACCGGCGCGCCGACACGCGTCAGGTCACGCTCACACGGCACAGTACGCTGCGGGATCAGGACACCGTCTTCATAGCGCGGCGGCTCGATGCACAGATCGCGCTCTTTGGTTTCCTGCGAGGCCTTGAAGGCCCAGCCAGCCAGCGTCAATGCGGCGCCGACGCCGAACAAAACCCGGATCGGCCAGGCCGGACGGCCATCGGCCTCTGCATCGGTGATGAGCAGTCGATAGATCGCATAGGCCAGGAAAGGCAACAGGAACAGGATGAGTTGGATCACGACAGTGCGCGCCACGGGCTGGGCCTCCTCAGTTTCGCGGGGTCTTACGCGCCCGCATCTCCGCCATAGAGTTCCAGATATAGTGCGCGGATAATGCCCGCCGTCACCCCCCAGATGCGAAACCCGCCATGCGGCATCTGGTAGTAATGGCGTTCCTGACCGTTCCAGACGCCAGTCTGGCGGTCATGATTTTCCGGATTGAAGAGGAAATCCAGCGGGGTTTCGAACACCGCCGCGACCTCAGTCTCGCAGGGGTTTGGCTGGAAGTCTCCCGGCAACAGGGCCAGCACCGGGACAACGCGAAACCCCGTGCCGGTGATGTAGGGCGCACCGCGCGCGATCAGCTTTGCCGCTGCCGGGTCCACACCCACTTCTTCTTCCGCCTCACGCAGGGCGGCCGCGACTTCGTCCGCATCTTCCGGATCCACCTTGCCGCCTGGAAAGGCGACCTGGCCGGGATGCTTGTCCATGGTGTCGGGGCGCTGGGTGAGCAACGCAGTGGGGCCACTGGTGCGGGGAATGAGCCCGACCAGGACAGCCGCAGGCCGGATAGACTGGATTTTCTCTTCCGGAATGAAATCCAGATCACCGCCCTCAGGCAGGCGCGCGGCACCGTGCACCGGATCAAGACGCGCCTGTGCCCGCGCGATCAGATCATCCAGGGTCGTAAAGCTCATCGCGCGCCATGTAAGGGCCATGGCGCGCGATGTCGATTGTCTGCGATGTGATTAGATGTGGGATTGGACGCGGCTAAAGCGCTTCAAGACCCTCATCTTCGGCAAAAAGGTCGTCCTTGGAGACCGTTGTATCGGTCACTGTGGCGACTTCCAGGATGTGGTCGACAACCTTGTCCTCATAGATCGGCGCGCGCAGCTGGGCCATCGCGTTCGGGTCTTTCTGGAAAAACTCGATCACCTGACGCTCCTGACCCGGGAATTTGCGGGCTTCGGAAATCAGTGCCTGCTGGACTTCCTGCTCGGTGATCTGGACCTCGGCCTTGCGGCCGATTTCAGCCAGCACCAGGCCCAGACGCACGCGGCGCTCGGCAATGCGGCGATATTCATCCTTCAGTTCGTCTTCCGGCTTGGCCGCTTCTTCCTCATCCAGTCGACCGGCCTCTTTTTCCTGCTCGAACTGCGCCCAGATCTGCTTGAACTCCTGCTCGACCATGCCAGACGGCAAGTCGAAATCATGCGCCTTGTCGAGGGCATCAAGCAGCTTGCGCTTGGCCTTGGCGCGCGAGGCGCCGTCATATTCGCCGCGAATCTGCTGGGTCATCAGATCCTTGAGCTGATCGAGGTCTTCCAGGCCGAGGCCCTTGGCGAACTCATCATCCACTTCGGGCTGCTCAGGCGCGCGGATTTCCTCGACCTTGACCTCGAAGACGGCATCCTTGCCGGCAAGGGTCTCGGCCTGATAATCTTCCGGAAAGGTCACGTTCAGCTCGGTTTCATCGCCAGCCTTCACGCCCACCAATTGCTCTTCAAAACCGGGAATAAAGCGGCCCTGGCCGATCACCACGGTCGCGCCCTCGGCCGTGCCGCCCTCAAAGACCTCGCCATCAATCTTGCCGACAAAGTCGATCACGACCGCATCGCCGTCGCGCGCCTTGGCGGTCTTGCCGCGCGGCTCGTATTTCATGTTCTGCTCGGCCAGTTTTGCCAGCGCCTCATCGATTTCCTCATCGCTCACTTCAGCGACGGGGCGTTCGATTTCCAGCGTGGTGGGGTCGACCGGCTCAAATTCAGGCATCACATCGAGATGCATTTCATAGGCGAGATCGGCCTTGCCCTCGATGACATCGTCAATCTGGCCTTCCAGATTGATCTGCGGCTGGCTGGCCGGGCGCACCTGGGCGTCCTCGATGGCCTTCTCATTGGTTTCCTTGACCAGGCCCTCGATCATCTCGCCCATCAGCGACTTGCCGAACATCTTCTTGATATGCGACGGTGGCACCTTGCCCGGGCGGAACCCTTTCAGGCGCATCTGGGGCTGAATTTCCTTGATCTTCGCGTCAAGTTTCTGGTCCAGTTCACTCTGGGTGACGCGGATCTGATAGGAACGGCTGAGGCCTTCGACCTTGGTCTCGGTGACTTCCATGACTCTCTTTAATCCTTGCTGCGGCGCGCTGATTTCAAGGGGGCTTGCGCGGCAGTCTTCCGATAGGGCGGGAACAAAGCGCGGTCTATGTCACAGCCATTTCGGCATGTCCATTCCCCTCGCTGTTGTGGGGGGCGAATGTGGCGAAAATTCAATACGAGTTGGGATGCCCGGGCCTGAACACGGCGCAGATCACACTATGGGGGCGAAGGCTGATTTGCACCGTTCTGTCCTGCCGCCCGTAGCGATGGTGCATATCGCTTCGCTCCATGCACCCTACGGGTACTCGCCGGGAGCAGCCCTGAGCGCGATCCATCGCGAAGCGGGGGTCAAACAAAGACTCCAGTCAAAACCGAGAAACAGACAGGAGTCTTTCCTGGCCCCTGCCGG
>JALEGE010000010.1 GCA_022760335.1 Hyphomonadaceae bacterium
CCTGCAGCTTGGCGCATTCCGCATCGATGGCCGGCAGGGCCGTTTCCTCATCCAGATCACCAGTGATCAAGAGCTGAACGCCAAAATAGACCTGTTTGACAGGCGTATCCACGTCTTCCGGGCGCAGGGCATCGCGGCAACGCAGAACGCGGACATTACTGTCCGCGATGCGCACACGCGCCGGCTTGTCGCCATTTTCCAGAACTGCGCCGTTCACGACGACGCGCTCGCCTGCGGCGAGCTTCAAAACCAATCCTGACATTCACGGGTCCTCCCTTTTTAGATGCCTCCACCGGCCGGCGTCATGCCACCCATAATGGTTTGGTTCACCTCGATCAGATCATCGAGGCCTTCATTCCCGGCGAGCACTTTCTGGCTTTGCTGGCGCACGAAATTCGCCAGGCTCAAAAGGCCAGCCTTGGTCTCGTTGGGAAGGGCATTTTCGGGAGAGAGCAGATCCACGGTCAGGATGGCCCAGAGCTTCATGTTGCGGTCGATGGCATCGGCCCAAATCGCAGGTTCGGGGGTTTCAGCCTCGGCAACGCCCTGAAGCGCGTGCGTGATCTGCTGGAAGAGCGCATACTCGATATTCTGGTCGCTGGCGGTACGGGCGGTAACCTGACCGTATGCCCTGGAAGCGAGACTTTGCAATGCGCACTCCTGATTGACTTAGATGGAAATGACCCGGGCGCTGGGCGCCCGGGTCACCGCCGGGATTAACGGAACAGGCCCAAGAGGGTCTGCGGAGAAGAGTTGGCGATGGACAGAGCCTGAACACCGAGCTGCTGTTGCACCTGCAGGGCTTGCAGCTTGGCAGAAGCAGCTTCCATGTCCGCATCAACCATGGCGCCGATACCGGACGTCAGCGAATCGATCAGGGTCTGGACGAACTCGCCCTGGGTTTCGATCTGCTTTTGGGAAGAACCAAAGGCCGCGGCGGCGTCGATCGAGTTCGAGATCAGCGTTTCGACGTTGCCGAGCGCAGCTTCCGCGCCGGTTGAGGTGCTGACATCGATATTGTCGAGACCAAACAGGCCACCCGACGCGGTACCACCGGCCTGGCCATTGTCGGTCAGGGTCATCGTCGCGCCGGCATCCGTGTCGGTGCCATCATAGTCGACGAGCACTTTCCACTGGCTGTCTTCCTGAACAACAGAGGTCGTCACACCGGTTTCTTCACCGCCGTCGATCGCCGTTTTCAGGCCGCGGGCCACATCTTCCATCGTCTCGTTCTTACCGGCGATGTAGTTGTAGTTGTTGCCATTCACGGTGATACGGTAGCTGTCACCCTCGTTGACCGTGGCAGACGTTGACAGCGCAACTTCTTCAGCGCGGTAGCCAAGTGTGGCACTGCCGGCGCCAGCGGCTGCACCTGCGTTTTCGTCCGTGTCGAAGTTGTTCACCACGGCGATGGTGTTGTTGCCATTCGTGTCCCAGCTCACATCGAAAGAGTCGAAGGAGTTGGTGTTGAGGATCTCAAGCTGTGCGCCCGTATTGTCGGCGGTGATGCCGGTCAGACCAAGCTGGTTGATCGCAGCGACCATGTTGCCAACCGTCGTGGCCGCATCGGTATCCCATGCAGTGGACACTTCCGAACCGTTCACGGTGACCGTCAGGGCGTCGGTCGCACCGCCAACCTGAGCGAAGGTCAGTTCGACCTGGTTGGCCGCACCCGTGCTGTCGATGGTCCCCGCGCTGGCGGTGATGTTACCGGCGAGCGAGTCGCCACTACCATAAACACCGGACGTTGTGGTCAGGTCCTGGCGAGACACGGTGAGATCCGTAGCGGTCACGTTGCCGCTGGAATCGCGGTTCAGCGAAGCCAGGATGTTCACATCGTCGGTGCCTTTGACCAGATTCTGGCCGTTGAACTGAGCCGCGTCGACGATGTTACCAATCGTGGTGCGGATCTTTTCGACATCGTTCTGGATCTTGGTCCGGTCGACATTGTCTTCCTGAGCCGAAACGATCAGCTCTTTCATGTCCTGCAGCAGGCCCGTGACGGACTCTGATGCCGAACGGGCAACACCAACGGTCGAAGAACCAAGGTTCAGCGAGTCGGTGATCTGCTTGAAGCTTTCCACATCGGTCGACATGACTGTCGAGATGGCCCAGATCGCCGCGTTGTCCTTGGCGTTGGCCACCTTTTTACCGGTGGAGATTTCGTTTTGAACCATGGACAGGTTCTTGTTGATACCACGCAGGGTCTCAAGCGCGACCATTGCGCTGTTGTTCGTCAGAATACTGGACATATCAGTGCCCCTTCTCTCGATGCGGGCGCGCTTCAACCGCGCCACGGGAATTTACAAACGTGTCATCCTGACAATCGGGAAACCCCAGCAACCAATCCTGGTTGTTGGATCTAGCGCTACCAGCCGCGCGTGTATGATTGGTTAATCGGTCAGGCTTTTTTCTGATAGCTGCCAGTAGCTTGCGGGAAAGCCACTTGCTGACCATAGCGCGTATACGAGCCGACATAGGCATTGTCGTGCATCGTCTCCAAGCGGTTGATTGCGCTGCGCAAACCGTTTCGGATCGCTGTAAAATAGACAGCATTTTCCTGCGCCATACGGACTATTGCCTGCAGTTCGCGGCGATGCGCGCTGGGCAAGGCGTCGGCTTGGCCACCATTAATCAGTGCCTCGACCTGATCCAGGGCGCCAGCCTTGTCGCCGATCAGGGCGGCAGCCTCACTGGCGCGCCCTGTGACAATCAACGCGCGCTCTTCGGTGAGCAGGTCACGAAGACGAGCGATCGCGTTTACGTCAAAGCCTGTGGTCATTCGCCCTCTCCGCCATCTGGTGTCGTGAGCGCGCCATCAGAGCCATCGATCTTGTCTGCAAATCCCAATGGATGCGTTTCAGCCAGGTCAGCAGCAATCGCCTCAACGATATAGCGTGAGAAGGACGAGGCGGCCTCGCCACCACCGCGTGTGAAGGCTTCCTCCAGGCCGGAATGGCTCAGCATTTCGGCCCACAGCATCTGCTCGAAACGTTTGCCCATCTCACTGACCTTGTCAGCCTCAGGCCGCGTTTCCGCCGCAGGTGACGCGATGCCCAGACCTGCGGTCTGCGCCATGGGAGAGATCGGATTCGCCATGCTTACGCTCCACTGCCGGGGATCTAAAAGACTTAATACCAAAGCCCGATCCATTAACGTCCGATTTACTAGGCTTTGTTCTAATAGGGTAAATGAAGTCTTAAAGGCAGGCAGTAGATGAACGGTGCAATCGAGCGCGACACTTTTATTCTACCAAGCCTGCCCTCCAGAGACGGCACGTCGACCAGCCTCAGCTCGCGCAAGGATGGCGATGCTTTTCGCGCGCGTCTGACCGAAAGCGATCGCGATGAGCGCGCGCCGGAAGTCGAAGATAGCAATACCGCGCCGAATACAGGTGAAACCCCGCTTCCAGCCTGGGCAGAGCCCCCTGCACGGTCTGATGTCAAGCCAGCCGTGGCAACGGCCCATACCTCTGAACATGCGCTGCCTGGCGAGATTGCAGACACGGCCGAGGAGCGTGCACAGATAGTTGACGCAGGCCCAACGGCGGATCTCACGGCCGCGGACAGTCCCGCGGAGGCAGATGCCGAGACCATGGACGAGATGCGCATCAAAGCGCCGGACGCGCCGACACCTGCACAAGCTGCGCAACCGGAAGACACTGAAATGGCAAGCGCCGCGGCAACACCAAAATCCGGTGCACCCGCGGCGGAAGCAATTGCCAAAGGCACCCCCGACAAGCGTGGAACGACAAGCGAAGCGAGCCGAACTTCCCTCGCAAGCAAGGTGGCCGGACTTTCTTCCATACCCGACACTCTTGGCAAAACCGGGCAACAAACTCCGGCAGATCCAACACAGACGATCCCCGCTGAAGCACGCACTGAGACCGCGCCAGGTGACTGGCCCGTGCCAGACCTTTCTGCGCCGAGTGCCGATGACGTCATCCAACCGACCGGCGCGAAAGACCTGACCGCAGCCCTGGAAAGCGCAGGCAGCACATCAAACAGCCCGAGCACCAGCAGCAGCCCCATGCTCGTGGCCGGCACAGTTGCCGCCCCTACCGCGCCAACATCCCTGGCACCGGCCATGGCCCCGACCCATGCCCTGATCACCGCCAGCCCGGCTGAAGTGGTGTCGATCATAAATCAGTCGATTTCCAATGCCGATGAACCCCAGGACCGGATCATGGTTCAGCTGGACCCGCCTGAACTTGGCCGCGTCTCCATTGATTTCAAATTCGATGCCCAGGGCCTGCAGCACGTCACGATCACCGGCGAAACGCCCGAAGCCTTGCGCCAGTTGCGCAGTATGCATTTCGAGCTGATCCAGGCGCTGGAACGCCAAGGTCTCTCTAGCCAGGATATGAGCTTCCGCCAACAAAGCATGTTTGGGCAGAACGGCCAGGGCCAACAACAAGGCTTCGCCCAGAATGCTGCCGACCCCGCGCTCGAAACAGCTTCAACGGCGCCACAAGCCGCAGCCCGTACAATCACATCCAAAGCCCAGCCGCCCAGTGGGCCTGGCGGGCTGAATCTCAGACTTTAGGGGAGCCTCGCAAATGTCTGACGTTACCGCAGCTTCCGGCACATCGACCGCCGCATCGAGCACTACAGCCAGCCCGGCCACACCGGCCCAGTTCGGCGAGGAGTTCAACAGCTTCATCCAGCTGTTGACGGCCCAGGTGCGCCACCAGGACCCGCTCTCGCCCATGGATTCCACCCAGTTCGTGGAACAGCTGGCCACCTTCTCGACCCTGGAACAGCAGGTGCGCTCCAATCAGAGCCTTGAGAGCATCGCCACCATGATCAGCGATCTACACTCGGTGATTGCCAGCGACTGGCTGGGCCAGAAAGTGTCGGTGGAATCTTCATGGGTGCCCTATGCCGGTGCACCAGTAGAGTTCACAGCCGATCTGCCC
>JALEGE010000104.1 GCA_022760335.1 Hyphomonadaceae bacterium
GCGATATGGTTGCGCGCGGCAATTATTATTCCGCCATGTGCCATCTGCGCCAGCTGATGGTGCTTGAGGCAGAACTCTTGCGCCGTGCCAAGCCTAAGCCTGAGCCGGTTCTGCAGGCCGCTGCGGGCTAAGCCACATGTTCCAGCCGGCGATTCCTGTCTCAGGGTATGGAGGATGGAAATTCCTCCAGACCACCTATTCCAGCCAGCTGGAGAACTTCGCCGATGCGCCGCAGATCAAGAATGATCGGGCCTATCTGGAAGAGAAGCTCGCCGATCCCATCTCCACCGAGGATTTCCTCAACGACCGGCGCTTGCTGCGCATCACGCTGACAGCGTTTGATCTCGGCGGGGAGGAGTGGAAGCGCGGCTTTATCGACAAGGTGCTGGAAGAAGCCGCAGACCCCGAGAGCACCTTCCTGGCGCGCCTCAACAACCCGGCTTATTCGGCTTTCGCGGAGGCTTTCACGCCGCTGGCTGGCCATATCACTGTGCTTTCCGATGGCATTGCTGAGCTTGGCGATAAGTTCGAGACGGCTTCATTTCGTCAGGCCGTCGGTGAAGTCGACAACAATATGCGCCTCAGCCTGAACTATCAGAGCCGGATTGTGGATCTGGTCGGTGCGGCGACGAATGAAGAGGCCGTGCTCTATCGCCTGCTTGGCGATGTGCCGGTGCGCACGGTGCTGGAAACGGCGATGAACCTGCCGACCGATATGCGCAAGCTGCCGATCGAACAGCAGGCCGGGATCTTGAAGGACCGGCTGGGCAGCACGCTGGGCATTCATGATCTCAGTGACCTGACCAGCCTGGACCGTATCGATCGCGTCTTGCAGCGTTTTCACGCCATGGACGCGATCAATCAAGGCGTGACGGCCAATTCCCCCGGTGCAACAGCACTGACCCTGCTGGGCAATGCCATCGGCGCCAGTGCGAGCCAGAACCTGTTTCTCAGCCAATTCATTTAGACGATCTGCGCGGCCGTTTCTTCCTGTGCCGGCATCAAGATCGCCCGCATCTGCTCAAACGCCGCTGCAATGCCATCCGGGCTGCGCGTGCTGACCAGCCCATCCAGCAGCGCATACAGCGCGATTGCCCGGTCTGTCTCGGCATCCTTGCCGGCTTCATAGAGATTGGCGCGCAGCATGGGGGCGACCTCCTCATAAAGCGCGACAAGCCGGCGATATTCGCTGAGTAACACGTTCTCTTCCGGTGTGGCCGCGTCCGGCAGGCTGCGTGAAATGCTGCGCAGCACGTCGACCGCCGGATAGCGTCCGCGCTCGGCAATCTCGCGCGAGAGGATGATATGCCCGTCCAGGATTCCGCGGATCATATCGGCCACGGGTTCTTCCATGTCAGAGCCAGCCACCAGCACCGAATAGATCGCGGTGATGTCGCCGGTGCCATCCGTGCCCGGGCCAGCACGCTCGCACAGCTCGGCGATCACACGCACGGTTGAGGGCGGGAAGGCATTGAGCGCCGGGGTTTCGCCCGCCATCAGTGCGGTTTCGCGGTGGGCCTCGGCAAAGCGGGTGATGGAATCGAAGACCAGGAGAACTTGATGGCCCTGGTCACGGAAGTGTTCCGCCGCCGCCATGGCGCAATAGGCGGCGCGCTTTTTCGCGCCCGGCGGCTCGCTGGATGTTGCGGTGACAACCACGGTTTTCGGCAGGGTTTCAGCCGGCAGTTTCGAGCGCAGGAAGTCATTCACCTCGCGCGAGCGCTCCCCGATCAAACCAATCACGACCCGGTCAGCCTCCAGCCCGGCCGCCAACGAGGCGAGAAAGGTCGACTTGCCAATGCCCGAGCCAGCAAAAAGGCCCAGCCGCTGGCCCTGGCAGATCGGCAGCAGCGTATCGGTCACCATCCAGCCGGATGCCATGCGCGCGCCCAGCTGGCGGCGGGCATGGGCGGGCAGCGGCGCGGCCTGCAAGGCGCGGCTGGAACTGTGGGTCAGGTCCGGAGTAACGCCGCCGCCGGCCACCTCGCCGCGATAATCCACCACCTGGCCGAGCCAATGGTCGCCTGGTTCGACGCGCGCTTCAGGCTCGATCGAGACGCGGTCGCCGATGCGCAGGCTCTCGCATGGGGAAAAGAGCAGGGCGGTGACGCTGTCTTCGGAAACGCGCAGGATTTCGCCATGGGCGGTCAGCCCCGGTTTCTCGATCAGGATCTCATTGCCCACGCCCGCAAGTTCGCTGACGCCTGCTATTTTCACGACTCCGGGGGCGACACCGGTAATCGTTCCCCAGAGCTGGTAGAGGCGGTTTGTGCGCGAGGCGTGGGTCATGTTCACCAACTGCGATGCGTGAATCAGCGTTAATCTTTTGTTTAGCCTATCGCAGCATTTCTTGTGCAAAGGTTAAACAAGGTAAACAGAAGTGTCCTCTGGGTTTACTCTTATGCAGATTTACGGCGCCATGGCCCGCCATGCTGCCGAGTCCCAGCGCGTGAGTGCGGCCAATGTCGCGCGCGCCAATGAGCCGGGTTACCGCGCGCAGGAGCTGGAATCCTTCCAGGAATTTCTCGCCCGCGCCGTGGATGGGCATGTCCCCGGCGACCTCGAAGGTGCCTTCAAAACCCGCCAGTCCAACACCCCGGTCGCGCCCAATGGCAACAGTGTCAGCCTGGAGATGGAAGCTTTCAAATCGGCCGAGGCCATGGGCGAACATACGCTGGCAATGACAGTTTACGGCAAATCGCTTGATCTGTTGCGCACCGCGCTCGGCAAGGCACGCTAAAGGAGGGCTGATCCATGAACACGCTCAAGGCCACCATGTTGCAGGCGATTTCCGGTATGCAGGTGCAATCCCAGCGCATTGGTGTGACATCGGAGAATATCTCCAATGCCGATACGCCCGGCTATCAGCGCAAGGTGCTGACGGTCGAGCAGGGCACCGGCGCTGAGCAGTTTCAGTCGGTGCGTGTTTCCCTGGACGATGCACCCGGCGAGCAATTGTTCGATCCGAACCATCCGATGGCCGACGCGGAAGGCTATGTCACCATGTCGAATGTCTCGCTGGTGACGGAAATGGCCGATATGCGCGATGCCAACCGCTCGTATGAGGCCAATCTGAATTCCTTCCAGCAGGCGCGCAGCATGTATCGCTCGCTGCTGGATATCCTGCGGCGCTAAGAGGAGGTGGCGACATGTCCGTGACGATCAATCCCTACACGACCCTGACAACACCCAAGCCGGCCGATGCCGCCAAGGCTGCCGACACGGCAAAGGGTGCTGGGACCGGCGGCAATCCGGTCGCCGATGGCATTTCCGAGTTCAAGCAGGCCATGGAAGCGGCCGAGCAGGCCGCGGTGAAGACTGCGGTGACCGGAGCCGATCCGCACGCCATGGTCGAGGCGTTGGCGAATGCGGAAATGATGCTCGATACCGCCGTCACGATCCGTGACAAGGTCGTCGAAGCCTATCAGGAATTGCTGCGGATGCCGGTCTAATCCTTCAGACGGCGCCCACGGTTTGAAAACAAGGGTCCCCGGCCAGAAGGCCTTTAGACGTGGGGAAGGCGGTGATGTCGGAAGCGGAAATCTTTGAAGTCGTGCGCATGCATATCTGGGGTGCGGTGATGATGGGCCTGCCGATCCTGGCGACGACGCTGGTGATCGGCTTTGTTATTGGCCTGCTGCAGGCGCTGACCTCGATCCAGGAAATGACGCTGACCTTTATTCCGAAGATCCTCGGCGTGGTCGCGGTCTTCCTGCTCTCTCTCGGCTATATGGCGAGCATTGCGCTGGATCTCTTCAACAACACGGTTCTGCCGTTGATTGCCGGATAGGGGCCCCGCGATGCCGACGATACGATTGCTCGATCTCTCCAGGCCTACTTCGCTTCTGGCGATCGGCCTTATGCTGGTGATCCTGATCATGGTGCTGCCCGTGCCGGCCTGGGTGATGGATATCGGCCTGACCGCCTCTTTCGCTTTCGCCATCCTGATCTTCACCACATCGATCTTCATCGAAAAGCCGCTGGATTTTTCCTCCTTTCCGAGTGTGTTGCTTGCCTCGCTGATCCTGCGTCTGGCGCTGAATGTGTCTTCCACCAAGCTGATCATTGGTGAGGGACATTCAGGAACGGGCGCGGCGGGCCAGGTGATCGAGGGCTTCGCCATGTTCATCATGGGCGGGAACCTGTTTGTCGGTCTGGTCGTGTTTGCCGTTCTGGTGATCGTGAACTTCATGGTCATCACCAAGGGCGCGGGCCGTATGGCCGAGGTCGGCGCGCGCTTCGCCCTGGATGCCATGCCCGGCAAGCAGTTGGCCATCGATAGCGATCTTGCGGTTGGCGCGATCAGCCATGAAGAAGCCAAGATCCGCCGTCAACGCGAGCAGGAAGAAGCCTCCTTTCTTGGCTCCCTCGATGGTGCCTCGAAATTCGTGAAGGGCGATGCGATTGCAGGCCTGATCATCACCGCGCTGAACCTGGTCGCAGGTGTCGGGTTTGGCCTCACTGTGCACGATCTCAGCTTCGGCGAGGCGCTGGCGAACTATTCCATCCTCACCGTGGGTGATGGCCTGGTTTCGCAGATCCCGGCCGTGATCGTATCCGTATCTGCCGCGCTGTTGCTGTCGAAGGGCCGCGATGAGGGCGCAATTGACCAGGCACTTGGCGCGCAGCTGGGCGGCAACGCCGTCGCGCTCTTGATCGTGGCGGGCATCCTGGCGGTTTTCGCGCTGTTCCCGGGCCTGCCTTTCATCCCCTTCATGGCGGCCTCGGCGGCCTTTGGCGCTACAGCCTGGTTCATACACCAGCAGAAGGAAACCGAGGCCCAGAAGGCGACAGAGGACCCAGCGGAGGAGGCGCCGAAGGAACGCACCCTTGGCGATTCCATCCATGCTGATGAAATCCATCTGGAGGTTTCGCCAGATCTCGTGAACATGGTGCTGACGGGCGAAAATGGCTTTGAGAGCCGGATCGACAAGATCCGGCGTTATATCGCCGAGGAGTATGGCTTTGTCCTGCCGGCGATCCGGATGACCGACAATCCCACCCTCGAGCGCAATGAGTATCGCCTGCGCATTCAGGGCGTGAAGGTGGATTCCGGCTTCCTGCGTCCGGGCAATGTGCTCGCCCTGATGGAGGATGACCAGCTGCCCCACCTGCAGGGCGAGAAGGTGCGCGAGCCGGTCTACAAGGCTGCGGCGCGCTGGGTGACGACCAATCGCAAGCAGGAGCTGGCCGCCGCCGGCATACCTGCCGTCGAGCCCATGGAAGTGCTGGCCACCCATGTCCTGGAGATTATCCAGTCGAACTTCTCGCTGGTCTTCACGCGCATGGTGATGATGGACACGCTTGACGCCTTCACCCAGGTCAGCGAGCCGGACCGCGCGGCCGCCAATCAGCGTTTCCTGGACGAATATATCCCCGGCAAGGTGACGCCGGAAATGTTGCTTTCAGTGTTGCGCTCGCTGCTGGAAGAGCGGGTCTCCATCCGCAATCTTTTCCTGATTGTCGAGACCGTCGCTGAGGTGAAGGCCACCGCGCAAGGTGTGCCGCGCATTGTCGAATTGGTGCGCCAGCGTCTTTCCTTCCAGATTGTCGATCGATTGCAGGATGATCAGGGCCGCCTGCCACTGGTCCAGCTGTCGAGCGAGTGGGAACAGCGCTTTTCCCAGTATGAGATCAATAATGACACCGGCGGGTCGGACATCGCCCTGCCGCCGGAACTGTTCGGCGAGCTGACAAAGTCGGTACAGTCCAAGCTCAACGAGGTGGCCAAGAAAGGCATTGTGGCGGCGATCGCCACCTCCTCACGGCGTCGTCGCTTCCTGCGCACGGTGCTGGCCGGGAACGGCATTCGCAATGCGGTTCTGGCCTATGAGGAGATCGGCGCGAAGACCAAGCCCTATATTATCGGCGTTGTCTGATGGTCGAGCTGTTCTACCTCTCCGGTGATCTGACCGGGTGGGCGGCCTTGTTTGTAACCGTTGTGGCGCGGCTATCCTTCATCATCTTCTTCATGCCGGGGATTGGCGAGCAGGTGATCCCGATGCGCGTGCGCCTGGCCGTGCTGTTCGCGATTTCCACGCTGCTGGCGTCCCATGGCATCGTCACCGCGCCGGCTTTCACGCCTTTGTCAGGGTTTTTCCAGGTGCTGGCCGGCGAGGTGGCGATCGGGTTTTTCTTCGGCGTCTCCCTGCGCCTGATGATCTGGATGCTCTCGATCGCCGGCACGGTGATCGCCCAGGCCATCGGCTTGTCGCAGATTCTCGGCGTTGCGGCCGACACCGAGGCCCAGGCCATGACGGCCAATATGCTGTCCATGGCCGGGGCGGCGGTGCTCTTGTCGGCGAATTTCCATATCGTCGTGGTCGCCGCCATGGTGCGGATCTATACCGAGGTGCCGCTGGGCGCACTGGCCTCGGTGAACCGGGAAATGCTGGTTGGCGGGTTTTTCGACGCGTTCAATTTCGCGCTGCTGCTCGCCTGGCCCTTTGTGGCGATCAACCTGCTCTACAATCTGTGTCTCGGCTTCATCAACAAGGCGTTGCCGCAGTTGATGGTGGCCTTTGTCGGGGCGCCTTTTATGGTTGGCGCGGGCGCTGCCTTGTTCGCGCTGACGATTTCAGGTCTCTTGTTTGTCTGGAAGGAGCGCATCTTCCAACTGGTCGGTTGGCTCTAGGAGTGAGTTGTATTTGTCATGATCCGCCCTCTCCCCCTCCCAACCGCTCCAATGGTGCGACCCTGCGGGCTGCCCAAGAGGGGGAGAGGGCGGGCGCGCTGAACCTTGTTCAGCGCATCACGTCTAGGAGATCTCCATGGCCGAAGAGAATGAGGACAGTGGCGAAAAGGAACTCGAGGCTTCTGAACAGAAGCTTCGGCGTTCGCGCGAGCAGGGCGATGTGCCCCAGTCACGCGAGACCAATACGCTCGCCCTCATTATCGGCATCATGGCCGCGACCTATCTGCTAAAATCTTCCGCCGGAATGGGTGTGTTCAGCGACTTTTCCGCGTTGCTCTACCATGGCGATGCCTTCGCGCATGACATTTTCGAATCCGATGGGCGGGCCACGCGCGGCTGGCTGGTTGGCGCGCTGCTGAAGTTTCTGCCCGTGCTGCTTGTCCTCGTGGCGGCCGTCCTTGTTGCGTTGATCGTGCAGCGCTCGGTCACCTTCTCGATGGACAAGATCAAGCCGAAGCTGAAAAATCTCTCGCCGGCGGAAAACCTGAAGAAAAAATACGGTCCGCGCGGCATCACCGACTTCCTCAAGGACACGGTGAAGCTGATCTTTTCCGGCATTATTGCGGCGGTCTTCCTGTTCCAGTTTACACGCGACTTCTATGCTTTCAGCGCGGCTCAGGGCGGGCAGTTTGCCGAGTTCACCTTCCGCCAGGTGCTGAACCTGATCTTATATTTCTGCATCTTCCAGCTGGTGCTGGCCGTCATCGACCTGCCGCTTCAGAGGCAACTCCACGCCAATCGCCTGCGCATGACGCGCGAGGAGATGAAGAAGGAGATGAAACAGTCCGAGGGCGATCCGCATCTGAAACAGCAGCGCCGGGAAAAGGGCCGCCAGATCTCGCGTGGGGAAATGCTGCAAAACGTCAAGGACGCCACGCTGGTGATGGTGAACCCGGAGCACTATGCCGTGGCGCTGAAATGGGATCCTGATGGCGACACTGCCCCGATCTGTGTCGCCAAGGGCGTGGACCACCTCGCCGCGCGTATCCGCGAGGTCGCCATCGCCCATAATGTGCCGATCCATCGCGACCCGCCGGCCACGCGGTCGATCTATCGCCTGGTCGAGGTGGATGAGGAAATCCATCGCGAGCATTTCGCCGCCGTGGCCGCCGCCATCCAGTTTGTCGAGCGCGTGCGCAAGCAGATGGGGCCAGGTGATGCGTGATCCGGATGCGCAGTTGAAAAAACTGGTCGCGCTGAAACGGCAAAAGGCCGAGCAGCGCGTGCTGGCCCTGCAGCAGGTGTGCGGCCGGGCTGAGATGGCGCTCGCCGAGGCGAAGGCCAATTTGCGCGCGGCAGACAATCCCGAGCTTGATTTTACCGCACGCAGCCTGGCCCTGCAGGGTGGGCGGGTCGAGGGCCTGATCGCGCAGGTGCGTGCGCGCGAGAGCGCGGTCAGCGCGGCAGCGAAGGATCTCGCCGAGGCGCGCGAAGCCTTGAAATGGGTGCTTTATTCCGAAGATCGGCTGGACGATCTTTCAGGTTGAAACCCCGTGCCTCACAAGATCGGGACTAGCGCCGCGCGCGAAAGCCGCGCTAAGAT
This sequence comes from Hyphomonadaceae bacterium, assembly GCA_022760335.1. Taxonomy (GTDB): domain Bacteria; phylum Pseudomonadota; class Alphaproteobacteria; order Caulobacterales; family Hyphomonadaceae; genus UBA5336. The sequence continues at coordinate 8,238 of JALEGE010000104.1, forward strand.
AGCGCTATCAATCGGGACGCAAGCAGCCCGATCCGAGAAAGGGAGAGGTCCATGCGCCACTATCTGTTCGCCATTGCTGCCGCACTTGTCTTGCCGGGTTTCTGTCTGGCACAGCCCACTCTGGATGGACCGCTGACAGATCATGGTGTCTTGCAGCAGGGCCGCGAGATTGCGCTTTCAGGTCGGGCCGTCCCCGGCGAAATGCTGGAACTGCGCCTTGGCGATATTCGCGTTGATGCAGTCGTCGACGCGACCGGTCACTGGACCGCCGAGTTGCCAGCCATGTCGCCTGGCGGGCCGCATCTGCTATCACTGACGGATTCCAGCGGAACGACACAGCTGGAAGATCTGTTAGTCGGTGATGTGTGGCTCTGCTCTGGGCAGTCAAACATGGCATACCCGGTCTATCGCGCGCTGAATCCGGATCGCGAGATTGCCGGCCCGCATAGCGCGCAGATCCGCCTCCTGACCGTGCCGCAATCGGCCAGCCCTGTGCCACTGACAAGTTTCCCGAATGCGCCGGAGTGGACCCATGCCACACCGGAGACGGTGCGGGATTTCTCCGCCGTTTGCTATTTCACCGGGCGCGAGTTGCACGAGACTCTGGACGTACCTGTTGGCCTGGTGAACGCCTCCTGGGGTGGCTCTCAGATTGAGGCCTGGTTACCTGCAGAGACGCTTCGCGAAGTGGGAGGCTTTGAGGACCAGCTGGAATTGCTGGACCTCTATGCCCAGGACCCCGGAGCGGCCATGGCCGCGTTCGGCGCGCACTGGGAGGCCTGGTGGACGGGCCATTTCGGCTCCCAGCCCTGGAACGGGAGCGGCGCTGAGCCGGGCTGGCGCGCGGCGCCAGAAGAGATGGCCGACTGGAAGACCTATGATGACCCGGAGGCAGATGGACATATGGGGCGTGCCTGGTTCGCTCTGGAATTTTTCCTGACGCCGGACCAGGCCGCCCAGAGCGGTATGCTCTCCCTTGGCGCATTTGATGATGTCGATGCGACCTGGCTGAACGGAGAATTTCTGGGATCGACTTTCGGTTGGGGCGATGCACGCTTTTACGATGTGCAACTTCGCGCGCTGAAGCCTGGTGCGAACACGATCTATATCAATGTCCTGAACACCTGGGGCCTTGGTGGCATGCTGGGCCCGAAGGAAGAGGTGAAGCTGGTGCTGGATGATGGCAGTGAAGTGCCGCTTGGCCTGGGCTGGCGCTATTCCATCGTGGCGAATGAAGGTCAGGGCGATGGACCGCGCGTGCCCTGGGAATCGATTGGCGGTTTTACCAGCCTCTACAATGCGATGATGGCGCCGCTTGGCGACTATCCCATGCATGGCGGGATTTGGTATCAGGGCGAAACGAATGCCGGTCGCGGGGAGGTGTATGCGCCCCTGCTGGCCGGGCTGACCGCAGACTGGCGCGCGCGCCATGGCGCGGATCTGCCGGTTGTCGTCGTACAGCTGCCGAACTTTGGGGCACTGACTGAAGCGGCTGGCGCCGAAGGTTGGGCCGTGCTGCGCGAGGCCCAGCGGCAGGTTGCATTGGCTGAAGACCTGACAGGCCTGGCTGTTACGATCGACGCTGGTGACCGTATGGATATCCACCCGCCGAACAAACAGTTGGTCGCCCAGCGTGTGGCTGATGTGGCACTAGGGCTGATGGGACAAGCAGAGGGCCCGCTGGACGGCGTCGCGCCGCTGGGCGTGCTACGCGAGGGCACTGGCCTGCGCATCACCATGCCAACGGATGAGTTGAAGACGATCAGTGCAGCGGTGCCCACGGCTATGGCCTTGTGTGATACCGAAGGTGTCTGCGCCTGGGCGGATGCTGTAATCGCTGGCGCGGATATTCTCGTTCGCTCCGGCGAGATATCAGTTCCCAGCGAGGTGCGCTATTGCTGGGGGGATGCGCCGATTTGCAATCTCTACACATCCGAGGACCTGCCCGTCGCGCCGTTCCGCCTGGCGGTGGAGTGACTGGGCAGGTCGAGATGATTTGGCGGTCTAGTCCGCGGTGGTGAGAACCACGGTCGAGGACGCCACGGTCAGGGCTGACTGGTCCGCATCCAGCGTCTCAGGGCGCAGAGCGCTCGGATAGGCCGCAGCCAGCAGGTCCAGGGCCGCACGAATGGCCATGGCTGCATCCGGATTGCTTGCCTCAATCCCGGTTTCTTCAGCGGCGAATGCTGCAGCGGCCGCCTGGTAAAAGCCATAGCCATCCAGATAGGGCTCATATCGGTCGGTTTCTGCGGCGGCGCGATACATGTCTGTTGCGCGCTCGATCTGGTCGGCGGTAACCCCTGCAGCAATCTCTGCTGGTGTGGAGCCATTATCGGGCGCCTTGGCGGCCGCGGCATCCAGTGCGGTGAGGATGTCATCTGTGCGCGCGGAAATCTGTTGGACATTCTCCCCTTCGAAGATGGCGCCCGACGTATCGATCAGAAGATGATTGAAGTCCTCAACGCCCTGGGCTTCGAAGATCGGCGCCATGTCGGCCAGCACTTCGCTCACCGGGTGGGCATACATTTCTGCCGCCGCTTCGCTTTCACCCTCGATAAAGGCGTCGCGTGCGGCATAGACATGGGCCTTGGTGATGGCGATCGCCGAACCATAGACGATCGGATCATAAGCTGCAGCGGCAATGGACACACCGCCTTCTCCTTCCCCGCCTTCACCTTCACCCGGGCCGCCGCCTTCCCCCTCGCCCGCAACCGCAGCTGGTGCAGGGACAGCCTGCGGCGCTTCTGCACTGGGTTCAGGTGTATCTGCAGACTCTGTGGGGCTGCAGGCCGTCAGCACGGTCGACGTGGCCAGAGCTGCACCGAGGCCAAGGCCGACCCAGCGTTTATAGGTGACGTCCATCTTAGGTCCTTCCAGGGAATTCATCTATTCGCTAAACCTGTTAGTACGAAATGATAATCATTCGCAAGTGGGTGTGTGATGAGCTTGTTGATTGCCGAAGTCCTGGATGCGGAAGAGCTGCGCGAAGCGCGCGAGCTTACCGCCACGCTTGCGTGGCGCGATGGCGCGAAGACAGCCGGTGCGACGGCGCGGGCCGTAAAGCGGAACCTGCAGGCCGATCTTTCCTCACGCACCGGCGCGAAGCTGCGCGATATGCTCGATGAAGCGATTGCTTCCCATCCTGTGCTTCGCGCGGCAGCCCAGCCGAAACGGTTTTCGAATCTTCTGGTCAGCAAGACCGAGGCGGGCGGGGGCTATGGCCTGCATGTCGACAATGCCTTCATGGGGCGCGGCGAGGCGCGTCTTCGCACGGATCTTTCCTTTACGCTCTTCCTGTCTGCGCCGGAGACCTATTCCGGCGGCGAACTGATGGTAGAGCTAGCCGGCATGCAGCAGAGCTTCAAACCAGCCGCCGGCGACCTGGTGCTTTATCCCTCCACCAGCCTGCATCAGGTTATGCCGGTGACCGAAGGCGTGCGGCTCGTCTGCGTGGGTTGGATCGAGAGCGCGGTCCCCGATGCGGCCGCGCGCGATATCCTGTTCGACCTGGAGAATTTGCGCGCCAGTCTTGCGATGCGTCATGAGGCGCAGTCGCCGGAAATGCTGACGCTCGCCAAGGCGATTTCGAACCTGTTGCGCCGCTTTGGGCGCTAGGCCGGGCCCTACGGATAAATACGATTGCATCACGCCGCGCGCGGCCTTATGTCTGCTCGCTCACCGCTGGGAAGGCCCTGTGGCGGAGTGGTGACGCAGCGGATTGCAAATCCGTGTACGCCGGTTCGATTCCGGCCGGGGCCTCCATTTTAGCTTGATCTCCGCTTCGCTTTGCTGCGCGATAGATCGGGCTCAGGGCTGTTCTTGCTTGTCTCCGTATCGCTTTCGCTCACATGAGACGGGCTCAAGGCTGTTTGCACCGCGATCTGTTACAGCCTCATGGTGAGCGGAGACGAACCATGGGGCGATGAGCACAAGCCGCCTGAATTCCCCAAACCCTAATATCCGCCGCCAGTCCGGCAACCCTTCGCGCGAATTGCGCAATGCCTGATTCACCGACCCAAATTTTTCGTTAAGCCTTTACCCCATGTTAACCATCTTCGCGCGATACAGGGCATGTCTTCTCCTTTGGAGACACCCACCATCACCCAACGCCTCGGCGGAAGCTCCGGCTTCCGCCTTTTTTCTGTGTCGGGGTGTGTATTTGGGCTTTGACAGGCGAGCGCGTTTTGCTATCAGGCGCGCTTACCTCTGGTGATCCGCGATAGCTCAGTTGGTAGAGCAGGCGACTGTTAATCGCCCGGTCGTAGGTTCGAGTCCTACTCGCGGAGCCAGCCAAAAAGCCTCAGCCCATGAACGCCATTTAAGGCTGCTAGGTTTTCAGGCTTCGTGGGACTCGTTAGTTCGCTTTGCTGCATCTGATATGTCTCGCGGGCGATTACTCGCGTTTTTCAGACAAGATCACCTTGTGGTCGGTTTTCTCCACTTGGAGACCATACATGTCTGCCACAGTCGTGACGAAGGCATCGACTTCATTGATGCGTACGACCCCCGTGATCCGACGGTCGGCCGCGTCATTGGCGGTTAATGAAATTGGTGTTCGGGAGTAGCGATTGACTTCCTCGACAGCTTCAGAGAGAGCGGTCTCGTCGAAATAGATGTCGCCCTTGCGCCAAGCTGTTACGACTTCGAGAACCGGGCGATCGATATCGACCTCGTTACCTGCTTCCTCTGGCGAGTTGGCCTTGGTGTCGCGCAATCTTTCTCCGGGTTCCAGAAGAACAGACTGTTGGGTGCTACCGCTCCCCTGGCTCACCCGGACAACCCCTGAAAGTAGGGTCACTTCAATGCCCTGCAGATCATTTCGGACGATGAAAGAAGTTCCAAGTGCTTCCACAACTTGATCTTGGGTCTTCACAATGAAAGGGCGGTCGGCGTCATGGGTCACGCCGAACATGGCCTCACCGCGCTCCAGTGATACACGGCGCAAAGAGTCATCGTAGCGTACATCAAGTTTGGAGTTGGTGTTCAGGATGATGTTTGTGCCGTCTTCCAGTTGAACGGTTCTTTGCTCGCCAATCTCGGTTGAGTAGCTGGTCGTGTCTGGGCCAATAAGATTGGCCAAGAGAACAACAAATGCCGCGCAGGCCGCCAGGGCCACCACTTGAGAGGCCCGGGCCCAGGCGAAGCGACTATTCTGTTCAGGCTCCTCAAGGCGGAGCGCGCCCTCCAAATCTTCCCAAACCAGCAGGCCGTTCGCGAGAGCTTCGATGTCTTCTTCGCTGTCAAATTGACAGTGATCTGGGAAAGTCAGCGCCTCATCATCATGCGCACTCAGAGCATGACTCATGAGCGCCTGCTCTGCTGCAGACAGGCTGGAATCGGACACTTCAGTTTGTGGGAACCTGAAAAATCTCTTCACGATCCTTCCATCCATTCAATCAAAAATGCCAATCCCTTGGCCATGCGTTTTTCAACGGCGCTCACACTTAATCCGAGCCTTTCGGCGATAGCCTTCATTTTCAGCCCTTCCAGCCTGCGGGCCTTGATGATTTCTGCAGTCAGCGGATCAAGCTGTTTAAAACCTTCATTCAATATGTATAGACGTTGCTTGGTGGCAAAAACCTCATCCGGCTGCGGAGAATCGTCTGCAATCGCATAATCTTCTACCGGGTCTGGCGCGAACTCAACCTTCGCCCGTTTACGGTGATGGTCGATCATGAGGTTCAATGCAACGCGCACAAGAAAAGCGCTTTCGTTTTCAACGGTTTGTTTCTTTTGGTATTTCTCAAGTCTCACCAAGGCATCCTGAATGATGTCTTCGGCTTCGAACTCGGCAAGGCCTCGTCGCATCAAGACCTTCTTTAAATGCTCCGTGTTGGCACGCAATGAGGAGGTCATCTTCGCTCGGCCCGCATTTTGAAGCACTTTCCGAAACAAGTGGCGCACACATCCAAGCGGGTTTGACAAATGTCAACTCTTCCACTGGTGAGGCGCTGGCGGGCGTATTTCCGCGATCTTGAGAGTCAGCGGGCCTAGTCGAATATGCCTCGGGGGCGAAATCGTCCGCGAAAGGCCCCTTGTGTGCAGATGCTGCGAAGCAGTTTTTGGCGCATACCCTGCTGCATCCGGTGTGTTGAGAGTTTTCCGAACCTGAGATGCAATCATTCCAACACAGAGATTGGATCTGCAGCGGTTTGAAAAACAACAGAAAAGCAATTTTGTGAAAAAAAGTCTCCTCTCCCGATGCGGATTTCCGGTCCGCTGTCGTCAATCAGGGTGTCGGGCTGATTAGGCGCCCGCATGAAAGCAAGACTATCGGATTGCCGCTGCTAATCGTGCCGCAAAGCGTTGCGCGATGAGCGGTGAAGTAAAAAATCAATATAAAACTTTATTTGGCGCGCTCAATATATGAATTGAGCGCGATTTTTTGATTTTAATTTATGTGAAGTAAATAAAAATAGCGTTTAAGTCAGTATATGTAACATTTCTGTCAAGTAATACTGCTAGACGCCTCCCTGACCGGATTTTCATGAGCTTCGCCCTCTCGGACATGGCGCGAAGCGCAACTCTGCAAGGATGGCGTGGATGCGTACGAATGCGTTGCAATGTGTTAGCTTCTGTGTGCTGGGGATTTCCCTGGCTTTTTCTGCTCAAGCACAAGAACCAGAAGCTGCGGTCGCGGCTGAAGAAGAAGCGCGCCTGGACATCTTGATCTATCGCATTGTTGGGAACTCCGTGCTCGACCGGATTGATGTTGAGCGTGCGGTGATGCCGTATCTTGGTCCCGACCGGCCTGTCTCGGATGTTGAGAACGCGCGCCAGGCCTTGGTGTCTGCCTATCGCGAAAAAGGCTATGAGACGGTGGATATTCGCCTGCCGGCGCAGGATGTGCGTGGCGGTGTCATTCGCTTCGAGGTGGTCGAGTTCGAGATCGGACGTCTGCGTGTTGAGGGCGCACGCTACTACTCTCCCGAGGACATCATGGAGCGTCTGCCTTCGCTGAAGGAGGGGCGTGTTCCAAACTACTCCGATGTCTCCCGCGAAATCGCTCAGATCAATCAGTCCACAGATCGTCTGATCACGCCCAGTCTGCGTGCCGGGGCAACGCCCGGTACCGTGGATGTCGACTTGTTTGTGGAGGACACGCTGCCGGTGCACGGCTCTGTCGAGCTGAATGACCGGGCATCTGCCCGGACTGAGCGTTTGCGCCTGTCTGCGGCGGTAAACTACAACAATCTCTTCCAACTTGATCACAGTGTTAACCTACAGGCCCAGATCACGCCGCAGGATCTGGAGCAGGCTTGGGTGGTGTCTGCATCCTATGTGGCGCCCGTGCGCAACACCCCCTTCACGCTGGTCGGGTATGCGGTTCATTCCGACAGTGATGTGGCGGCGATCGGTGGGATCAATGTTCTCGGGTCCGGCGATATTGTCGGCCTGCGTGGGATCATGACCCGGATCACTGGAGTGGGTAATGCGGCGCTGGTTCATCAGGTCACGGCCGGTATCGATTACAAATCCTTCGAAGAGGATTTGAGCCTTGGCGGCGGTGTCACAACCGAAACGCCCATCGATTATGTGCCGCTGTCTTTGCGCTACTCGCTTGCAAATCGACAGCCCGAGCAAAGCATTGATTTTGGTGTCGGCCTTAATTTTGGGGTTCGTGGCCTTGATGCTGACAATCAGGAATTTCAGGACAAGCGCTTCGGCGCAAGTGCCAGCTGGGTCACCTTGAAAGGTGATTTCGGGTATTCCCGCACCTTCGCAGGAGATTGGCGCGCGCGTCTGGATGGTGCCTTTCAGTATGCCGGAAAGCCGGTGATTTCCAACGAGCAGTTCTCTGCCGGCGGTCTGGACAGTGTGCGGGCCTATTATGAGGGGCAAATCGTCGGCGATGACGGCATCGCCACTCAGTTCCAGCTCGAAGCTCCCTCGCTCTTTGATGGCAGTCTGTTCAATGAGTTCCGGCCATTTGCTTTCGCCGATGGTGCGACCCTGCGCGTGCATCAGCCGCTGGCGGGGCAGGATGAGACCGACGAAATCGCCAGTGTCGGGTTGGGCTTGAGGGCGCAGGCATTCGAGCGGTTGAACGCATCTGTTTTGGTTTCCCATGCCCTGGTTGAGCGCAATGAGTTTGTGGCTGCCTCGGATGATCCAAATGCGGAATTGATCGAGCGCGACACACTGCTGCGGGATGTCGGTGATGACCTGCGCATTCAATTCCGTCTGTGGGCGGATTTCTAGGGCCCGGGACACACTGTGAAAGACAAGGTAAATTCAATGAGTATAAGAGCGTATGTGTCCGCGATGCTGCTGACCATGGTGCCGGCGCAGGCTTTTGCGGATGATGCAGATCTGAAAGCGGCCGCAGAAAATAGCGTCTTCGAGAAATCCTTCCGTGAGCGGAGAGTGGTTCAACTCGATGCGGCAGAAGTTCCGGAGCTGACCGAAGAAGTTACAGGCGCACCGGTACTTGTTCGTCTGCACAGCGGTGTATTCGATTTCTCCAAAGCTGCGCCGGATGGGTCCGATCTTCGCTTTGTCTCGTCTGACGGAACCCCGCTGGATTATCATATTGAGCGCTTCGATCCAGTTGCTTCTCTCGCCCTGATCTGGGTGCAGATCCCCTCTGTAGAACCGGCGGTTTCGCAGCAGGTCTGGCTGTATTACAGCGATGATACCGCAATGCGGATGGACGATTCCCGTGCGGTTTATGATGGGGAGTTCGCCTACGTCCTCAATATGAATGAGGATGCGAGTGTTCCCGTCGATCAAACGGCAAATGAAAATCGGTTTGCTGCAAGCGGGATAACGCCCACTTTGGGCGGAATGGTTGCTGGTGGCATGGAGCTGCGTGCTGACAGCACGATCCGGGCGACAGCAGATAGAGCTCTGAATGTCGAAGCAGGCACCGGTCAGCTGACCTGGTCGGCCTGGATCAATCCACAGCCGGTGGACGCTGAGTCTGGTGTGGCGGCAGATGGCCTTATCTATACCAAGCTGAGTACGGCAGGAGAAACAGGTGCATCCAGACTTGAGCTTGGTATCCGTGATGGTGAGCTTTATGCCGCTCTCGGCGAGGCCGAGCTTGTTGCGGACATGTCGCTTGCAGCCGACCTCTGGACGCATGTTGCAGTGGTTGCCGATGGCCAGACGCTGCGCCTTCTTGCCAACGGTGCTGTATTGGATGAGGCCCCGGCAGCGATGCCAGAGCTGGGCGGTGAAGACGTCATTGGTGCCGTAGGCGAAGCGCCAGGATTTGTGGGGCGTATTGATGAGGTGCGCCGTTCCAATACTGCGCGGTCTCCTTCATTCATTGCGCTGGGCGCGAGAACAGAAGGGCGCAACGCGAACTTTGTGCGTGTGGCACCTGATGGCGAGGCGACCAGGGCGGGAGAGCACAACTATTTCGCAATCTTGTTCAATGCGCTGACGCCTGATGCCTGGGCTGTCATCGTCATTTTGGCGGTGATGTCGGCGATCTCGTGGCTGATCATGTTCTCCAAGGCGGGCCTTTTGGGGCGCACCCGGAAAGCCAACCGCGCCTTCTATAATGCATATCAAGATGCCACGCATGGTGAGCATGCTGAAATCACTCTGACCGATACTGAATTTGGAGCGAAGTACCCTCGAGCTTCGCTCGCCCGTTTGTTTCGGGTCGGTCAGAGTGAGCTTCTGATGCGCAATCAAGGAACCGAGGTGGTCTCACCTGAGGAGGTTGCGTCCATCCGTTCCGCGCTCGACGCTGCGCAGGCGCGAGAAGAGCAGTATCTCGGAAAGCGCATGGTCTTGTTGACCATCGCAATTTCGGGCGGGCCCTTCCTGGGGCTGCTTGGAACTGTGCTGGGCGTGATGATCACCTTTGCAGGCGTTGCGGCAGCAGGGGAGGTGAATGTTACGGCCATCGCGCCTGGCATTGCCGCCGCGCTGTTGGCGACGGTTGCTGGTCTTGCCGTCGCGATCCCGGCTCTGTTTGGGTACAACTACCTGAATGGTCAGCTTGAGCGTCTGCTGACGGACAATCTCACATTCGTGGACCAGCTCGAAAAGCGCATCGCTGAAACCTATCGCCCGTCGCGGCGGACATAGGGGGCGATTATGCAAACGCACCAAAAGCGCAAGCCTTATGACGAGATCAACATCACGCCGATGGTCGACCTGACTTTTGTGCTGTTGGTGATCTTCATCCTGATGACCACCGCTTCGGTGCAGGGGATCAAGGTCAATCTGCCCAAGGCCAGTTCGGCCGCCAGCCTGGCCAAGCCCACGACGCGGGCCATCACGGTAGACAGCCGCGGGCAAATCTATCTCGACACGTTTCCGGTGACGATCGAACAGCTGGAACGCGAGCTGCGCACATACAAGGCGACAAACCCGGAGTTTCCGGTCGTCATCAAGGGCGATCAGGTGACTCAGTATGGCCGCATCATGGAAGCGCTGGATGCATGCGCGCGCGTCGGGTTGACCCAGATTGGTCTGGTTAGCGAGCGTCCGCGGAGTTGATGTGTGATGCTTGAACCGCCCAAGTCCAGCATCTGGGATAATCTGCCGGCAATCTTGCTGGGGACGGTTTTCCTTGGCCTGCTCGTGGCTCTCTTCGTCTGGCTCTTCGGTACAGCCAAGGGGCCGGCGGAGGGGCGAATGGTTCACACGGTGACCATTGATGCACCGCCGCCTGAACCCGAGCCGGAGCCTGAACCCGAGCCAGAACCTGAGCCGGAGCCAGAACCCGAACCAGAGCCAGAGCCCGAACCACAGCCTGTTGTCGAGCCGATTGAGCAAGTTCAGCCTGTCGCAGAGCCAACTGTCAGCGATACACCCAGCGAGGCTCCAGCTGAGCCAACCAACCAATTGGCGGGTCTTGATCGTCTCGCGGATGCCGGGTCGGACAGCTTCCGGCTCAGCGCGGGCGGCGGCGGCGGATTGTTCGGCCGCGGTACTGGCGGGGGCACATCCTGGACGTCTGCAGTCTTCGTTCATATCCAGCGCGCGCTGCAGCGCGATGATCGAACGAAGAGCGCCGAGGGAAGCATAAAAGTCTCTGTGCGGATAAATTCGCGCGGTGAATTTTACAGCGTGAAGTTGCTCTCCACCACAGGCGATGAAGACCTCGATGAGGCCATTCGGAATGTTCTCTCGAGCCTGTCGCCAATGAGAAGTGCGCCACCACCCAGTGCGCCTGATCCACTCGTCATGAACATCAACATCAAGCGGTAATGTGGGGGATTAAGATGTTGAAAAACAAGAAAAATATTGAACTTTCGAAACTAATTCTGCTCCGAAAAGGGAACTCTGGAATGTCTCTGCAAAGAAATCTCATGGCGGGTGTTGCGGCCGTCTCGGCCCTGACGGTCGTTGCGCCTTCTGCAGCCGCGCAATCGTCGGATCTGGAAGTCGAGATCCTGCAATTGTTGGTTGATGAGGGGGTGATCCCCTTTGACAAAGCCCAGGCGATCCTCGAAAGGGCTCGCCAGCAGCAGCAGGAAAAAGCTGCTGCGGAGGCGGCTGAAAATGCTCCTGATACGATCGATGTTCCCTATATCCCGCAGACGGTGCGTGAGGAAATCGAAAACAATGTTCGCGCAGACGTTATCGAAACGGCCAAGACCGAAGGCTGGGTTGCTCCCAATGTAATCCCGGACTGGGTGAACAAGGTCAAAATCAGCGGCGATTTCCGCGCACGCTATCAGCGTGAGGATTATCCTGAATCTGTGCTCGGCCCGAATGGTGAGCTGATCGATGGAAACTTCCCGTATTTTCCTGACGCAGCGGAAATCAATCGTCTGGGCGGTGTGACGGATGCGGATGGTTTTCCGCTCATCAACTCCACAGAAGACTCGTCGCGGCCGAATTATCGTGCCCGCATCAAGTTCGAGGCCGGCATTGGCGACAATGTCACCGTCGGACTTCGCCTGGCATCGGGTGACAATGATGGCGCCGTATCCACCAATTCGACTTTTGGTGACTATTACTACAAAAAGTCGATCTGGATCGATCAGGCCTATGTTGATGTCTCGCCGCTTGAGGGTGTGAATCTCATCGCGGGCCGGATGCCCAATCCGTTCTTCTCCACAAACATGCTCTGGGATGAAGATGTAAATCCTGAGGGCCTCGCCCTCGCCGCTGATTATGAGATCAATGACAGTGTGAGCGTGTTCGGTGTTGGCGGCGTTTTCCCGCTGCAACAGCGCGACTTCTTCGACGACAGCTATCTTTATGCCGGCCAGATTGGCGCCAAGGGCCTTTTCGCTGAGCGGCTCGAGATCGAGGGCGCGGTTGCCTATTACATGTTCGACAATGTGCAGAGCATGAAGAACCCGGATGATGGGTCGCGGATCAATGACTGGAGTGCGCCGACCTACCTGGCCAATGGCAACTCGCTGTTCAATATCCGCACCGATGGTCTGACCACGCTTGCTGGCCTGGCGGCTGAGTATGAGCTGATGGCGGCAACCCTGCGCATGGCGCTCCGCGATGGCGATCGTCGTTATGGCCTGATCGGCGAAGTGGTGAAAAATGACGCGCTGGATGAGGATGAGATCACCGCGCTTCGTGGAGAACCTGGCGTTGAGCCGGGCGATACTGGTTGGCACGTCAAGGGATTTGCTGGGTATCCCGTGATTTCCGAACGTGGCCAGTGGCGCGTTGAGGCGGGGTACCGACATGTCGAGACCGATGCCGTGCTCGATATCTTCACGGATTCCGACTTTGCCCTCGGTGGCACGGATGTCGAGGGCTACATCCTCAAAGGCGATGTTGGCATCTATGAGAATACCAGCATCGGTGCGGCCTATCTGTCTTCGGACGCGATCAATCGCCCGCCATTCTCGCTCGACATCTTCCAAGTCAATCTCAACGTCCATTTCTGATCGCGGGGGTCACTCATGTTCAAGTCAATGCAAGGACTTTGTGCCGGTCTCGCCTTTGCGATTGCGTTCCCGGCTGTTGCTCAAACTCCCGATGGGGGCGCCTCAGGCGCCTCCACATCAGGCGCAGTTGTTCAGGACTGTCCGCCTTTGGGCGAAGCACGAATCGACTGCCTTGAGTATCGTCTGGCGCGGCAAACTCAAATGGCGACGAATGCGCGCCAGCAAATGGAAGCCTTGCGTCAGGAGACGACGCTCAAGGATGAGATGATTGCGCTTGGCATTGAGCGCAACGCCGAGCTCTATTCCATCGCCAGTGAGATCGTTGAAAAGGGCATCTCCCCGCGCTCGATGGAGCCGTTTCTCCAGTTTCGCCGCGTTGAGATGGAAAATCTCATGCAATCCTATGAGGACCGGCTCCGGCAGGCGCGAATTTATCCGTCCACACTCCCACCCAGCGTTCAAAAACGCATGGATGAGGAATTGTCCCAACAACAAGGCTCACACGCGGAAGGCGGCGGATCCTAAGCGCTCCGCCTCGTCCTATTCGTTGTCTGTATAGAATCCAGGAAATCTTCCCATGACCCGTTCGATCCTTCCGGCCTGTGATATTCACAAGTCTGCTATGAAACTGATGACGACTGTCAGTTTTGCGTCCCTGTCGCTGGCGCTCAGCTTCAACTCTTCCGCTGTTGCTCAGGAACAACCCTTTGGGACAATGGTTGGGATGCAGAATGGCACGGTTACATTGCCGAATGGCCAACTCTCGCAATGGACGGGCGCGAACGCTCCGATGATCGGCTTGGACGAGGACGGACGTCCTCTGATGACCATCGAGCAGACAGAGTCCAAAGCGCTTTTGGACTGGGAAGATTTCCGTCTACAGACAAATGAGGTGCTGGAATTTCAGCAGCAGTCGGAGAACTGGATCGCGGTCAACCGTGTCCATGGCAATCAGGCGGCTGAAATCCATGGCGAATTGCGTGCGCCAGGCAAGGTTTTTATCTTCAATGATAATGGCGTGCTCATTGGTGAGGATGCTATTATCAGTACCCGTACGCTCGTCACCGGGCAGGGCGTTTCCGACGTCAATATCGACGGCAATGTCACGACAATCACACAAAGTCAGGAGCGCGCCATCCTGAATTGGTCGGACATGTCCACCCAGGCTGGCGAACTGATGAAGTTTGACCAGGAGCGGACCGACTGGATCGCGCTCAACCGCTCCCTGTCGGAAAACCCGACCCGTTTGGCTGGCGACATCGAGGCGGATGGTCATGTCTATCTTGTTGCGCCTGAGGGGCTTGGCATCGCGGGCGATGTAACAGCCCAGCAGGTTATCGCCTCTCAACTGGATATTGTGGATGAGCAATTCCTGGAAGGGTTCAGCAAGGTCATCGAGCTCGGCGGTGTATCGGCACACTTCAGCAACTCTTGGCAGAGAGAGCCGGACCCGCGCCGAAGCAGTGACATTCCGATATCGGAGTATCTGGAAACGCTTGAAGGTGGGCCTCGACGCCTGGATCCAAACGATCCGCTGCGAGATCAGCTGCGCATCGAGTCGGGGGCAACCATCACCACCGGCAATAAGGGCGCGATCGTTCTGATCGGGAATGCCGTAACCAATGAGGGTACGCTCAGCATTCAAGACGAAGGGCAAGTCGTTCTGGCGGCTGGCGAGCATGTATGGCTAACGCCCGAGGAAGATGATCAGAGCAATGAGCGCTTTGAGGCTGTAAGCGGTTTTTGGAACAGTGTTCGCTTTGGTGAGAATGGCGCCCAACGCATATATGACCAGTTTGTTGTTATCGACAGCGCCGCCGAACTGGAGGTCATTGAGGGCGCGACTGGGCTCGATTATGAGATGGGAGACACAATCTCCTATAATGAATGGTACGGGTATGGCGGGTTCGAGCCACTCTTCGCTGCCGTCGGAAAGTATCTTGAAGCCAGAGCTGACGCCGTCGCAATTCAAAATGATCATGTTGCGCGCAATACGGGTTCCATACTTTCAAGCGGAGGTGGCCGTGTAGACTTCCGTGGTATGCAGCTTGAACAGCTCGGTGTGATTGACTTGCAGTCTACGGCAAACTTCCGCGCCGGCGTGGACATGGAAGCACGCCTGTACTCCTATCTTCAAAATCGTGAAGACAATGAAGATGGTCCAACTCTTGGCAATAACGGCACGGTCATCTTCGGTGAAAATAGCTTAACGCAGATCACGCCGGATCCGGATGCCATTGATACCATCGCGCTCTCGGAAGGGGCGCAATCGATCGGCTCGTTGGAGATCAACGCCTTCCGTGTGCACATGGAAGACAATTCCATCATTCACATGCCCAGCGGCAGGGTAAGCATCTGGTTGGATGAAGGTAGCAAATTCAAAGGGATATCGAGCCAGGCCGGGGGCGTGGACAATGAGTCCGGCACCCGTTTCATGATGGAAGACGGGGCCCTGATCGATCTTTCCGGTTGGGACCAGACTGTCCTGCCCATGTCGTATCATGTCGTCAAAGGCCGGGCTTATGCCGCGCAGCTTGCGAATTCGCCACTGCAGCGAGATGGCGTACTTTACCGCCAGGAAATCGCAGTTGATCGCCGCTACGGCACTGACATTGTCGACTGGGAATCCTTTGACAATCTGACCCAGGGCACGCTCGAGCAGTTTCTGACAAACGGCGGCACTTTCGCGCTGAATGGCGACAACGACTTCATCATGAAGAGTGGGTCGGTCATTGATGTGTCCGGCGGGGTCACGACTTATGAAGACGGCTATGTCACGACGACCCATTTGCGCCGTCTCGACGGAACGCTGATCGATATTCGGGAAGCCGATCCTGACGAGCTCTATATGGGTCTGGCCAATGAGTGGGTCACCTATGATCTGAAATGGGGCCAGCAGACCAAGTATAATGTGCCTTTGGTGTCTTCCATCCAGCGGCTCTATGAGAGCTCCTATCAGGAGGGTGGTGATGCCGGCGTTATCGACATCCTGTCTCCCGACGCTATTTTGCAGGGCACGATGCGGGGCGAAGTTGTTGTTGGCCGGTATCAGCGGCTCAACATGCCGGAAATGGGCCAGTTCCTCATCGGCACCGCTGGGGAAGGCGACAAGGAGTTCAACGCCAACAACATCCTCATCGAAGCGATGGACAGGCTCGTAGAGGCCAATTTCGGTCTTACCGACAATCTGGAAGATCAGTTCGGTGGTTTGTTCGGAGTCGAGTTTGACGAAGCCCTGAATGAGACCGGCGAAAACGCTGAATCCGGAACAGTTACAAGCGATAACACACTTCTGATCTCGGGCGATTTCTTCAGCCGGTCGAGCATGGGGAGCTACACGATTGGGCAATCCACGGTCACGCTTGATGCTGAAGGCGCGCGTGTCCCGTACTCAATCATCGTGGAGGATGGGGTTGATATCGATCTGTCTGGCGGGGCATCGCTCAACCTCTTCGCCGATAATACTGGTGGCATCTATTTTGGCGGCGATGTCCGGACCGAAGGCGGCGATATTTCCATCACCGGCGGCAGCCTCGTTTTTGCCGATGATGTGGTTCTCGACACCAGCGCGGGTTGGTACAATGAGTATGAGTCCAGGGATGCTCTGACGCTCGGACTTCAGAAGCCTCGTCCCCTGCGTTACGATATCCGCATTGATGCCGGCGACATCACGCTGGGACAAAATCTGTTCTCACGCTCGCGCGAAGATTCTGCGCTTGTCCTGCCTGAGACCATGGTGCTGAAGCTCGCCGGCGGCGGTTGGGCAAATCGTGATGGCGAGGTTGTCGGTGGACGTGGCGGCACGCTCAGCGTGAACGCGTATACGAACAACAATGTCGATCTTTCGGCAATCTATAATGCCGAAATCCTTGGCCTGGGCGGAAATGGCGGCTTTGCACTCGCCTCGCCGCTCACTTTCTATATCGGTGATGGCCCTGGCGAGTTCCCGGCGCTTCCCGTCACCGAAGACATGGCTATGGGTGAAGATGACCCCATCGACATGCCGATCGAAGTGGAGGAGCCGGAAACGGAAGACTATATCCTGATCTCACCAGATCTGTTCTCTGAGAATGGATACTCTTCTGTTGCCATCACGGGCGACCGCATCATGGTCACGGATGGCACGATCATTAATGCGGCAACCAAAACCCTGGGGCTGCGCCCGGCGAGCCTCGATGGCGGTCTTGCGCCCTGGATTTTGGCGGATACTGGCGCAGATATTTCCCAGCTGATCGAAGTAACAGACATTCCTTTGGGCTTCCGGGCTGAAGGACTCAGCCGGGGTGTGGACATCACATTCTCAACACAGGGCGATCTGGATACTATCAGCGAGGCCAGCGGTACTATCGTCATGGGCGAAGGCAGCCTGGTTCGCACCGATGTCGGCGGATCCATCTCTGTGCTTGGCAGCGGCATGAACCCGATCCACATTCTGGGTACGCTTGAAGCCAATGGCGGACGCATAGACATCATCGGCAGCGAGGGTGCAGCGCCCACGCAAGCAGGAACCGTCATTCTGGGCGAGAATGCTGTTCTGCGCTCTCAAGGCGCGGCTGTCATCACCGAGCGTAACACCTCGCCGCAAGGCGAGTCCTGGCAGGATGGCTATGTCGCAGATGGTGGCGAGATCACGCTTGCAGCCAATCAGGTGACTTTCGAAGATGGTGCGCTGCTGGATGTCCGCGGCGGACAGGGACAGTTCGACATCCGCCCGGAGAGTGGTGAAACCAATACGCGTGTTCGCAAGACATTTTCCTCCAATGGCGGCCGTGTCGAAATCTCCGCTCAGGTGCTGGATATTGGTGGCGGGAGTTACCTCGCTCAGGCTGGTGGCGAAGATGCGCGAGGCGGCACATTCGCGCTCAACTATCTCAGCAGCTACACCGGTGCACCCGAAGGGCTGGATCCATCGCGCTATGAGGCGCTTGTCACAAGAATGGAGCTGTATGACCGGGTAGGATTGTACAGAAATTCCTCCTTCCAGTCCGTGCCTTTGTACGGCACCGATTTGAGCGAGCTTGCACTGGTTGTGTCGACACCGGTCAATATCCAGGAAAGTCTGGTTTTCGCCGACAGGTCGGAGCTGATCGCGTATCTGCAAACGCTGGATGTGCCCGCCGCTGGCCCGCCACCGATCTTGGTCATCGGAGATCCGGAAGTCGATCTGGGGCTTGATGCATTTGGCGCTGGAGGAGGTATTGGCGATCCTGGGTTCATTGAAATGCTCGCCGGAATTCGTTTCCGCTATGAGCTGCTCCCGGCGTATGATGGTCCCGAGCGCGTGGCCTACTTGTCGATCGATGCGATCAATGCCGGTGGATTTGCCAATCTTGATCTGGATATCGCACCAGCAGTCGTGTTTGCTGGAGACGTCAGCCTTGGCGGTATGACGGATTCTGGGACCTATGCCTTCGATACCGTATCCATCACCTCACCGAACCTGATGGCGGCCGATGGCGCGAATGTGTCTCTGGACGCCCAGGTCCTGAACTTTGCGACACTCACCGACGCGAGCTTCAACCAGAATGCTTTCGACATAGCTATGGCCCAGGCCAATGTTGGCACGCCAGGGTCCGAGGCCGTCTTCACGGCCAAGAGTGGCACGATCACGGATATCGTCGATGCGAACTTCCGCGGTTTCGATACCGTAAATCTGTCAAGTGACGGCGATATCCGATTGCGCGGGTACGAGATTACCCCCTTCCAGTCCAATAATGGTCTCGACACACAGCTTTATGGCGCGTTGAAAACAAGCGGCGATCTCAACCTGAAAGCGGATCAGGTCTATGCTGCGACTGGACGTGAATTCACGGTCCAGGCCGGAGGCGATCTCACAATCTTTGCCCAGGATGAAGGGCAGGCCCTCAATGGCACGCCGCTGGAAGCGGCCGCCAGACTGATCCTTGAAGCTGAGAACATCACCCAGGGTGGCATTGTTCGCTCACCACTTGGCGAAATCGTACTGCGCGCCACGGGAGAGGATGGCACAGTCACCTTCCTGGATGGCAGCATTACCTCTGCCTCCTCGGACGGCAATGTGGTGCCATATGGTGAGCTCAACAATGGCGATACCTGGATCGATCCGACCGCCCAGGGGGCCCTTGCAGAGGAACGCGAGCTGCGTGTTCTGCCGGAACGCCGTGTTTCAATCTCCGGCGACAATATTGATTTGCAGGACGGCGCGCTGGTCGATCTGTCGGGGGGCGGCGATCTCATCGCGAGCGAATTCACTCCCGGTTTCGGCGGTACAGTGAACTGGCTGACTGGTTACTACGACAAGTCTTACGAATGGGTCGAAGCGCCCGGTGAGATTTATGCCATCATTCCGGATTTTGAAGGCAATGTCGCACCACTCGGCCTCACCGATGCGGGGCCACAGGTTGGTGAGCGGATTTACTTGTCTGGCGGCAGCGGCCTTCCGGAAGGCTACTACACTCTGTTGCCGGCCGAGTTTGCCTTGCTGCCCGGCGCGTATCGCGTGACGGCGCAGCATCATTATGATGGTGATTATAGCGGTGTTTCGCTTGGGACATCTGCTTCCCTGCTGGATGGGTCCTCATTGCAGGCAGGGTATCGTTTTGTGGGTGATGAAAGGTTGCGTGACCCGCGCACGACGGCCTTTTTGGTGATGCCGCGCGAAACGCTGTTCCTGCGCTCAAGTTATAATCTGCAACAGGCAACCTCTTTCTTCCAGTCTTCCGAATTCCTCGAGAAGACGCTGCGCAGAAACCAGCCGCTCCCTGAAGCGCCACGCTCGCCGCTTGATGGTGGCAGCATTGTCCTGGCTGCAACGCAGTCCATGATTTTGAATGGCGACCTCGACATGCGCGCTGTGGAAGGTGGACGCGGTGGTCTAGCTGACATTCAGGCGGACAGCATCCTTGTGGCTGGAGCAGAAACCGATCTGTCAGCCTATGATGGCTATCTGGTTCTTCAGAGTGAACAGCTTTCGGAGTTTGGTGCCTCCAGTCTTCTGTTCGGTGGCTATCGCCAGCAGGGTGATCTCAATCTGGAACTGACGGTCGGTGCATCCGACATCGTGGTCGACAATGCAGGTTCCAGCTTAACAGGTGAGGAGTTCCTGTTTGCCTCGCGTGGTGCGGTCACAGTCAAGGCAGACAGCACCATTGAGACGACGGGTGAAAGTTCCGGCAATGCGTCAGACCTGCAGGTTATCCCTGTTGCGGAGCGCCTTGTTGATGACAAGGGAACGGAAGATGTCGCAGACGATGAGCCGATCCATGGCGTAATCGACTATGGCTCTGTTCTGCGGGTATCGGCGAATGGCCAGATTGATGTTCTGCGTGATGGATTGGGTGTGGAAAATTATGCTGCACTCTCGGCCAATCCTTTGCAGCTGGAACAGGTTAACCAGGTCCGGGCCTCGTTCGGTCTTCCCCCGCTGCGCACCGATGATCTCACGGGGCTGATCAATATCGAAACAGGCGCAAGTCTGACAGCTTCCGGCTCCTTGTTGCTTGATGCGACGCGCAATTCGATAATTGATGCAGGGGCAGTTGTGTCCGCGCCGCAGATCGGTGCGGCGGCTTCTCGTGTGAGCATCGGTGCGGTGCCCGGCGATGTGGAAGGCCTCGTCTTCTCCGGTGGATCGCTGGGACAACTTGCCGATGCCCAGGATATCGCCCTTCGCAGTTATGGCGCGATCGATTTCTATGGCGGCATTACACTGGCTGCGTCTGACAGCTTGTCTCTGGATGCTTCAGAGTTGCGTATCCTAGAAGGAGATGGCGAGACCGTTCGTGTGACGGCTTCCACGCTGACCTTGACCAATACATCGGGCGGTTCCGGCGAGGCGACACAAGGTGATGCTGCGCTTCGCCTGGAGGCTGACAACATCTACCTTGCCGGTGCCGACAAGTGGGTTTCGGGTGTTGATACTGTCCAGATGATTGCAGGTGAACGTGTCGTTGGCCGAGACTTTGGTGGCTTGTTTGTCCCGGGCGCACTGTCGATCGACGCAGCGTCAATCACGGCCGAAAGCGGTGGCTCGGTGACATTTGATGCGCAAGGCGATGTCAGATTGCTGGCAAATGGGACTGTGCTGGACCCTCTCGCCACATTTGGTGCCACGCTGAATGTCCTTGGGGCGAGCCTGACAAGTGAGGCGCAGTTTGCCCTGACAGGTGGCGCGGTGAACCTGCGCGCCCGTTCCGGCGACCTTGTGCTCACTGGCGGTGAGATTGATGTAACGAGCGCCGAAGTTGAAATCTTTGACCGGCTGATCGGTGTTGGAGGAGGCTCTGTTTCGCTGATATCCGACACGGCAGACATTGTCGTTGGCGAGGGTGTAACGGTCGATGTTTCCGGTGCTGGAGCGGCTGGTGATGCTGGGCGGATCAGCCTTGATGCCGGGTTGGGCCAGATTCTGCTGAACGGATCCCTGATCGGCAACGCGCCCGAGGGCGGTCGATCGGGGACTGTTGAGTTCATCGGTCAGGAACTGACGGGTATAGGCGAACTCAACCAGGCTCTTGATGCGGGCGGCTTCCTCGAAGCGCGCCGTTTTGTGAGCCGGCAGGGTGACATTACGCTAGATGGCACTGTGACAGCGCGGAATGTCTCGGTCGTAACCAATGATGGCGACATCACCGTTACAGGCACTGTTGAGACTGTGGGTGAAGGTAGGGGCGAGATTCAACTCGCTGCCTCTGACAATTTGAATCTGACCAGCACTGGCCGGCTTTATGCCCGGACAGGCGCCCAGGGCGGGGCCGTGCTGCTCGAAACACGCGGTGCCAACAATGGACAGATCATTCTGGCTTCAGGCTCTGTAATCGATGTTGGCGGCGGTGCTGAAGATGGCGGGATCGTGCGCTTGCGGGCTCCACAGGTGGGTGGCAATGATGTCGCCATCGGCGCGGTTGATGCCGAGATTGTCGGTGCGCAGTCCGTGCTCGCGGAAGCTTTCCGCAGCTATGACAATGTGTCGGTCATTGATGATGCCGTTATCACCGCGGTGATCGCGGATGCCGACGCATTCATGGTCAACTCCCCGGCAAATACTGCCCGTTTTGGCGGGATTGAGATTACACCGGGCATTGAGCTTCGCAATGATGGTGACATGGAACTGGTGAGCGACTGGGACTTGTCGTCAACACGCTATAATGGCTTGCCAGGGGTGCTCACTCTGCGTGCGGCTGGTGATCTCCTGGTCAATGCCAACCTGTCAGATGGCTTCGATGGCACCACGCCGGATGCGGCCTTGCTCAGCGGTCCGAGCTGGTCTTTGAACCTGGTTGGTGGAGCCGATCTCTCCAGCCCGAATTCGCTTGCTGTTCTGCCGGTTGGTCTTCTCGATCAAGATCGTGGGTCCGTCATTATCGGCGGCACCCCGGATACAATAGAATATTATCTGCGCGCAGATACGGGGGCGAGCCGTCTTTATCTCCTGGGCGAGGATGGCCGCTTCCTGAACAGTTTGCCGACCGGGCTTGGAGCCTCCACGCAAGCCTATAATCCGGCTTATTTCTTCGAGTTGGATCGGGATGTTGACGGTGATTATCTCCATCCGGTCACCGGGGATAAGATCCTCATTGATCCGGCAACGGGTGACTATGTTGATACCGCGCTCTTTGCCCGGCGTCCGTTACCCTGGGTGGCGCTGGACAGCAGCCTGAGCAACATACCAAATCAGGATCTCTCCAGCATTGGAACGCTACTGATTTCGAGCCGAGATCCACAAAACTATCTCTCGGCCGTTGTTGGGTATCTGCAGTGGGATAACAGCACAGGCTATTCCGTGAGGACCGGTACAGGAGACATCAATGTCGCCAGTGGCCGTGACTTCGTTCTCCAGGAAAAACCCTCGGTGCTCTATACGGCTGGTGAAACTGCAGACCCCATAGATGGCTTCATCCCTGCAATCAGCGGCTACACGCCAACCAATGGGGGTGACATCACGATCCGAGTGGCCGGTGATGTTCATGGCAGCGCGAGCTGGCAACTGCCTTCCGCGTGGCTGCGGCAGGCTGGGGTTGTCCGCGATGGTGCCTTCCTTGAAGATGATGGTTTCTCGGGCGGTCTTCCCGGCACCTTCCATCAAACCAACTGGTTTATCGATTTTGGCCAGTATCAAGCCGGAGTTGGCGCGCTTGGAGGCGGTAATGTCATTGTCGATGCCGATGGCGACATTCTTGATCTGACGGTCAATATTCCAACAACCGGTCGTGTGGCCGGTGGGCGCACCCCGGAAGAACCGACAAGCTTCCACCAGACGGGTGGAGGTGACCTCATCGTCAATGCGGGCGGCGACATACGCGCCGGGGTCTTTTATGTTGGCGATGGTGAAGGCAAGATCTCGGCCGGAGGCTCGATCATTGGACGAGAAGATGCGGTTGCCCGTATCGATACCTTCGCACGAAGCGCAGATACCCAAGGCTGCCTCACCGGCAATGCGGTATCGCCATGCTATGTGCATGCGGATCCATCCGAGTTCAGCCGCTATCAGGACCTGTACACGATCTTCTACACATCTGGCGGCCAGCTCGATGTTCGTGCTGGGGGTGACATCAATGTGGATGCCGTTCTCGATCCTTTGGCGCCGGAATATTTTGAAGATGCAGATGTGCTGCTGAGCTATACCGATGATGCCTCAGTGTCGTTCTTCTCAGCGGGCGGTGACATCAAGCTGTGGAACAATTCGCTCAACATTGCCGCGCTTCGAGAACTGGGTGCCGTGATGGAGCGCGCCACGTACTTCGAAAGCGTCCAGGGCGAGAGCTCTATCAACTTCGAGACCGGTCTGGATGTGGAACTCTGGCCTGCCACAGTTCTGGCAACTGCAGCAGCAGGGGACATTTACAGCTATGGCGGTCTCTTTTTGGCGCCTTCGCCCACCGGAAACCTGGAGCTTATCGCACGTGACAATGTCCAGATCGGCCTGTTTGCGGAGCCCGGATTGAGCTTGAATGCGCTGGAACGCCAGCGGGCAAACTATCTCAGTGCCACCGATGGTATCTTCATGAGCCAGGCGCTTGCGGAGTTTGTGCCGTCACCGGACAATCCGCGTGCAAGCGGCGGGCGTTTGAACAGTGTTGGCTTGAGATGGGCCGGAGGGCTGCCGCAGCTCTTCTCCGCGGAAATCCCACCAATCCTGCATCTCGGCGATTCCGACCCGGCACGGTTCTATGCCGGAAGAGGCGATGTGATCTTCTCGGATATCGTCACCTTGCCGAAAGAGCTGGAAGTGCGCGCTGGGCGGCACATTTACTTCCCGCAACTGCGTATACAGCATAACAATCCAGATGATCTCTCGCTGTTCAAGTCAGGCGGAGGAGTCTACTTCGACCCCGATTCCTTCGTTGATCTCCAGGGTGACGGGCGCCTCGAATTTGAGGTTGGTACGGATTTCTGGATGCCAGCTTATCGGTTCTCCAATCTTGGTGGCACAAGTCCGGTGCGGGCAACGCAATATGCCACCTGGAATGAGCGCTTCGGGATCGTTACCCGCCGGCCTGTTATTGGTGGATACTCCATCACGCCTGCTGAAGAGTGGCAGCCCAACTCCGATGTCGCGGATATCTCGATTATGGTCGGCCTTGAACAAGAGCCAAATTATGAAGGCTTTGCCGACTGGCTCTTCAACCCGGAAGCCGTTGATACGCCTGACTATGCGCTGGTCGATGCTGGCAATGGTCAGCGCCTGTCTATGTATCTGTTCGACCGCCTCAATCCGCGTGCGGATCGTGGCGTCGACCCAGTCCTGATCGAGAGCGCAGAGCTGGCACAAGGCTTTGTGAACTATGTCCGCGAGCAGCAGGGACTGAATCCGCTCGCTACCGAAGCTGCACAGCAGGCCTATCTGGATGAGGCGTGGGGCTACTGGCTGACCATTCCGGAAGGACAGGCGACGCCCTATGACAGCTTGCTCCCGCGTGGAGAGGCTGCGCTCGGTGCCCGACCGGAGTTCTATCTGCCGGAAAAATCCGAAGGCCTTGTCAACTATGTTCGCCGGATGAGCGGGCTTGCTCCGCTTGCCACCCAGGATGAGCAACTGGCTTATCTGGATGAAGCCTGGGCGCTGTGGAACGAGATGGATGTCAAGAACAAGACACCCTTCTTCCGCGACACGCTCTATCATGAATTGCGCACGACTGGGCGTGAAGGCAATGATCCCGGAAGTGAGCGCTATACCACCACATTCCGGGGCTATGATGCGATCGCGAAACTGTTCCCGGGCGCACAGCTCGCCTCCGATGAGGAGCTGGGCGATGGTGAAGTTCGCTGGGACGGTGACTTCCAGGCCTATGCTGGACGAGTGCTGTCCCGCGGCGGCGATGGCAATATCGAGATCATGGTTCCCGGCGGCCAGTTGGTACTTGCCAATATTGCAGCCACACCTGGGCAGACGGGCCAGAACGTTGCGACCGATTCCGGTGTCATCACGGAGAGTGGAGGAGCAATCAGCCTGTTTACGCATGACAGCATTTCCCTGAATGCTTCGCGCGTCATGACAGCGAAAGGCGGCAACATTCTCGGTTGGTCGTCCTGGGGCGATATTGCGGCTGGGCGGGGCGCCAAGACGTCCATTTCTCCGCCAGGGTATGCGTATGATTATAATGCCTGGTTCGATCTCGAGCGCGTCTCCGCCGGTCTGCCGACAGGGGCAGGGATCTCGACCCTGGCGACGGTGTCTGGTGCGCCGACCGCCGATGTTGATCTCATCGCTCCAGCGGGTGTGATTGACGCAGGCGATGCCGGCATTACCGTTTCAGGTAACTTCAACGTCTTTGCTGTCGAAATCCTTGGTGCCGACAATATCGATGTTTCGGGTGTGTCCACGGGCCTGCCGACACCGCCGACGGCTCCTCCAACTTCGCTCGATATCGATACCAACGACAAGAATGAGGTTGTGAACAAGGTGCTCGATGACGCCATCAATCTGGTCCAGCAGGACCGCTTGGTGACCTCTCCATCCCTGATCGATGTGCAGATCGTCGATGATCCATGTGCAAGTGGTGGAGCTGGCGATCAGGCGTGTCTGTCAGACGCTCCAGCTGAATCCGGAGATGGGTTGCAAGACACGGCACCGGTCGCGGATGAAGCGGCCTCGCCTGTGGCTTCGATCGACGACCCACTTCCTGAGATCGCTTTCAACATGCCGGCTCAGCCGCTTGAGCGGGCGGTTCGGCAAGTTGGGGATCAGGCAAAGATCACGGTCCTGTATGACGCAGAGGCTCTCGATGGGATCTATACCCGGGCTTTCAGTGGCGTCATGGCACCAGATCAGGCGCTGTTGCAGATGCTTTCTGCCGAGGCAGTTACCGTGAAGCGGACGGGGCCGCGCGCGCTTCTGCTTGAAAAACGCAACTAGTTCGCTGGGTGCAAAGGCCGGTGGCATTCGAATTTATGAGAATGCCACCGGCATGCGCACAGCTTGAGGAAATCAGTCATGGATGACTCACTTTCCACTTTGGCTGCGGCGTATGCTTTGGGCGCCGCCATGACGATAGGCGCCATTGTCTTCTCC
>JALEGE010000105.1 GCA_022760335.1 Hyphomonadaceae bacterium
CCGCCCCGGGCGAGAGCCCGACCAAGGAAGAGATCCTGAAACAGCTGGAAGGCAAGATCGCCAAATGGTGGACCCCCGATGACGTCGTCTTCGTCGAAGAAATCCCCCTCGGCGCCACCGGCAAGATCAACAAGCGACAGCTCCGCGAAATGTTCAAGGATTATACACTGCCTACGGCTTAGAGAGGTGTGTGAGCATAGATCGTATCCTTGGTGACTGGCATTTGAGCGCCCGCCCCGAACTGGGCGGCGCGCTCATGGCATGCCAATACAAGGGAGAGCATGTCCTGCGGCCCGGCCTGGAAGGGCATGGCGTGCTTGGTGCATCGGCCTTTCCCATGGTGCCGTTTGTGGGGCGTATCACCAATGGCCAGTTTGCCTTTGAGGGCGTAAGCCACCAGCTGACCGCGAATTTCCTGCCGGAGCCGCACACGATCCACGGGTTCGGATGGAAGGCGAAATGGGCGTCTGATCCGCGCGAGGATGCCTTGCAGCTTGACCTAATTGCGCCGGACTCACGTTGGCCGTGGCCGATCCGCGCACAGCAGCTGTACCAGGTCGATGGCGCCTGTCTGACCTTGAAAATGAGCCTCACCAATCTCGGAGAAACCGCCATGCCGGCGGGATTGGGCTGGCACCCCTATTTCGAGGCTGCGGGTGCGGCGGTGAAGGCGGATATCACAGGTGTGTGGACCGGTGAGCCACCGCATCGGCTTGTCTCTTCGGGCCCCTGGAAAGGTCTTGGCGCGCTGACGCCGGTTGCGGGCCTGGATATGGATCAGTGCTGTGAATGGCCGGGTGGGGAAGCAGAGCTGATGCTCGGTGATGGCATTCGTGTGAGCCTGAAGGCGAGCGAACCGGCGCGGCGTTTGACTATCTATGCGCCCGCAGGTGCCGATTTTTTCTGTGTCGAACCGGTGACCCATGCCCCTGATGCGGTGAACATGGCGGATCCTGAGGTTGCCGGGCTGCAAATGCTGGCGCCAGGAGAAATGTTGACGCTTGAAATGTGCATCACTGTCACAAGCTAAAGCGTCTTAAGCTGAAGTAGATTAGCATTATCTCCGCAGACACCTGCGAAGGCAGGTGTCCATCGAAAAGTATCTCGACCGGGAGCGCCTGGTTGCATCTCTCGTCCATGGATGCCTGCCTGCGCAGGCATTCGCGGATCTCTTGGTTTCCGATGAAACTCAACGGGCTCTAAATCTCAGCTTTCCGCTTCATCCAGAGCGCGCTCCAGATCATACATGAAGTTCGAAACACGCCGTGCATTCGCGCCCAGATCAGACAGGCCAACGCGTGAGACAGAACGCATATCCACCTCACTGCCGCCGGTTTCCAGCGCACGCACGCGGAAGGCGACATCATCCTTGAACCCATACCAGGTGCTGGTGGCGGTCGCCTCAATCCGCCCTGCTTCATGATTGGCGCCGACAATCTTCCAACCATGTTTCGAGACGAGATCGATCGTCACCTCAAAGGCATCATTCTGGCTGAGCGTGGTGATGGCCGTGTTCATGGGCGGATAGGCCTTCTCTTCGGCATCCTCGCCTTTCAGCGCCGGATCCATCTCGAAATCGGTCTGTACTTGCGCGACCGTCTTGCCGTGAAAACCGGGCCAGCGTTCCTGTGCCCAATCGGGCAGTGTGACAGTGGGCGACATCTCGAACGGGTTGAGACCACATCCAGTGCGCTCCTCCTCAGAGACCGCCCCGTCACCATCCTTGTCGCATTGGCCGATAGCACGCTTTTCCTGGAGATTGCTGGAGAAGGGGACGGGGTCGTCCCAATCGGTTGCGGCCTCGTGCAGGGGCGGCAGGGAGAGGGCGGTCAGCTGGAACCCGAACCAACGCCCGCCGGCCATCAGGGTGATCATGATGGCGGCGATGGCCAGCATGGTTGGGCGGGTGCGCGGGCTCTTGAGCAGGGCCGCGATCAGACCGGCCACTGCGAGAATGGCTGAGATCAGCAAGATCCAGCGCCCAAGGCCGGCGCCCACATTGCCCTGCATCTGGCCAAGCCCGAAGCGCCAGTCCCAGAGACCGATACGGCTGCCAAGGGCGGCCATGGCGAACCAGGCGACGCTGAACAGTGACCAGCCAAGTGCGATCCCGGCCAATTTCCCGCGCCAGCCTGCCGATTGAACTGTGGATGCCATGATCAATGCCCTCACCTTGCCAGATAAGGCATCTAAACCCGCCCGCCGCGCGCGGCAACGAGACTCTCCTCATCTCACCCCGGCAAAGCGATCATATTCTCGTCAGTTCAGGCATTTGGCCCATTGGCTCAAAGCCATTTCAACTTGCGGAAGACATAGAGTTGAAGGGCCAGCAGCAGGACAAGCAGAACAACTGTAATCCAGAATGCCGAACCGGAGTCCACGCCGGGCATGCCGCCGACATTGATGCCGAGCAGGCCGGTGATGAAGCTGAGCGGCAGGAAGATCGCCGCCACAATGGACAGCATGTACATAGTCTGGTTCGACTGGGCGGCCATGCGGCTGTCGATATCGTCCTGGAGCACGATGGCGCTCTCCTTGGAGACATCGAGATCGTCCAGGAAACGCTTCAGCCGGTCGGCACTCTCGCGAATCAGCAGGCGATTGCTATCGGAAATCCAGTCAGGTGCCGTGCGGCCGATTTCCAGCAGCGCGTCATGTTCTGGCGACATGTAACGCCGCAGAGCCAGGCAGTCGCGCCGGATTTCGGAAATCTCTTTCAGGATCGGCTCGGCCTCGCTGTCATCTGGCAGGGTTTCCAGGCGATCGATACGGTCGTTCATGTCGATGATGGCGAGGCCGATCTTGCCGACCATCACCTCGATCAGCTGTGTCAGCAGATCGTCAGCGGTCTTCGGGCCATCGCCGGTTTCGAGTTGGCCCAGAATATCACGTGGTGATTGCAGTCGCCGCCGGCGCAATGTGATGACCAGGCCAGGTGCAGACCAGATCTGCATCGCGATCATGTCTTCACGGTCGGCACCCGGATTGAAATTGATGCCGCGCAAGATGGTCAACAGACCCTTTTCCGTTTGCACAGCGCGGGGGCGCGTCTCTTCCGAGGTCAACAAAGCCGCGATCGTCCCGGGCAAGTCGAGATGGCCTTTCAGCCAGCCGGCCGTCTCCGGATGGGTGCGATTGAGATGCAACCACAGCGTTTCGCCTGGCGCCGAACCTGTCCAGGTTTGTGCCTCGGCCCAGTCTATTGTGCGGATGCCGCCTTCGCCATTCAGGATGCCGCCGAAGAGGAAGGGCCCTTCGGCATGTGTGCCAGCATCCGTTTCAGAAGGTGCAAGGTCAGTCATGACGTCTATATTGCACCAGCAGGGTGATTAGGCGAACTCGATCATGATTTCGTCTGCCGCGACACTGTCGCCCGCGCCGACATTGACCGCTGAAACAGTGCCATCGGCCTCGGCGCGGATGATGTTCTGCATCTTCATTGCCTCGACCACGCAAACTGCCTCGCCTTCCTTCACGTCCTGGCCAGGCGTCACATCCACGCTGACCACAAGGCCCGGCATCGGAGAGATGATGAGCTTGGACATGTCCGGCTTTTCCTTTTCCGGAAGCCGTTCATGGAAAGCCGCGAGGGTTGGGGTGCAGACCAGCGCCCGGGTGCGCACACCGCGGTGCTGCAGCTCATAGCCCTCTGTCCGGTCGGCAAATTTGACTGCGAATGGCTCGCCGTCCAACGCGCCTTCCAACAGGTGTGTGCCAGGCATCCAGTCGGAGACGAGCATATGTTTGGAGCCACCATCAATGGTGATCGTGGCTTCGCCAATGCCGTACTCGATATGCACCGGGTGGTACTCGTCCCCAAGAATGACTACCCAATCCTGTCGCATTGGGTTGGGCGGGGTCAGCCGGCCGGAGATCATGCCTGCGCGCTCTGCATATATGACATGGACGAAGGCCGCTGTGCAGATGAGGGCCGTTCGCTGGAAATCGGTTGGCGGTGTGCCCTGGAAGCCGTCCGGGAATTCGTCCTTGATATAGGCCGTGGTGATGTCGCCGGAGCGGAAGCGGGCCTCGTCCATCACCGCGGCGCAGAAGGCGATATTGTCCTTGATGCCCTCGATATGGAACCGATCGAGCGCAGCGGCCTGGGTGTCGAGCGCCTCATCGCGCGTGGCGCCATGCGTCACCAGTTTCGCGATCATGGGATCGTAGAACATGGAGATCTCATCGCCCTCGCGCACGCCTGAATCCACGCGAACCGTGCCCTTGCCGAGCGGGCCTTCAGGCGTTGGATGGAAGCGCTTCAGCCTGCCGATAGAGGGCAGGAAGTTGCGATAGGGATCCTCGGCGTAGACGCGCGACTCGATCGCCCAGCCATTGATCTTGAGATCCTTCTGCTTGATCGCGAGGGGTTCACCGGCGGCCACGCGCAGCATCTGCTCGACCAGATCGACGCCGGTGATCATCTCGGTGACCGGGTGCTCCACCTGCAGGCGGGTGTTCATTTCCAGGAAGTAGAAGCTCTTGTCGACGCCGGAGGCGACGAACTCCACCGTGCCGGCGCTGTCATAATTCACCGCCTTGGCCAGCGCGACGGCCTGTTCGCCCATCTTCTTGCGGGTGGCCTCGTCCAGCAGCGGGGAGGGGGCCTCTTCCAGGACCTTCTGGTTGCGGCGCTGGATCGAGCATTCGCGCTCGAACAGGTAGACCGCATTGCCATGCTTGTCGCCCATGACCTGGATCTCGACATGGCGCGGATTGAGGATGAATTTCTCGATGAAGATGCGATCGTCGCCGAAGGCATTCGTCGCCTCGGCCTTCACCGCCGGGTAGCCTTCCTCAACTTCCTTGTCATTGGCGGCCACGCGGATGCCCTTGCCGCCGCCGCCGGCCGAGGCCTTGATCATCACCGGATAGCCGATCTCGCGGGAGATCTTCACCGCTTCGGCAGTGTCCTTGATAAGGCCCATATGGCCGGGCACCGTGGAGACACCGGCCTCGGCCGCGAGTTTCTTGGAGCTGATCTTGTCGCCCATCGCCTCGATGGCATGCGCGTTCGGGCCGATAAAGACGATGCCTTCCTTGTCCAGCCGCTTGGCGAATTCGGGGTTTTCCGAGAGGAAACCGAAGCCCGGATGGACGGCCTCTGCACCGGTCTGCTTCACCGCGTCGACAATCTTGTCCATCACGAGATAGCTCTCGCTTGCCGCCGAAGGGCCGATATGCACCGTCTCGTCGGCCATCTCCACCGCCATGGAGCCGGCGTCAGCGTCTGAATAAACCACTACTGTTTTCACGCCAAGCTTGCGGCAGGTCTTGATAACCCGAACCGCAATTTCGCCCCGGTTGGCGATGAGGATTTTCTCGAACATGTACCGTCCCGCTTAATTCGTCTCATATATTTCTTTTACTTTGGTGTCGCACTTAAGCGGCCCTGAAAGACTTGTCCAGAACCCGCCTAGTCGCAGTCTATTGTGGGCGCTAACAGTCTCTGTGGTGCATGGGGAACATGCTTGTATGTGCTTTACCTATGGGCAATAAATGTTCG
>JALEGE010000106.1 GCA_022760335.1 Hyphomonadaceae bacterium
AGATCTCGCCTATGCCATGGAACTTGATGTTGATCTTGTTGCTCTGAGCTTCGTGCAATCGGCTGAAGACATACACATCGCCAAGGCCAAGATCACCAATGGCGCCCCATTGATCGCCAAGCTGGAAAAACCGGCCGCGATCACCAATCTCGAAGCCATTATGGACGCAACCGACGGCGTCATGGTCGCACGCGGCGATCTCGGCGTGGAATTTCCCGCCGAGCAGGTACCCATCATCCAGCGGCGCATTATCCGCTCAGCCCGCGCCAAAGGCCGCCCGGTGATTGTCGCCACCCAGATGCTGGAATCCATGATCGACAATGCCGCCCCGACGCGCGCCGAGGCCGGCGATGTGGCCACGGCGATCTATCAGGGCGCCGATGCGGTGATGCTGTCGGCTGAAACCGCCGTGGGCCGCCACCCGGCCACCGCCGTGGCCGTGATGAGCCGCATCATCACAGCAACAGAACAGGCCGAAGATTTTCGTCGCTCGCTGGAGCAGTTTTGCGGCGACGATGTCCCTCACCGGCCAGCCGACATCATCGCTGACGCCGCCTTCCGGCTGGCAGAGGTGGAAGGCGCCTGTGCGCTTGCCCTGCGTACGGGCTCATTCGAACGTCTTGCACGCTTTACCCGTGTGCGTGGCAGCGTGCCGATCCTCTACGGGTCAGGAGACAAGACTCGCCTGCGCTGTGCACAGCTGCTCTGGGGCGCGCATCCGGTAGAGCTGCAAGAGCCAACCGCTGGGACATGGGTGAAAGACCTGATGACCGCCACCGGACTGGAAGGTAAATACGCCTGGTCTGCCTGGCGCGGCGATGAAGGCACCAGCATTGCTTCCTGGGAAATCGGCGTGGAGAACTAAGTTCGCCTCAAGCGACCTGATCAAGGCCAAGCTGCTTCCAGACAGCAAGGATCGACGCGACCAGATCATCCATCATTTCAGACGTGTGCACCGGGCTGGGCGTAAAGCGCAGGCGCTCGGTGCCCTTGGGAACGGTCGGATAGTTGATCGGCTGCACATAAATGCCGAAGTCGAAAAGCAGCGTATCGGACAGCGCCTTGCAGCGTTCCGGATCGCCCACCATCAGCGGCACGATATGGGTATCGGTCATCATCACCGGCAGGCCGGCAGCCTGGAACTTCTCTTTCAGCTCCTGAGCCTTGGCCTGGTGCGTTGCACGCAGATTGCGGCCGGCATCGGTACGTAGCTTCTTCACACTGGCGAGCGCGCCGGCAGCCATCACCGGACATGTTGATGTGGTGAAGATAAAGCCTGAAGCCATGGAGCGGATGGCATCCACCATGATCGAGTCAGCCGCGATATACCCGCCCATCACACCAAAGGCCTTGCCAAGCGTTCCTTCGACAATGTCGATCCGGTGCATCTGGTTATCGCGCTGGGCAACGCCCGCACCTTCGCGGCCATAAAGGCCTACCGCATGCACTTCATCGAGATATGTGATGGCATCGAACTCATCGGCGAGATCGCAGATTTCCTCGATTGGGCCGATATCGCCATCCATGGAATAGACACTCTCAAACGCGATCAGCTTTGGCCGCGCCGGATCGTCATTTTCCATCAGCGCACGTA
The DNA here is from genome assembly GCA_022760335.1 of Hyphomonadaceae bacterium. Classification (GTDB taxonomy): domain Bacteria; phylum Pseudomonadota; class Alphaproteobacteria; order Caulobacterales; family Hyphomonadaceae; genus UBA5336. The sequence goes on from JALEGE010000106.1 coordinate 1,595, forward strand.
GATGACCGACATCGTTATGCTTGAAGATACGCCGGTCACAGCCCGAGCGACGAATGCCCTCGATCATCGAGGCGTGATTGAGCGCATCGGAATAGATAATCAGGCCCGGCAAAATCTTGCCCAGCGTGGCCAGCGTCGCATCATTGGCGACATAGCCGGAGGTAAACAGCAGCGCGCCAGTCTTGCCGTGCAGGGCCGCCAGTTCGGCTTCCAGATCTACATGATAGCGGGTCGTGCCGGAAATGTTGCGCGTACCGCCGGATCCAGCGCCGAAACTGTCCACAGCATGATGCATGGCATCAATGACATCATCATCCTGGCCCATGCCGAGATAATCATTCGAGCACCACACAGTGATCTCACGCTCGCCATCGGGGAAACGAGCCGTGGCGCGGGGGAAGCGACCACGATGGCGCTTCAGATCGACGAAAACGCGATAGCGTCCTTCGCCGCGGATCGACTCCAGCGCATCCTCAAATGCCTTCAGGTGTTTCATCGCTGATCCATGTCACTATCGCGCAATCAGAGCGCGGGCTGATCTTCTATTTGGCGCAACAGGGCTCAGTTTCCAAACACCATGACGCCGCAGGGTGCAGAAAAAGCAGAGATCATGCCGCTCCGCCCATAGGGAATGTTACGTATCATATCCTGGATTTTCGCGATCAAGGCGTCGCAGCAGGCCTGGCCAGGCCAGGCGCGTGGCAACGGTTGCCATACCTTCCGGATTGGATTGAGCCTTCACCACATCCTGCACTTCCTGGGGTGGAATGGTGACTGCCGCGCGCCCGCCGGCCGTGAGTGCGCGTATCTGCATTGAGCAGGCACGCTCGAAGAAGAACATCCGCATAAAGCAATCGGCGGCAGAACTGCCGACTGTCAGTGTGCCATGATTGCGAAGGAGGAAATTGTTCTTCGTGCCCAGATCCGCAACGATGCGCTCACGTTCGCCATGGTCCAGCGCGATCCCCTCATAGTCATGATAAGCCAGATCGTGCAGCACAATCATGGCCGTTTGACTGAGCGGCATCAATCCATCGGACTGGGCCGAAACAGCAACGCCATCATTGGTGTGCAGGTGCATCACCACATGAGCATCATCGCGCGCAGCATGCACGGCGGAGTGGATCGTGAAACCAGCCGGATTGATGAAATATTGCGTCTCGTCGACAATATTGCCCTCAAGATCGACCTTCACCAGCGACGATGCCGTGATCTCCTCGAACAGGAAACCATATGGATTGATCAGGAAATGATGCTCGGGACCGGGCACGCGATGGGAAATATGAGTAAAGATCAGATCGTCCCAGCCATAAAGCGCTGTGAGACGATACATGGCGGCGAGATCCACCCGCACCTTCCACTCTTCCGCACTGACCCGTGATTTGACATCCACGCCACTCATATCATCGGCCATGGCTATTCCTCCTGCATTTTTTAGCATCATAACCCGGTTCACGCATGGTCAACAAAGACTTCATCACTTTTGTGCAGCTTGACCTCCTTGATCACGCCTCCGACAAGAAGACATGCAAACGCGCTTTCATTTCTCCGCGTCCGAACGCCCGGAAGCCAAGACGGCCCTTGCCGAGCTGACCAGGATCTATGGCCAGAGCGAGCCGGAAGACGCCGATGTGATCATCGCGCTGGGCGGTGATGGCGCCATGCTGGACGCACTGCGCGCGCGGTTTCGTGATCACAAGCCTGTCTACGGCATGCACCGTGGCACGGTCGGCTTTCTGATGAACGAGTATGATACCGAGAATTTGGTAGATCGCGTCAACAAGGCCGAGCGGGCCAGCCTCACGCCTCTGCGCATGACAGCAACCGATGTGGATGGGGAAACCCATGTCCGCCTCGCCATCAATGAAGTGTCTCTCCTGCGTCAGACCGCCCAATCTGCGCGGATCAGCATTTCTGTGGATGATCGAGAGCGCATGCCAGAATTGGCCTGCGACGGTGTTCTTGTCGCCACCCCGGCAGGCTCGACAGCCTATAATCTCTCTGTCCAGGGACCGATCCTCCCGATTGGCGCAAAACTGTTGGCGTTGACACCGATCAGCCCTTTCCGACCGCGACGCTGGCGCGGAGCGCTCTTGCGCCATGATGCGGAGGTCCTGATCCAGGTCCAGGCTCCCAATCGGCGCCCTGTCTCAGCGGCGGCCGACAATCAGGAAGTGCGCAATGTCGCGCGGGTGGAAGTGCAGGAAGATACCAGACATCAGCTCACCTTACTGTTCGATCCGGGGCATGCGCTGGACGAGCGGATCCTGCGTGAGCAGTTCGCGGTCTGAGCCGGGAAAACCCTACCGCTTATCAACCATTTATCAGTTTTTCGCGGGTAAGAGCAGAGCCATGATAAGTTCTCTGTTCAAGTCCTTCCGCGAAAAGAAAATCGAGGCCGAGGTCATTACGCCCGACATTTCACGGGTGTTCCCGCATCTTCGCAAGGCTGAGATTTCAGGGACACAAGCGCAAACCACGCCTGCAAGTGAGGACGCGCAAGTCCCCAGCCGCCCTGCACCACGAGATCTGGATCAGGAAACGCCTGAAATTGGCGATTCGCTGGACGAGAACATCGACACTGCCGCCTGGATCGCCCGCGATGTCGCAACACTGCACCAGGCTTTCGAGGCCTATACCGCCAGGCCTGGGCGCGATGATGTCCATCGCCAACTCTTCATCTCGGCCCACAATCTGCGCGGCGCGGCAGAACCCTTTGGACGCCCAACCATTGCGCGGATTGCCGGCTCGCTCTGCCAACTTCTGGACGCGACGACTGCGGGTGAACCAATTGTCGCCATTGTGAAACTACATGTCGACGCCATACGCGCGGCCGCAAATCTTCCCGAGGGACCAGCCCAGGAAGAGCTCGCCAATGCGGTATGCATCGCCCTGGAAGACCAGGTGCGCACCCGACTGGGTTAACTCTGTTTCTTCTTCTCAACATTGGCGACGCGTGAGATCGGCTCGCGCGTCTGGCTGTAGCCTTCCACCTTTGGAATAACCAGACATGGGCCGTCCGGATGGCTTTTGTCCAGTTTGGGCAGAACAGTCGTCACAGGCTCGCCGGAAAACTTTTGAACAGCTTCATCGGCATTCGAGGCCAGGTTCAGCCGACCGAGATTCATGCGCGTCGGAAAGATGATCGTCACCTCCCCCGCTTCAGCTTTCTGCAAAGCCTCGTCTGGCTCCAGCCAGATCGCATCAGTCGCCTCGCGGCCATCCTGCTCTGCTCTTTGGCCATCAGGCAAAACCGCCAAAAAGAAATGCGTGTCGAAGCGCTTGGTCATGATGTCCGGCGTGATCCAGTGTCCGAAATGCACAAGGGCATCGCCAGCCAGAACCAACTCATGCTCAGCGCAGATGGCTGACAATGACCGCCGGCCACGATCAACATCCTCGCGATAGGGGGCCAGCCTTGCGGTGGCATCACGCCCGACCAGGGGCTGGCCCGCCCCCCGCGCGCGCTCTGGCCGCGCCAGAACGATGCCAGCTTCCTCATAGAGCTCGCGGATTGCGGCGATCTGCAGCGCGCGCATTGCCCCCGCCACCTGACCGTCAAACCGCGCATCCCAGTCTGCAGAATGATCATCCTCGCAGACCTTCCCACCAGGAAAGACAAGCGCACCCGCAGCGAAATCGATCTCATAATGGCGCTCAACCATCAAAACCTGAAAAGCAGGCGCATCGCGCAGCAGGAGAATGGTTGCAGATGGCCGCAATGAGGCTGCAGCTTTTGATGCGGTCAATCTTCCCCCCTTTACGGAGTGCTAACATCCCCGCGCCAGTTTGATCCTGGGTCTGCGCCCGATCTTCATTCTGTCTTGGTAGGCCAGGATCTAACACAATCCCAGCGAAAAGAGTCATGCAAGTCCGATCCCTGGCCCCCCGTTCCCAAGCACCCACCCACAAGCTCAAACCCGCAGAGCGCCTGCTCCCGGTTATTGATCTGAAAACTCTAACCACGGCCTGCGCGCTGTATGAAAATGCCCGCGCCTATGACGACGCAGTCCGTTTCGGTCCAGCCCGCATGGGCTCACCCAGCCCCTGCCCTGCCGACTGGCTCGCCTCGCAGATCGACTTTGCCCTTGCCTATGCGCATGCAAGCCAAACCGGTGACCGACCGATCCATATCAGCGCTCCCGCCAGTGCACTGACACATCGAGATACGGCCGAGACCTGCTTACGAGCTGTAGCAAGCCAACATGGCTGCCCACAGGAAATCTGCCTGGAATTTGAAAATGCCAGCTTTAGTGCTGACCCGATTAGCGCGCTTGCCGGCGCGCGCACCCTTCGCCGAGCGGGCTTCCGCATCGGCGTGGATGCGCGACGGTCCTCTTGCGCGCTCTCAAATCCGGCTTTGCACCTATTGATCGATGTTGCACATATAGATGCAGGTGAGCTGGGTTTCGATTTGCGGCTTGCCCGGCGCGTTGAAACCGCACGCGAGGAAGGTGTCGCCATGATCGCTCATGGCGCAGCCTGGAAGGATCAGGACTTGCTGGTTGCCGCCGGTGTAGACCAGGTTGTCAACGCAAGCGCTGACGCCTAGCGCTCCCTGACGCAACAAATCAAAAAGCGTCAGGCTGCATCGGAATCGCGCGCACCAAGCGTTTCCTCATAAGCGTCGAGCTTTTCGAGCAGATAGTCGACATCCTCGCGAGGAAGACCCTGAAACTGGGTCAGCACACGCTCGATCATGCGCATGCGGAACCGGGTACGGTCATTCGCAGCTCCATCATGCTCAGTCTCGTGATAAACACCGACCGCAGCACGAAAGACCTCCAAAAAGCGCCGCGGTAATCCAGCGCGATCGAACACGGCCTGCAAGCCCAACGGCCCGGCATCATGCACCATCAGCCAGACGCGCTGATGCGGCACCCCGGACAGCTCTGCCAGGGCATGCTCGACAAAGCTCATATGGCCCACACACAGCGCGCGCAGGATCAGGGAATGGCTCAGACGGCCATTGAGATTGAGCTGGGCGACAAAGCGCGGCAGATCCTGAGAGCGCCCTGCCTGATCGACAAGATCAATCGTTGCGCGTTCTCTGGCTCCGGCAGCCAAATCAATCGCCATCTGCGCCGGCAACTCATGGCGATTGACCAGCATGTCAAACATTTTGCCAGAGACCAGCGACACCATCTTCTCAGCAATATGCATCGGCACATGCTCGCGCCGGATGATCGCTTCGTGAAGGTCGCCATCTTTCGGAAAGCGCTGGATGCCGTCTGCGAAAGCCTTCTCGGTCATATCCGCGCCGGTGTTTGCAGCCAGTGTGCGCACAGCCTCTACCGCAGCATGCTCGGCAATGACTTCCGCGAGGGTCTGGGAGACCTCCGCACGTCCCGCCACAGCAGACTGTTTTGCCGCCGTGGCCGACAGGACAATCTCAATCAGATCCTGCTCGGTGAAAGCAGGCGAATGTTCGATAACAGGGAGCGCAACCGACTCAACGTCCTGAGACAGTTTCAGAGCAATCTCGCGCGGAACGATGGGAGAGTTGCGAAGGGTGATCGCCATAGTCCGGCGCACCAGTTCCGCAGCATCTTCGGCCAGAATCGACATGATCTCACGGGCGTAAGCCAGTTCAGGCTCTGACAGGACATCCAGCGCCATGCGCCGGCACAAGCGATGGGCCACGGATGCCCGTGTCTCCGGTGTTTCGCCCTTCATCAGGCGGACGATGTCATTCTCGGTCAGTTTAGGCCGCAGGGCTTGAACGCTCATCTATGGGGCTCGCTCGCTTGCTCATCTCAAATCGGTGAATTTGGTTAAATTTGGCGAGTCGGCGGTTAAAGACTGGTTTACCATCGCCCCAGTCAGGCAAGTTCGCGCAGAATCCACGACAGTTTTCTGGCGCGCTGTGGCGTCTGCAAAGGACAGCCCCGAGATAGGCTGCAAAACGGGGTCGGGCGTAGCCATTGCCGCGGTGCGATTCGCGCCCTACACGCTCGAATAGAGATCAACCAGGCCGCTGCCACTCTGGTCGGTGGCGCGCGGCCCAAGAGTCAAGTTGATCGCCTGAGACAGACGATCTTAGTTCATCAGACGCAGCCACTCGCGCGCAGCTTTTTGCGCCTTGCGGATCTCGTCCTGGCTCATTTGGTCAGCCATTTCCTGACGCAGATCGCGAGCCACCTCATGGCCCTTGGCGGCAGCCAGGTTGAACCATTTGTGGGCTTCCACCAGGTCCAGATCCACCTCTTCTCCGAGGGAGAATTTCAAGCCGGCGCGATACAGCGTGTCGACATCACTCTCCGGACCAGGCGTTTCGACCTGCACGGGCTCCATTTCATATTCGGCAAATGCCATCGGTCTTTTCCTTCAACACCCGCCCTCCGCCATGCCGATTATTCGGTCTAAGGTCTGGAAGGCATTCCATCCGCCGCCCTGTTGGCGACACGTGAAAAGTGCCGGGAAGATTTTGCGTTATGGTTAACAAGGGCTGCTGCAAAGCCCGGGAACGTTACGTATTGCCCAGCTGGCGTTAACCAAGGCAGCTTTGTCTTGCACCTTCCGGTAACGCGAGTATGCAGGCGCGATGACTGACCTTTTCCGTCCTATCTCCTATTCAAGACTGGCCTGCGACGCGGCCGGCTTCTCCGATGAGATCGGCGCCAGCTTCCGCGAGACCGGCTTTGCCGTGATTGCCGACCATCCTGTCCCTGAGCAGACCATTGCGGAGGCAAATGCCGCCATGCAGGCCTTCTTCGCTCTGCCCGCAGACGTGAAGGCCAAATATGATGACAGCCAAGGCGGCGGCCAGCGCGGCTACACCGCCTTCGGTGCGGAAAATGCCAAGGGCAAGGCCGAGGCCGACCAGAAGGAGTTCTGGCATACCGGCCGCGAGGCACCAGCCGGCTCCGGCCTTGAAGGTGTCATGCGTCCAACGCCCAGCGTGCCGGAAGTGCCTGAATTCGATGACGCCACACGCGCACTTTATGATGCACTCGACGAGATGGGCCGCAAATTGTTGCACTCCATCGCGCTGCACTTGGGGCTGGAGGAAAACTGGTTCGACGACAAGGTGGCGATGGGCAATTCCATCCTGCGCCTCTTGCATTATCCCCCCCAGCGCGCCGCCCCACCAGAAGGCAGTGTCCGCGCTGGCGCGCATGAGGACATCAATGTCATCACGCTGTTGCTGGGCGCAGAGGAAGCCGGCCTGCAGGTCAAGCACCGTTCTGGCGACTGGCTCGATATCAATCCGCCGCCCGGGGCACTGGTCATCAATGTCGGCGACATGCTGCAGCGCCTGACAGGCGGTATTCTGCCCTCGACCACGCATCGCGTGCTGAACCCGACGCCGGAGCGCGCGAAATTCCCGCGCTATTCCACACCTTTTTTCCTGCATTTCGCGCCGGATGTGCTGATCGATCCATTGCCGCAATGCCTGGCCGAGGGCGGCACCGCCTTCCCGGCGATTACCGCGCAGGACTATCTGCTCGAGCGGTTGCGTGAAATCGGCCTGATCAAGAACTGAGCCCGCGACAACCAGGCTTTGTCTCCCTGATCGGCAATGTTAGACACTTCGTGTGAAGGGGAGGCCGGCACATGGATACTGAACTCTTACTGTTCATTTTCGGCGTTGCCGCAGCCTCGGCACTCTCGATTGCCTTTGCGTTTCTCAGTCGCCGCCTGCCCAACCCGCCGCTGAAGATCCTTGCCGCCGCGATCCTGTCGGGCATTTTCGGCTTCGCATGCTTCTGGGCGCTCGGCGCCTCGACCTATATCCTGACGGGCACCAATGCGGTCGCCGTGCCGGTGGGCATTGCCGCCGGCCTGGTTGGAGCTTTGGTGATCTTCATGATCGTTTTAAGGAAAGCTGGTCAGATACAGACACAAAGCACAGGCAGACGGGCGCGCCCACGCACAACTCAACGCAAACAGGCACCGGAGCCTTCGCGCCCGCGCATCGCGCCAGATGTTTTCATTTCATACAAGCGCGACGAACGCGCTGAGGTGTTAAACCTCGCCCAGCGACTGCAAGCCCTGAAACTGACCGTCTGGTTCGACGCCGATCTGCGCTCGGGCACAAGTTTTGATTCGGAGATCGACTGGAATATCCGGCGCGCCAAATGCGTTCTTGTTTGCTGGTCTCCCGGTGCGGCGACCAGCGACTGGGTGCGCGGAGAAGCCACGATCGGGCGCGAACGCGAGGTCCTCGCCGCCGCTATGCTGAAACCCAGCAGCCTGCCAGCACCTTTCAATCTGGTGCACGCGGAAGATCTGACTCTCGGGATCAACCCGGAGAATCCGTCCTGGATCCATCTTCTGGAGCGTATCGGCCAACTCGTCGGCCGGCCCGGCCTTGGCGCCTTTGAGGCGGCCAGCGCCCGGGGCGACCGCGCCGCGATTGCAGCCTGGATGGCGGACCATCCCCATGACCCCCTATTCGACCAGGCCACCGCCCTCCTCAAATCGATCTGAGCCCGTTAATCGTCGCGTTCGACCTTGCCGCGCAGGGCCTTGATCTCGCCGCGCTGCTTTTTCGAAGCCAGACGCCGACGCACTGAACCAGCCGTTGGGCGCGTGCGCCGACGACGCGTTGGCGCCTCTGCCACAGCCTTGATCATGTCCACCAGGCGTTCGCGCGCCGCGGCCCGGTTGCGCAGCTGACTGCGATGTTCGCCCACCTCGATCACCAGCTCACCTTCCTTGGTCATCCGGTTGGAATAGCGCCGGGCGAAGCGCGTCTTGACCGGCCCCGGAAGGGAAGAACGCAGCACCGACCAGCGCAACTGTACCGCCGAGGAGGTCTTGTTCACATGCTGCCCACCCGGCCCGGACGCGCGCACGAATGATTCGGTCAGTTCCCAGGCCGGGACGCTGAGCTTGGCCGTCACGTGCAAGTCAGAAGTAAAATCCTCAGGCATGACATGACTTAACAAGGGTCTACGCGATGCGCATAGGCTTGATTTTCGGCTTGGGGCCTCAGATTCACTTTTTCTTAGGCACACATCCTGCTAGCTCTTATTTGTCGGCATGTATCTGGCCGGCATTCGCTTTTTGGGACTGAAGCAACTGAAAGGAGGTGATCCAATGTCAAGTGAGAAACCAGGAACGGCGATTGGGTCGGTTTGGTTCGGGAGTGACACAGGGCAGCCTCTGCGCGCGATCTGAACAAACCATACGGGGCGTGCACACCCCGAAGACTCATGAGCCAATCCGGCTCACGGGAGCCGCCCTTGGAATAGGGCGGCTCTTTTGATTCCGATAGAAATTTCCCGGTGAGGTTAACTTTCTTCCAGACTGTCAAACCACGGTCACATTCCGCCGCTATGCGAAATGCCCCGGCGGGGGAGCCCGAGGGACATGAGGAGCCAACATGATGCGGCAATGTATGAAACGAAATACATCCGCCCATCCCGTAACGGGAGGGCGCTGTCAGCCTTCCCACGCGCTTGCCTGGCTCGGCTGACTCCACACCAAAACGACACCGAATGCGGATGCACATGCGCCCGGCCTGATCGCCGGCGTGCCTGATCTTTCCTGCATCGCGTTCAGACCTGGAGGTCAGCCATGGCTGATGGCTTGATAAATCGGGCACGCCTGAGCGCCGCCAAACCGGCGGTCGCGACGCCGTTGCTGCAATTCCTGGCCGGCCCTCATGCAGGGGCGATCGCCAGCGTATGGCCCGCGCCCCACCGGGACTTCCTGGCACTGCCAGCCGCACGCCGGCACGCGGCTGCGATCCTGCTCGCGCGTGGCGAGCGCGATCTGGCCGGCCTGGCGAATATGGTGGAGCGTCACAAGGATGGCGCCCTGGCCAAACGCCTGGCCTATGGCAGCGAGACCGCGGGCTTGATGAAGGCGATGGCCCGCATGGGTGAGACCCTGTGGACCATGGAGCAGTATGCTCGCTTCCTGGGTCTGTTCGACAGTGCCCGCGCCAACCGCATCTTGCGGCATATGGACGAGATCCGGCCAGGCCAACTGGCCGTGATCCACGCCCTGCCCGCGGCCCTGCACGAGGCGGCGATTGTCGCCAAGATACCAGGCGTGGGTGCCGCACGCGATCTCGGTCTGGCTTTGGCCCTGGTCGAGCGGATGCATGGTGCACGCACGCTTGCGGATCTGCGCAAAGGTCTTGCAGCAGCCAGGGATATGGCCGGTCTCTTCGCCAAGGCGGCCGACGCCCTGACTGCCGAAGTGTTCCGGGGCCCGGCCCTCGCGCCGGATCTCCCCGTGCCCTTCGTGCGGGTGCGCAGCGCCAGTGAGCTCGACAAGATCGCGTTGGAGTTCCAGAACTGCCTGCGCGATTTCAAGGGCGACATGGTGTTGGGTCGGATGGCAGCCTATGTCTGGAAAGGTCAACCGGAAGTCGTCCTCGCCCTGCGTTGGGACCCGGCGGGCTGGCGCCTGGCTGAAGCAGAGCTTCACGCCAATGAAGAAGCGCCCGAGGACGTGCTGCATCTGATCGTCGATGCCCTCGCGGTGGAAGGCGTGCGGACCGGACCGTCCACTTTCACCCTGGCCAACCGGCTGCGACGGCATCCTTATGGGGATCCGGAGCATATCGGCGAAACCTGGCGCGAGAGCCTGGAACTTGGCGAGCTATGGGACTAGAGCATCGGGCGTTATATGTGAAACGCTCGATTCTCTAGGTTTTTTGTGGTCGCGCCGGCTATGCGAAAAACCGGAGTCCACTTTTTCGCCCGGCGCTCTAAGAGCCAGCCCGAAACAGAGACAGGCCGGACCTGAGAAGGTCCGGCCTGTTTTTTCATGTCTCGCCTCCTAGCGAGTCCTTAGACTGTTTCAGTCGAGTCGCTGTCGGAGGTCTTCGTACTTCTGCTGCGCGGCTTGGTTTCAATATATTTGAATTTCAGCTTCTCGCTGTCTTTCTTGTCGATATCGATCTTGACCTCGCCGCCTTTGGCAAGTTTGCCGAACAAGAGCTCCTCCGCCATCGGCTTTTTGACATGCTCCTGAATGGTGCGGGCCAGTGGGCGCGCCCCCATCTCGCTGTCAAAGCCGCGCGCGGCCAGCCAGTCCTTGGCCGCCTGGGTCACCGAAATGGTAACATTGCGGTCGGCCAGCTGAACCTCCAGCTGCAGGACGAACTTCTCGACCACGCGGTCGATCACCTCCGGCGACAGGGCCGAGAACACCACGGTGGCATCAAGCCGGTTGCGGAATTCCGGCGTGAACAGGCGCTTGAGTGCCTCTTCCTGCTCATCATCCTTCTTGCCGGCGCCGAAGCCGATCGAATTCTTCGCCGCATCCGAGGCGCCCGCATTCGTGGTCATGATCAGGATGACATTGCGGAAGTCGACCTTGCGGCCATTGGCATCGGTCAGTGCGCCATTGTCCATGACCTGGAGGAGGATATTAAAGAGGTCCTGGTGGGCCTTCTCGATTTCATCCAGCAACAGCACGCAGTGGGGATGCTGGTCCACGCCATCGGTGAGCAGGCCGCCCTGATCATAGCCGACATAACCCGGAGGCGCGCCGATCAGGCGGGAGACCGTGTGGCGCTCCATATATTCCGACATGTCGAAGCGCAGCATCTCGACACCGAGGATGGAGGCGAGCTGTTTGGCCACCTCGGTCTTGCCGACCCCGGTCGGGCCGGTGAAGAGATAGGAGCCAATCGGCTTGTTCGGTTCGCGCAGGCCTGCGCGGGCCATCTTTATGGAAGCGGCAAGCGCTTCGATCGCCTCGTCCTGGCCGAAAACGACGCGCTTGAGGTCAGTTTCCAGGGATTTCAGCTGGGCCGCATCGTCCTTGGTGACCTGTTTCGGGGGTATGCGCGCAATCTTGGCGACGATGGCCTCGATATCCTTCACACCCACCACCTTGCGGCGCTTGCTTTCCGGCTTCAGCCATTGGCTGGCGCCGGCCTCATCGATCACGTCGATCGCCTTGTCCGGCAGCTTGCGGTCAGTGAGATAGCGGTCAGACAATTCCACCGCAGTACGGATCGCCTCATTGGTGTAGCGAAGCCCGTGGAACTCCTCAAACTTGTCCTTCAGCCCGGTCAAAATCTTGATCGCATCAGGCACGGACGGCTCGACAACATCGATCTTGCGGAACCGGCGTGAGAGCGCGCGATCCTTCTCGAAATGCTGCTTGTACTCCTTGAAGGTGGTCGACCCCATGCAGCGCAGCTCGCCATTCTGCAGGGCGGGCTTCAGAAGATTCGACGCATCCATCGCCCCGCCGGAGGTCGCCCCGGCGCCGATCACGGTGTGGATCTCATCGATAAAGAGGATGCCCTTGTCCAGGCTCTCCATCTCCTTCATCACCGATTTGAGACGCTCTTCGAAATCACCGCGATAGCGGGTGCCGGCGAGCAACGCGCCCATGTCGAGCGAGTAGATCACCGCTTCTTCCAGGATTTGCGGCACCTCGCCATCCACAATCTTCTTGGCCAGACCCTCGGCAATCGCTGTCTTGCCGACGCCAGGATCGCCCACAAGGATCGGATTGTTCTTGTTACGCCGGCAGAGAATCTCGATGCAGCGCTCGATCTCCATCTCGCGGCCAATCAGTGGATCAATCTTCCCGGCGCGCGCCTTGTCATTGAGGTTCACACAATAGGAATCGAGCGCCTCATGGCCCGTTTTCACATTGCCATCCTCATTGCTGTCAGCCCCACGCGGGGTGGACGAGCGCGACGCGCCCGGCTTCTTGGCCACGCCATGGGAAACATAATTGACCGCATCATAGCGGGTCATGTCCTGCTCTTGCAGGAAGAAGGCGGCATGGCTCTCGCGCTCTGAGAAGATCGAGATCAGCACATTCGCGCCGGTGACCTCATCACGGCCAGAGCTTTCGACATGCAGGATGGCGCGCTGAACCACGCGCTGGAAGGCGGCGGTAGGCTGCACCCTGCCCTCATTTTCCTCGACAATCAGGCTGGAAAGCTCGGCATCGAGATAATGGGTGAGGTCATCGCGCAGCTTGTCGAGATCCACCTTGCAGGCGGTCATCACCTCGGCGGCATCCTCATCCTCGATCAGAGCGAGGAGGAGATGCTCCAGGGTGGCGTATTCATGCTCGCGCTCAGAAGCCAGGCTCAGCGCGGTTTCGAGGGCGGTTTCCAAGGAAGGTGTCAAGCTGGGCAATTTTTTCGTCCTCTAATCGTCTTTCTCCATGACGCACTGAAGCGGGTGCTCGTTGCGTTGAGCCATGTCGAGCACTTGCGCAACCTTGGTCTCCGCCACTTCATATGTGTACACACCGCACAGTCCGACACCCTTCTGGTGCACATGGAGCATGATGCGCGTGGCCTCTTCGCGGCTCTTGTTGAAAAACCGTTCGAGAACAAAGACGACGAATTCCATCGGCGTGTAATCGTCGTTGAGCAGCATGACGCGATAGAGAGACGGCTTTTTTGTCCGCACGCGTGTGCGCGTCGCCAAGCCGATCTTGTTCTCGTCATCGCCATCCGAACCACCCGGTTTGTCCGGCTCGTTGGGATCGCTCATCCTGAAATCTAGGGAAGGTGCAAACATGCCTGCCAAGATAGGTCATTCTTTCCATATCGGAAGCCTGACCGCGGCGAAGATTGAATTCAAGTGCCTAATGTCGCGGCTTGCAGCTTTTCAATCAGCCTGCTCACCCGTTTGGCATTCGCGCCAAGATCAGAGTAGCCAACCCGCGATCGGGAATAGATTGCAAGCCTCGCACCCGGCTTCTTGAGACTGCCGCCAGGCTGGTCTGGATAGATGCGGATATCGACATCATCCTTAAAACGCAGCAACGGCGTCACCGCCACAAAGCGGATGGCAGGACCATCGGGATCCTCCAGCATATCGCGGGCGCGCCCATCGCTTCGCACCAGGCGTGTAAGCAATTTGAACAGCTCTTTCGGACTTTCCGCGAATCGCGGCGAGAGCACATCCGGACTGGCCGCCTGACAAATCCCCTCTGGCGCGAGCAGATAAGTATTCGGAGAAGTTGGTCTTTCCAGAGTCGAGAAATCCATGAATTCCATAAGCTTTTCAGCTCCGAATCAGAGGCTCGACGAAAATGTTGAAATTTCTTCAACATTACAGACTGGAAAAGCCGACCTCAATCAGAGGTCGGCTTCCCAATTTACACATACTCTACTGCAGACGTGTTACTTCACGAGCTGCATCTTTTCAACCATTGTTCCAGCATGAGCGTTCAGAGGAGCAGCCGCTTCCTTGAAAGTCGCAGCATAGAGGCTCGCCATTTCGCCGAATTGCTTCATGCATGTGTCGAAAGCCGACTTGGCATAAGTTGCCTGGAGTTCCATGGCTTCCTGTACAGACTTGGCCGAGCTGACCGACTTGGAAGCTTCCATGCCGGTAGCCATGGCATCCTGGAAGAAGGAGAGCGCCTTGGTGTTGATTTCCTGCGCACCCTTGGCAGATGCCTGAGCGCTGGCCGTGGCGGCAGACAGACCGTCGCGCGACAGCTCGGTCATCTCGCCGGCGAGGCTCATGAATTTGTCCATGTTCTCACGGACGCTTTCCGGAGATACGCTGTTGATCAGATCGAACGGAGTGGCGGTTTTTGTGGACTTGGCCATTATACTTACCTTTTGACATTCCGGGAGGGCGGCCCGGAGAACTTGCCGGTGAATAGGGGGTGCCCGCGCTAAACTATGTCCCTAGGTAACACACCTTCTTCGCAATTGCAAGAATTTTGTTGCAGCGCACAAATCGCAATGTTTATTGAGCGAATGACAAATCCTTTAGGGACGGGGTGCTCTTAACCTCTGGTCAACCGGTTTGCCCGACCTACTGTAGGGACCGGCGGGGGCCGGTTATCAATTGCAGCGTCCAGAAGGAGCCCGGCCATGGTGAGGGAGTCAGTTCAGAAAGTGCTGAAGTCCAGTTTGCTTACCCCCTTGGTGCTGGGGAGCCTCGCGCTCGCGGCTCCGGCACAGGCCGAACGCTACGCCTCGATCGTCGTCGACTCCACGAGCGACACTGTACTGCACGCGCGAAACGCTGACGATCCACGCTTCCCTGCATCCCTGACCAAGGTGATGACGCTCTACATGCTCTTTGACGAGTTGAAGGCCGGCCGCCTTGCTCTTGAAGATGAGCTCACGATTTCCCGTAACGCTGCATCGCAGCCGCCCTCGAATTTACGCCTGTCCACCGGCGGTACAATTTCAGTGCGCGACGCCATCGGTGCCCTGATCACCAAATCCGCCAATGATGTCGCCGTCGTAGTCGCTGAGGAAATCGGCGGCACCGAGGAACGCTTCGCCGCCCTGATGACGGTAAAGGCGACAACGCTCGGCATGACCAACACCCGCTTCTACAATGCCTCGGGCCTACCCGACGCGCGCCAGGTCTCCACAGCGCGCGACATGGCGCGCCTTGCCGAGGCGGTGATGGAAGATCATGCCGACTATTACGATTACTTCGCCACGCGCAGCTTCGCCTGGAATGGACGCACCTATCGCAACCACAACGAATTGCTGGGCTCGGTGGATGGCGTAGACGGGATCAAGACCGGATACACGCGCGCCTCTGGCTACAATCTCATGGCTTCGGCCCAACGTGGAGATGCGCGCGTCATTGCCATTATGCTGGGTGGACGCACATCGCGCGCGCGCAATGCACACGTCACAGAACTGATCGAAGCGGCCTATGCAAGCTTCTCGGCTCCGACCGGCAATACACAGGCGACGCAAACTCGAATCGCTTTTGAATCTGTCCCCCAGCCTGTGGATCCGAATGCGGCCGCCGTGCCGACACTGAACGGCCAACCGTTTCCTGTTGGCGAAGGTGATATTCAGTAGCCCCCCAATGCAACTGAACCAGGTTACACTGCCTTGTACAGATCTGGAGGCCTCCGCGGCGTTCTATGAAACATTGGGACTTAGACGCATTGTCTATTCACCGCCGCGCTATGCACGGTTTGAGTGCCCGACCTCAGACACGCTCGAACCATCCACACTCTCCATAGAGCTGGTAGATGGCTGGGCCGGCTCAGACTGGCCGCTTGTTTATTTGGAAACGGCGGACCTCGCCGCAACCGCAGCACACCTTGAAGGCGCAGGCCTGATCCTGCTCACCACGCCTGAGATGCAATCCTATCTATGGAAAGAGGCCGATATTCGCGACCCCGCCGGCAACCGGATACGGCTTTTCGAAGCCGGCACAGCCCGAAGGTTTCCGCCCTGGCGCATCAAAAGCGACTGACACCCGTGAACCCTAGAAATTGAGCTCTTGGCCCTGCAGCTCCGGCAGTTGCAGGACGATCAGCAAGTCGCGCATTTCCTGGCGCGCGGCGACATGGCTCATCGTGAAGGTAATGTTCGAGCCGCGCTCGGTGAGGTCCAGAAGCGTCAACCCGGCCGGGAAAAGCTCGCGATAGATCACACGTTCCGACAACCCTGGCGCCAGGCGAAAGCCAATCCGGCGAGCCAGCTTATCCAGAGCTTCGCCAACCTTTTGTTTGTTTCGCGCCTCAAGCGGTGACATGCGATTGCGCATCACGACCCAATCGATTGGCTTTCGACTCTTTTGCGCCTTCGCCTTGCGGCACGCCCAGACCATTTCCGAATAGAAACTCGGCCGTATCACTTCCAGGGTTTGTGGATTCACATCGCCCAGCAGATCAAAATCCACGAAACTGTCATTCAGCGGCGTGATCAGATTGTCGGCATGCTCATGAGCAAGTCGCGACAAGAAAGTATCTCCACCTGGAGCATCCACAACGATGAAATCGCAAGAGGCTTTCAAGCGTTGCAGGCTCGCCTCGAAGCGCTCGGTCTCTTCCTGCTCGGCAATATCAAGATCGCGCGATGCGCTGGCATCAACGCGAATGATCTCAGGCATTGGCAACCGGGAATTTGTGGATTGCGCCCAACGCAAACGGTTTTCCATATACCGCGTCAGAGTCCGCTGGCGGACATCCAGGTCGATAACGCCAACACGTCCACCCATGCGCATCAGCGCGACAGTGAGATGCATGGCGACTGTCGACTTGCCAGCACCGCCCTTTTCGTTCCCTACAACGATGACACGACCCGTTTTGGGTCGCGTCAATTCGGCCTGCTGTGAAGATCCGGGGGAAATCGGATGAAATCCTTCTGGGGGCACTACTTACTCCAATGGGGAAGAAGCGCCCCGGTCAGGGCGCGAATTTACGCAGGGTGTTGGGCCTCCGGCGCGAACAGCCCCGGACGCAAGACAGTCCAGTTGGCCGGAGCCGGCTCATCCTCAAACAAGAAAGCCGCATCACCGCCGATTTCCAGCGACGGCATATCATTATGGGCAACCGCATCGCCATCGAACAGGACATCTTCTGCCCAGGCAAAGTTCGGTGCCTCGACAGCATTCACGGGCACGGTTTCAAGCGGCGTGATCCGCGAAAGCTCCGCCAGAATGGACCGCAACTCTGTCAGCGCAGACGACACACGGTTCAACTCACCGGCAAGCAGAGTTGCCGCTGAAGACACAGGCGTCGACTGACCGTCAAACAACCAGGCATCAGCCTCGCCAGCCCAACTTTCATCATCAGCAAAGCGGCGAAGCGGCTCAGGCGCCCTCAAAGAGGCCTCAGATGCAGGCAGGAACCGGATAGCGGTTGACAGAGCGAAGCGCTTTAGTGCGAGAACGATATGATTAGCCATGACCAAATTTCCCCGATGCCGGTTAACAAGTAGTTTCAGTTTACTCGAACACGCAGAGAATCCAATGGCGAATACTCCCCTGACAGTTGTGCGCTCAAAATCTGCCTTACAGGACGCGATCGCCAATGCTCGCTACAGAAGACAACATACAGGATTCGTCCCGACAATGGGAGCCTTACATAATGGTCATCTCTCATTGATCGACCTTGCCCGGAAGAATTCGGATTTTGTCATCGCTTCGATCTTCGTAAACCCGACTCAATTCGCACCCGGAGAAGATTTCGAAACCTATCCGCGCGATGAGGATCGCGATCTGGAACTGCTCGAACAGGCTGGCTGTAACCTCGCCTATTTGCCCACTGTGGAAGATATGTACCCCACCGGGAGCCTCACAGAGATTCGTGTGCCCGGCCCGTCAGATCTTCTGGACGGCATTTACCGGCCCCATTTCTTCTACGGCGTGACAACCGTGGTCGCGCGCCTCTTCATCCATGTTCAACCGGATGTCGCCGTGTTCGGTGAGAAAGATTATCAGCAACTCCAGATCATCCGCCGAATGACGCGTGATCTCGGCTTTGAGACCAAGATCATAGGTGGCGCGACAATGCGCGAGCCCGACGGTCTCGCTCAGTCGTCCCGCAACCGGTATCTCAGCTCGGAGCAACGCAAGATTGCCGCCGAACTGTATGCCGCGCTAACGCGCACCGCCGAGAGGCTGCAAGCTGGGGCCCCTCTCAGCGCCACATTGGAGACGGCCTCCGCCACTCTCCTCAAGGCCGGTTTCGACAAAGTCGATTATATCAGCGCGGTTGATCCGGGCACGCTGGAAGCCTTGCCTGAGGAGAACTCGATCTGGCCTGCGGAAGCCCGCTTGCTTGGCGCGGCCTGGATCGGGAAGACCCGGCTGATTGACAATATCCCCCTCCCCCTGCGCTGAACCCCTACCAGACCATGGCCTCTTTCAAGGCGACATCCAGCGCCACCGGAACATCGCTGGCTTTCGCGCCAGGGGTAAGATCCGGCGGCGCATCGCCGGATTTGAGATAACGCCAGCCCTGGAACGGCTTTTTCCGGCGCGGCACAACGGGGATCAGCTCCGGGTCGAAAACCAGCTCGCACATATTACGGCCGGTTTCGTCCGGGACCGTGCGGATATCGACGATACGCTGGCGCACGCGGATCACCTTCTTGATCACCCAATAGATCGACCCGCCGGCCAAAAGCTCATCACCACGCTTCGGCGTCATGCGGGTGTGGTGCACAGGATTGGGCAGGGTTTTGAGCAGGCGCTGTTGCCAGGCCTCAAGATCGGCAATGGAGTCCGCGCCCACGCACAGTTTGATCAGGTGAATCGCCATATCGGAAAGACTAGCGCCCCAGGCTTGCAAGACAAAGCTTCAGCCGCCTTCGCCTGTGGAAACCCGGCGCAGACGCGATTTTTGGAACGCTGCCTGGTCTGCGGCGCTGGCAAAGAACAACTCCACATCAAGAATCCGCGCCGAATATGCCCGGTGCACCGTCCGCATGGCCGCGCGCGCCTCCAACTCCACTGTCAGGCCTGAGACATAGCTCAGTCCATAGACCGGATCCGTCGCCAGATAATGCGACTGGCTATAACGCATCAGGCGAACGCCGCGCGGACCCTGTACTGGATCGGGCAGATCATGATCCAGGCGCAGAAACCGATCAGAAGCCGGATCGATCCATAGTGTGGCGTTCAAATGCTGCGCTGCCCACGCATCAAACTCACTATCGTTCAAGGTCGGGCGATGATCGAAACGCACGCGCCAGGCACCGCCCAGATCCTCCGCCTCGACCTGGCCGGAAAAACTGGCGCTCAGATCATCTGGAAAGAGACGGCCATCGGGCGCAGCCTCAGCGCCCCATTCCGCGCCCACCACATCCAGCTCGTCATTCTCGCCTTGCTCTGCGACCAGTTGCCAGCGCTCTGCTTCCACGAGGCGCGGATCGAAATGATAGATGC
>JALEGE010000107.1 GCA_022760335.1 Hyphomonadaceae bacterium
CGACATTCATATTCAACAGGAGATTGCTGTTGGGACGGAACGCAGCTTCCAGATCCGCGCCGATTGTGCGCGTGCTAGCAGCGTTGCGCAGCTTGTTCACCGTCGTGGGCCCGGTGGAATCCTGCACAAAGACCTGCCGATCCTGATAGTCATAATAAAAGACCGCACCGTTCAGACGCAGCCGGCCATCAAACCACTCGGTCTTCGCACCAGCTTCATAGGCATAGATCTTTTCGGGATCGACCAGATCGGCTTCTGCCGGATCAAACAGGGCTCCACCATTGAACTCACCGCCCCGGAAGCCCGATGAGAAGCTTGAATACAGCAAGACATCTTCATTCAGCCTGTAATCCAGCACCACTCGTCCGCTGAAATCATCCCAATCATCTTTTACAGCCATGGGATTGATGGTGTTGAAGAGATTACCGCCTGCGGCCGTTTCCGGTGAAACATAGACATAGCTGAGACCGGTTCCGTTATAGACGAAGGCCTCGCCATCGACCTTGCGGCGGTCATAAGTGTAGCGACCGCCAACAGTCAGCGTGATTGCATCACTCACTGCATAACTGACATCGCCGAACGCCGCCCAGGTAAAGGTGTTCTGCTCGAAGATGGAACCGATCCCCTGAGCCACGGGAACGGGGATCAAGGATCCCGGCCCCAGTGCCTCTGCATTGATGCCGTTCCACTGGTCGACTTCATCCATGTAGAGATACGCGCCGGTCACCCAGTTCATCGGCCCGTCGCCATGTGAGCTCAGGCGCAGTTCCTGACTGAACATTTCCGCGTCAGTGAGATAGCTGCTGTGAAGGATCGGGCTGGGACTGCTGTCGGTATCTTCAAGCACAAGCCGGCTGGCATCGTCGTAAGAACTGATGCTCGTAAAGGTGATGTCGCCGAAATCCTGCTCCACCTGCAAGGTCAGACCCGTCTGATCCGTCTCCTCGCGCGTTTTGAGATCGGCCGAGGTTTCAGAGTAGCTTGGCGTTTCGACGAAGCCGAACAAGTCTCCGCACGAGCTGCCAATTTCGGGCATCTCACCGGGCGGGCAAAACAGCCCGATATTCTTGGTCGGCTTCAGTTCGCTCCGGTTGATACCATAGCGAAGCGAAGCGCTAATGCGCGTGTCCGGCCCCGGCTCCCAGGCCAGAGTAGCGCGCAATGCCCCAACATCGGTTTCACCCAGACTGTCGAAATTTGTAGCAGGACCGACATTATCCTGCACACCTTCCCTGTAGCGGTAGTTTCCCGCAATCCGAATGGCCGCATTTGGCCCCAGGGGCGCTTCTACAGCGCCTTGCGCCTCAGCGAGACCGAAGTCCCCAACCGACGCAATGACATAACCTTCCGCTGGCGCACCCGGGCTCGGCTGGCGGGTGATATAATTGACCAGACCACCTGTGGTGTTGCGGCCATAGAGCGAGCCTTGAGGACCGCGCAGGGTTTCGACACGCTCAACGTCGAAAATCTGGAAGCCCTGAATGATATTGTTGCCGACAATCGCACCATCCAGATAGACACCCACCGGCGTCTGCACCAGCGAGTAGAACTGCGCCGTTCCTATGCCACGAATATAGACGCGCGGCGCCGTGTATCCGAAGCCTGTCGTCCAGACCATGTTGACGGTCTGCTTCGCGGCCTCGCCGCTACTGGAAACACCGAGCGACTCAAGCTGCTCGCCAGAGTAGGTTGTTATCGAGGCCGGCACATCCTGCAACGACTGCTCGCGCTTCTGCGCAACGACGATGACATCATCGAGCCTCTGCTCGGCATCCTCAGAGGTGTCCTGTCCCCAGGCCGGCGGCGCAACCAACGCAACCGCAGCCACACTTAGCATCATCCATCCACGGCGAGTTTTCATCTCGTCCTCCAATTTGCCAGGCCGATAGCTCAATCTCGAATAAACCGTATAACGAAATTTATTTTTGTCTAATGGTTTTATGAAATTTTTAATTCGACCTCGCGAGCGCATAAAAAATGGGCATGCAGGCGCAATCAGCGGGCCCTGCGCCGCTCATCCGAGGCGATATCGATGCTTTTGGTGCGCGCAGAGGGGCGGGGCTCAGCGCCGCGCGGCCGCGCCCTGCTGATCAAGATCCATCAGAGACACGCGCTCGGTAATACGCCGCGCGGTTTCTGAAAGGTGCGGAATGAAGAGGCGCTCGACCTCGGCCAATTCCGTCATGCCGATCGCAGCCTGAGCACTTATGGCTGCAATCGGTTGTTCATCGGCATTGAATATTGGCATCCCAATACTGACCATGCCTGCCGACAGCTCTTCATTGTTGATGGAGTAGCCACGCGAGCGGATAAGCTGGAGCTCACGCATGAACTCTTCACGACGCGTAATGGTGTTTGGCGCCAGGCGTTCCCATGCAATAGCCTCCATGACACTCGAAAGCTCTCCAGGCGGGCAAAATGCCAAATACGCCTTGCCTGAAGACGTGGCATAAATGGGGAACCGGTGGGCGAGCGGGTGCACGAAGCCGGGCCGGACAAATGAGAGGATCGATATCGTCTCGGCACCAGCAAAGATGGAGACATAAACCGCCGCATCGAGCGTCTTGTGAAGCTGCCAGGCATCGACCTTGGCCAGCTGTCCCAATTGCAGACCGAAGCTCCCGCCATATCCCAGATCAAGCGCGCGCAAGGTTAGCCCGAAGAGCCCCTCACTGTCCCTTGCAACATATCCGTCTGCTTGCAGCGAGGTCAGCACACGCCGTGCAGTGGTTATGGGAATCCCCACCATGCGCGACAGTTCCCGCGGGCTCAAACGTTGAGATGTCCTTGAAAAGGCCGCCAGGGCAGTCAATCCCCGCGCCAATGCGTCAACCCGATAGCGGTTGCGCTCACGCTTTCCCGACTGCTCGTTATTATTCACCATGCGTCATTCAGAGTTCTGGTCTGCACGGAAATATTCTCCGCAGCCTTTTGCAGATCCGGCACTGCACGCAGCAGTGTCTCTTCATCCGTGCCCGCACGGTATAGACGCGACCAGGATAGCGCCGCCAATAGCCCATCCTCGCCCATTACGGGTACGGCTACCGTGTGCAGCTTCGCAACCAGCGTATCGATCGCACAGGCATATGCCTCGCCGGAGCCAGACAGCCAACCGCCAGCCAAACGGCCAGCACATAAAGTATCCGCCTGATAGCGCGCGCCTTGAAACAGGCGAGATGCAGACAGCTCGCCCGTCGCTCGGCTGGCAACCAGGAACACGCTGTCATCATAGCGCACCCACAAACCGACAAGCCCGGGACGGGATTGACTGAGATGCTCAAGCTCTGGAACGCAAGCCTGCACCAGTATTGAATTGTGCAAGGTGACCGACCCCAGCCGCAGTGCGCCAAGTGATGCGCGATACTTGCCCGTTGTCGGATCTTCCTCGAGGAAATCCAGCTCGCACAATGTACTCACAAGTCTCAAACTTGTTGAGGGGACACGCCCTGTTAGCCGCACAATTTCGGTCAGGCTCAGCGACGGGCGATCCGCCGAAAACAGTCTCAATATCTCCAACCCGCTGGTCAGCGCCTCAATCCGTTGATCATCGCCAGGACTGTCTGATTTTGGGGATGGAGGGCGTCCTCGCGGCATCCTCGGTCACTCTTTATACTGAAAACGTCTTTCGCACTCCGTTAGCGCGCCCATACCCTGCAGTACAAGCAGAAAGACCTTATGCTAGGAAATATTGTGATTTCGGCATCTGACAGCCTCACTGGCGCCATCCAGGCGACCTCACAGCAAGAATCTCCCCCCGGAGCCAGCCCTCACTGCGCGTTCAGAGAAATAGACTAACAAAAACCGGGCAGTACATACACTGCGTCAATGAATTCCGAGCGCCCAAGCCTACCGGGTGAAGCCGATTGACAGCTCATGATGAAGGCATTAACACCGTTAAATAGAAAATATTTTCATCTAATGGACCAATCTGATGCACGCCAAGGAAACCCGGCTTTGCTGCCCAACGGGCACCGCAGGCCCATTTGTCTTCACCGCGGCCATAACCCCTCATCGGGCCGAAACAGGCAGCATCGTAAGAATGATGGAAGATCTGGCCTCCCCACTTCCCGCGATGGGTGTTCCATTTGTTGATATCGCCCTGGCATCACACCTGGCCCAGACAGCACAGTGTATGACCAACCTGGCCCAGACGCTTAAGACGGCCGGGACATCCCTGGACCGATTGGTCCATCTTCGTGTTCTTGTGACAGATCCGCTTAGCGAAGGGCCGGTTCTGGGGCTGATCCTTACCCTTCTGCCCGCCGTACGACCGGCCGTTTCCATCGTGGTTGTGGACGGCACAGAGCTCGATCCGCGCATCCTTGTTCAGATCGACGCCGTTGCACTGTCAGGCGAGGCTGAGGACGAGATTGTCGAAATTCCCGCCTCACCAACGCATGGGCTGCCCGTCGGGTTTCCTGCCGCTGTACGTGTTGGCAACTGGTGCTTCACATCAATGATCCTTGCGCTGGACTCCAATGGGGTCCCGGTTGCCTCCATGGCCCAACTTGATGCGGGCGCGCGCGATATACTCCCCGATCCCGTCATCCCGGTTGCGCCATCATTAACCTCTTACATCGCCCAGCACGCCGCCTGTTTTAGCGCGACATCCGCAATTGTTGAGGCGGCAGGACTAGAGACTGGGGACATCGTCTATGTCGGCGAATTCTATGCCGGACTGGACATGGCGGGAACAATTCTAGGATGCGCCTCGGGCATGGCGACCCAGTTGAGCCCCTACTGCCTGTCTTCATTCATTCAGGGGCGCCTGCGACACCCGCTCGCCAGAGCCTGCAGCCGGGTGATCGCATATGCCGGCTCATCGCGTGAGACCCCCAATATTCAAGCCAGCGCACTTGCTCCGGTCTATGCCGATGCCGTGCCCGCTGGCGGGCTGCTGTTTACATCCGGGGAAGTGCCGATTGACGTAGAAAAAGTGCGCGCCCTCGCCGAGGCAGGCGATATGTCAGCAGAGTTCAATGGCACAGATATGGGGCGCTGGCACGGCCCACAGCCCGCCCTGGCACAGGCACGATTCATCTATGCATCACTGGCTGAAACTCTGGCAGAGAATGGCTGCACTGTGGACGATGTCGCGCATCAGACGGTTTATCTGACCCATCCGAGCGACGCCCCGCAGATCGATCTGGCCTATCAGCTTGCGTTCGGGGGGCCACTGCCACCGACCACCTTCCTGCCAATTGCTGCATGTTCGCCCGCCAAGACAAGCCGGCTTGAGATTGAGTTCGTGGCCGCAATTCCCTCCCCAGAGGTAAACGATGAAAATTGACATCCACTCCCACGTTCTACCGCGTATCATCCTGGAAGCGCTTGCGGATAATCCCTCCAAGTCGCCATTTCCTGTAGCGCGCGCAGACGATGGCTATACGATCACTGGATATGGCCGCATCGAGCCGGGCATGTATGATCTCGACTTGCGCTGCTCCGCGCTGGATGATGCCGGGATTGCACGCCAATATTTTGCCCCACCCCCGCCGATCCTGTCGCACTACAGCCATGCGATCCCGGCTGAATTTGCAACCGTGTTGAACACGGCCAATGCCGCAGTGACGCAGACAACCAATAGCCGGCTTATCGCGCTGGCCACGCCCGCGCTGGCTGACCCGGCGGAGACTGCCCCCCTCCTTGAACGCGCAGTGGGCGAGTTTGGCTTTCCCGGCGTTGCACTGCCCACCTCCGCAGGCGCGCGCGACTTCGACGATCCTGCCTTTGAGCCAATGTGGTCCGTGATCGAACGCCTGGGCCTGACTGTCTTCATGCACGCCACCTCGCGCGCCGATCATCCCGCCGCTGGCAACTTCAATCTTGGTCTCCTTGTGTCCTGGCCAACCGAGGTCACCTACGCTGCTTCCCGGCTTATTTTCTCTGGTGTGATGGAACGTCATCCGGACTTGAAGATCATCCTGTCGCATGGCGGAGGCACACTTCCGGCCCTGATCCAGAGACTTGATTTGGGATACCATGCGCCGGATTACGAGCATGATCCGGAATGCTCCGAGCACATCGCTGCACCACCGAGCCGCTATCTTCGAAACTTTCACTTTGACACCGTTGTTGGTGGCGGGCCGGCCCTGCGCGCGCTGATCGACTCGGTTGGATACGCCAACATCGTGTTTGGCACCGACTATCCCTATGAGGTCGGCGATGCGGATGGATCGCGCGCCAGCGCCATTATTGACGATCTGCCAGTCGATATCCGCGAAGCCATTTATCGAAACAACGCAGCGCGCCTGTTCCCACAGAATTGAAGTAACAAAAATGGAAACTCAAGACATATCGTCCCTGGTAATCTTTGCCATGGCCTTGATTGCAGTGGGCGCTGGCGCCGGGCTGGTTGCCGGATTACTTGGCGTGGGCGGCGGCATCGTGATTGTGCCTCTGCTGTTTCAAGTGCTCACAATGCTGGGCATCGAACTAGGTACAGCGATGCATGTCGCTGTTGGCACTTCACTGGCCACAATCGTCATCAATGGAATGTCCTCGGCACGGGCGCACTATCGAAAAGGGTCTGTCGATACAGCCCTTCTGCGCAGCTGGGGCCCAGCAATTGCCGTCGGCGCCATCACGGGGGCGGCATTTGCCGGACTTACGCGCGGAACCCTGCTCTCTGCACTTTTCGCCTGCGTCGCGCTTTGCGTTGCAGTCTACATGTTCTGGTCACGCGAAAGCACGCGCGAGACAGCTGCCGCGCCGAGCGGGCTCGCCGGGACCGGTATTGCCGGATGTGTCGGACTATTATCCTCCATGATCGGCATCGGCGGCGGGACACTCATGGTTCCCATCCTTTCTGCATCCGGATATCCGATACGGCGCGCGGTTGGAACGGCGTCGGCCGTGGGCCTGATCATAGCCATTCCCGCAAGCCTGGCCTTTGTCATAACAGGCTGGGGCACGCCAGACCGCCCACCTTTTTCCCTTGGCAACGTCAACATAGTCGCCATTGCGTGCATCGCACCGCTGGGGGTCCTGTTTGCACCCATTGGTGCCCGGATTGCCCATGGGTTACCACCGCGCCTGTTGCGGTGGGTTTTCGCCCTCTTCCTGGTCATTTCAGCAACGCGAATGCTTTACGCCGCGCTGAGTGGCTAAGTCACTCGCTTGACCAAGACCGGAGATGCACACTCCGGGATCTACTTGATGGCGTATGGATTGATAGGCGAGCCTACGGCGCCAGTGATTGGCAGGGGCGGCGCAACGAACATGAACTCATATATGCCGTCACCTGCGCAGTCTTCAGCGAGGTCTTCCAGGTCAAATATCTCACCGATATGCAGCCCCATATTCGGCAAAACGACCTGGTGCAGAGGTTGGAAGCTGCCGGGCAGCTCATTGGGGCGCACCTCAAAGCCCCAAGTGTCCGTCGCGATTGCTGCGAGTTCGTTTCGGAAAAGCCAATCGGCAGAGTAGAATGAGAGCCCTGGCGCATCACCGCCAGCATATGCCCCCCATCCATTGGCCTTGCAGTGACCCATCTGTCCCGTTCTCACAAGAACGAAATCACCTGATTGAATATTCGAGCTTTGCCCCTGCGCAGCAACACATGCCTCAAGGTCTTCCTCGGTGATGGCATAGCCAGGAGCCAGAGACTCAACACCCTTCGATCTTGCGATGTCGAGCAGAATCCCTCGCCCGACAAAATTGTTGGACACCTTCTCAATGCCATTCTTGGCAGCACCTAAAGAAGATACAACACTGGCATCGTGACCATTATAGGCCTTGCCGCGATCAAATGCATGCGAGAGCGCGTCCCACTGGGTCGCACATTGCAGGGGCATGAAAATAGTGTCGTCAGAGAAACCAATACCATGCGGAAGAGGCAGCGTATCGCATCC
Organism: Hyphomonadaceae bacterium; assembly: GCA_022760335.1. Taxonomy (GTDB): domain Bacteria; phylum Pseudomonadota; class Alphaproteobacteria; order Caulobacterales; family Hyphomonadaceae; genus UBA5336. Next base: position 7,854 of record JALEGE010000107.1, read on the forward strand.
ATCAAAGGTCATGCTGTGCATGGGATTGATGCGGCCATTCTCCCCGGTTTGAGGACCATTGTGATCAAAAGGTATCGCCAGCGCAAAGGTTTTGCCCTGCTTCACAAGGCCTGCAGCTTTGACAATCATTTCCGGTGACACGAAATTCAGTGTGCCGCGCTCGTCCGCCTCTCCCCATCTGCCCCAGTTTCTGTATTTTTCAGCTGCGGCGACGATTTCATCTTCGGTCTGTTTCACGGTAGATACCTGTTCTGATCGTGTTGTAAGATTGGCCTCATGGGCGCGGATCGCGTCATTTGAGCCTTTGCTGATCGCGCAAATCCTTGCTGCCAACGGATTTCACGATCGAGCCGGGGCGCCAGGCCAGGACTGGCAAGGCCGCCAATTTGTCGATGATATGATGCAGCGTTGGGAACGTCTCCCAGGGCCCTGGGCTGAACGCTGCGCGCGCATCGCCAATCTTGCTGGACAGAAGCTTGTAATTGGGAACGCCCAAAGGGGTCAGCGTGGCATAGGCCGCGTCCGCCTCACCCCAGTCTCCTGTCCGGGGAACATATTTATAATGCAGCAAGCCTGCAGCCCCGGCTTCGCCACCATGCGGGGGTTTGCCCTCCTGGAAGTCGGTTGCAAATTGCAGTTCCAGAAAGGGGGTCCCGCCCCAACCAGTCTGGATGACCATCATCCCATCTGTTTCCACAGGGTCGGCGATTTCTGCGTACAGTTTGTTGAAGCCAAGCTCTTCGCGACCACTGATGATCGGGTCGGCCATGTTTTCAAACAGGACAGACAGAAAGCTGCCCCGAACCGGACCGTCCGCGCCATTATAAGCGGCAGGGAACCGAATCCCCACAGTGTTGTACCCCCGTCCGGCCAACCATCCGATATTGCTGATATACTGCACCTCAATGGTAACGACCGGTTCTCCGTCCAGGGAAAAAGGCTCCGGCAGCAAACCGGCCAGGGCGGCCTCTTCGGTTTCGAAACGGACCGCATAGGTCGTCATGTCCGGATTGTCTGAAAGATCGTGACGATGCCCAAACTGATTCTGGCGTGGCCCTGAACCCGCGCCAAAACCAACAGGCATGCGATAGATGAGACGCATTTCGTTGCCATCTGCAGTCATGTCTGAGTTCCTTGATCAATGTCGTGCTGCGCGCCGCGTATGTCGGCATCCCCTGCGGGGGCGCACAGTCCGGATGATAGAAAGGGGATGGCATAGCGCAGTGCCGCGTCGGCATCGCCCATGTCGAATTCGCCGCCAGACAAGTCTTCCAGACGCGCGGATGCATTGTCAGCGAGAATGTAGGTCATCACGCCAAACACACAGGAAAGCCGCCAGAAAAATTCGCGCCGGTCCAGCGCAGGATGCAACCGCCCCAGAAGGTCGGCAAACTCCAGAGCGGCGCCATCATATATTGTGGCCAGCAGAACACGTATGTCTGCCATGGGCGCGACACTTATCTTGCCAAGAAGCCGGCGATAGGCCCGACCGCCATCCTTGAAATGGGGCCCTCGCAAGGTGGGTTCTATGAAGGCAGCAAGAACCTGGGATGTTCCAAGTTGTCCGCTCTCCAAATTCTCGCGGCACAGGCTCAGCCGGCTCAGCCTTTCCGCATTAATAGGCTCTGCATGTCGTGAGAGAAGCGCTTTGACCAGGCCAAGCTTTGACCCGAAATAGTAATTCACCGCCGCGACATTTACGCCAGCCTCTCTGGTGATCTTGCGCACCGAGGCCGCCTGATAGCCCTCGTCACAAATAATCCTTTCGGCAACGTCCAGTATGGTCGCGCGGATGCTCAATGATCCGTCGGCAAGGTTTGCCGTCTCCTGATTGGAATCGCGCATGACACCTCGGTCAGAAATCCTGGAGAGTTTACGACAAACCCTCAGGAAACATTGTTTAAAACACTGTTTAAGATCTCAACCTGCGCAGGTCAATGATTGCTGAGGAGCTGTGGCTCGCCCGCAGTTCGAGTACTGGACGAAAGAGCGGACTCCCGTTTTCGCAGAACCGGCGCGGCCATAAGCAAGCTGGATCATCCGGCGTTTCATATTAAACGCCGGATGATCCAGAGTCCGAAAAGCATGAGCCCGGCTTCTGCGATGATGCGCCTGCGCGCTCGCTTAGGCCCTCGGCGCTTCTACCTTCTGCTTTTAAGGACAGCCCGTCTTCTGCACCTGGGCGCGAGCAGCACGCCCGTGCGGGCGAGAGGTCATGCTGAGCGGCAATCGAGCACGATCTTTCCTGTCACCTCTCGCGCCTCCAGCATGGCATGCGCACGCGCGGCATCTGCCAATGGCAGGGTGGCGCCAATAGCAGGCCGTATGCTGCCGGAGCTGATCGCTTCCATAACGTCTGCCAGGTCTTCGCGATACGCGCCGGGGCGATTGTTGCGCCACAGGGTCACATTATATCCAACGACACCATTGCTTTGACGCGTGAGGCGGAAGGAGTCGATCTTGCTGCCGAGCAAGAGCCCTAAAATTGCAGACACACGAATTCGTCCCCCACGCGTGGTATCATAAGCACCAAACACCACTGCCGTCCCCCCCGGCTGCAGCGCCGGGAGACTTACTTTCCGCAAATGAGATCCAGCAATATGATCAAATACGGCGACGGCCCCACCTGCCGTGATCTCTTTGATACGATCTGCAAGACCGGCACGCTCACGATAATCGAGCGGCTCCGCACCCGCGGCGCGAATTGCGTCATGTTTTCCAGGCGAAGCAAGTCCGATTGCGCGCACACCGCGAGCGCGGGCAAGATCGAGCAGAATTGAGCCAACGCCACCGCCTGCGCCGCACACAACGATCCACTCTCCTGGATCAGCCGACGCAACTCGCGTCAGCATTTGCCAGGCCGTCACGCCATTCAGCACACCGGCGAGCAGCAATGCGCCATCTGTTTCTTCCGGCACCCGGACAAGCCAGTCTGCCTGAACATTGGCCGCCGTCGCGTAAGATCCGGTGACCGTGATACCTGCCACGCGGTCTCCCACCTGCAGCCCATCAACACCAGGACCAAGCGCGGCAACGCGCCCGACAAGATCATATCCTGGCACAACGGGCAGTTTGACCCCTGCATAGAGGCCATTGCGCATCACAATGTCCGCATAGGCGACACCGGTAAACTCGATATCGACGCGCACCTCGCCCTGCCCGGGAGGCGGCAGCTCCACCGTTCTCCCACGCAGGCTTTTTGCAGGTCCACGGCGCGGGGCCATGACCTGGAAGACCTTATCGGTTTCGGTCTGACCGTAGCTGTCAGGCAATCACCCCTCCCTCCAGCAGACCTGCTGACCTGAACCAGTTCACCTCATCGCGAATGGTGTCTTCGACCGGGCGGAAGGTCAGGCCCAGTTCGGTCTCGCTCTTTGTGTGGTTGAAGCGGGTGCGGAAGGATTCTTTCCGCATATTGTTCACCGCATCCATGCTCAGAAGGACCTGCTGTCCGAAAACACGCGCGCGCACCTCATTGAAGAAGGCAATCGTGTAGAGCGCGAAATAGGGCACAAGGGTTTTTGGCGCTGGCTTGCCAGTGACTTCCTGATAGCGCTGCGACAGCTCAACCATGGTCATGCCACGCCCGGCGGCGAGATACCGCTCGCCGCGCCGGCCCTGCCGAGCGGCTGCAAGCTGCGCTATGGCCACATCACGCGCATCTACGTAGGAAAATGTGGCGGCAGGCAGACCCGGCAAACTTCCATTCATGTAATCGAGTGTGAACTGGCCCGCTGAAGTCGGCCCCAGATCACCCGGCCCATGCATCCAACCTGGCAGGACCATGCAAACATGAGAGTCCGGATGCGCCGCAAGGTGCTTGAAGACCTCCTCATCGGCCAAAATCTTTGAGCGATAGTAATCATCGCCCTCATCCGGCTTGCGGGTCATGGTCTCATCAATCAGATCACCATCCTCACCATTCAGAACGGCAATCGAACTGGTGTGGACAATGCGCCGGATCCCACTTTCATGGGCAGCGGCCAGCAGGTCGCGCGTACCGTCGACATTGACCCTTTTCAGTTTTTCCCAATGTTTGCCGCCCTTGTAGCTGTCGCGGAAATACGCAGCCGTATGGAACACGATATCGCATCCCTCCAGCGCGGGCGAAAAGCCTGCGACATCTTCCATGTCGCCAATCACGACCTCGAGATTGTCCAGCCCAGCGAGCTGCTGCTCGGCCTTGGCCTGCGAGCGCGCCAGGGCCTTCACGCGATAGCCCTCCTGAAGAAGGAGCCGGACAAGATTGTTACCAAGAAGACCGGTCGCACCGGTAACGAAAGCTGTTTGCAACAGATTTCTCCATGAATTACTGCGAGGGAGATAGGCAACACACGCGCGCGCCAACACCCACGCTTCCGCGAAGTTAATTTGCAAAAACAGAGTTCCGTTCTTGTCCGATCAGGACACGGACGCAGCATGCAATATCAGCCCATCCAGGGAACCACTCTCCTGCAACTCATGCAACATGGCGATAAAGTCCGCAGATCTGCCGGGATAATACTCATTGCGAACTGAACTCGGATCGACCTGGCCCTCAGCATTGTAATAACTGGGGGTACACTCTTGGTCGAACTTTGTCTTCAACCCTGCAAAGGACAGCATATGGTGAACCCAGGCATCCTCGGCATCCTTGCTCGGCTCAAGCGCGCCAAGCCCGCGGGCCCTGCATGCACTGACCAGAAAGGCAATATGCTTTGCTGCCTCATTGGACATATGGGTGAAGTTCGGCGTGTTTGGCGCCTGCGGCATGCCCATCAGGAACAAGTTTGGGAAGTCGTGCGACATCAGGCCGTGTAATGTCGACACGCCTCGTTCGCGCTGCCATTTCTGCGAAAGTGTTTCGCCTGACCGCCCTGTTATGGAAAAGCCGAAACGCTGTTCGAAACTGGTGCGCACCTCAAAGCCCGTCGCCAGGATGAGGCAATCAAGCGGGTAAAGTGTGTCGCCAACAATCGCACCCTCTTCCACGAATTCAGCAACACCGCGCCCGTCTGTATCGACCAAATGGACATTTGACCGATTATAGGCGTCCAGATACGCGTCGTGGAATGTTGGGCGCTTGCACCAGACATTGTAATAAGGCTTCAGCGCCCCGGCTGTCTGCGGGTCTTTCACCGTCGCATCGATACGCGCGCGCAGCTCTTCCATCTTTTGCAGGTCTGCCAACTGGCGCTGACGCTTTTCCTCATCGGTCATGTTCGCCAGTTCTGCGCCAACGTCTGCAAACAGCACCGTCCATCCATCATTGACGAGGTCCAGTTCGACCCGAGATGCCGCGCCGCATACAATGTTGTTGAAATTGTCCATCCGCTCTTGCTGCCAACCCGGCTTGAGCGTGGCCGCCCAGTCTGGATCAGTCGACTGGTTCCCGCGCACGCCAACCGATGGCGGCGTGCGCTGGAATACAAACAGATCGCCAGCATAGTCCGCAACGCTCGGCACAACCTGAATGGCCGTCGCGCCCGTCCCAACGATCCCCACACGCTTTCCAGCGAGACCGGTCTGTCCGCCGTTTTCATCACCACCGGTATAGGCATAATCCCAGCGGCTGGTGTGGAAGACACGCCCCTTGAATGTCTCCAATCCCGACACGCCCGGCAATTGTGGCCTGGTAAGCGGGCCAGTCGATACGCAAAGGAATTGCGCCATCAACTCGTCGCCATGGGACGTTGTGATATGCCACCTTTGGGTTGTTTCCACCCATTCCGCACGCTCCACACCAGCCTGGAACAGGGCGTCTCGTTCAAGATCGAAAACCTCAGCAATCCGTTTCGCATGCGCGCGGATCTCTGGCCCCGGCGCATATTTCATGCTCGGCAAATAGCCGGTCTCTTCCAGCAGGGGCATGTAGATATAGGCCTCGGTATCGCAGGACGCGCCGGGATACCGGTTCCAGTACCAGGCCCCCCCGAAGCCAGCGGCGCGATCAATGATCCGAATCTTTTCAACACCGGCCTGGCGCAAGCGCGCGCCGGCCAGCAAGCCACCAAATCCCGCACCGATAATGGCCACATCACACGCCTCGCGAACAGGCGCCCTTGAGGGCGGTTCAGGTGCGTGAGGATCATCGAGGATGTAGGCAAGTTCGCCATCGGCCGCGCGGAACTGGGCCGCGCCCTCACTGTGGAGGCGCTTTTCGCGCTCCAGTCGATACCGCTCAAGCAGTGCACTGGCGTTTGTCGCCGCGCCTGAATCTTCCCCTACCCGGTTTGAACCGTCGGCCATTTCTTCGCTCCCTATTCACGTGTCTTTTCGACCTTGTGGGAAATGGGACGCCAGTATGAGTTGCAAATAAATGCGTATACTCGCAAAAACAGTATCGAATTTCGCAATGCTAGAGCCGGGAACGAGATCCGATGAACTGGGATGACCTGAGGATACTGCTGGCCGTCGCCGAACGCGGCAGCTTTTTGAAAGCCGGGAACGCACTGTCCATCGCGCCGTCTACCATTGCTCGCAGGATTGATCAGTTGGAAGCGTCTGTCGGCCTGATGCTGATTGAGAGATCAGTTGGCGGAGCACGCCTGACGGCCAAAGGCAGCGCTCTTGCCGAGATCGCTGGAAGAATCGACAAGGAGTTGTTGCGCGAGAATGCGCAGACGGATCAGACAGGAGAGCTTCGGGGCACGATCTCTGTTTCCATCGGTGATGGCTTTATTCCAACCGTGTCGCGTTTGGCATCCGACTTCTCTGCAGAGCATCCCGGCTGCACGATCGAAGTGTTTGTGGAAAACCGGGCCGCCAATGTTGGGCGCGGCGATGTCGACCTGGCAATCCGGACAGTCCGGCTTGGGGAAGCCTCGCTTATCTATCGTGCCATTTCAGAACTCGAATTTGGCTTCTTTGCCTCGCCCGAGTGTCTTGAAAGAAATCGCGAGCGCATGCAGCCGCACCTGGTGGATTATGTCACAACGCTACCACCACTGGACACCGTCCCACACATGCAGCAGGCCCGGCAAATGGGCTTTCAAAAGGTCACCGTTCGCGCATCAAGCTTTGCCGCTCAGCTTGCCGCCGTTCGGGCTGGAGCGGGAATTGCCGTTCTGCCACGCGCCTCCGCCGGCCGGCTTGAAGAGGTGTTCACCGAGTATGAACTGCCGTCCCAGACTGTCTATCTGGTGACGCGCCCAGCCGCGCTGAAGCAGCCGCACATCCGCGCTTTCGTTGATCGGATTTATGGCCTCTTCAATGCGACATGAAAATTCTACATATCCCGATCCCACAACACATCACACATTGACGCGACTCGCCGTCAGCAGATGCCAAACCGGGCCCTTGAGCGCCAGTCACCGCGACTGTGTCAGGATGCTTTTTGTCTGCGTGTAGTGATCAAGGACAAGCAGGCCATTCTCGCGTCCAAGTCCAGATTGCTTGTAACCACCGAAAGGCATGGCGATCGGATATTCATTATAGGTGTTTATCCAGCAAATGCCCGCCTGCAATTGGTGCGCGACCCGTTCTGCTCGTCCATTGTCACCTGTATAGATGCCAGCCGCGAGTCCCAGCTCGGTTGCGTTGGCGCGCCCGATCACCTCCTCTTCGGTGTCAAACATCATGACGCAGGCAACCGGCCCAAAGATCTCTTCTCTTGCAATCCGCATCGCTTCGCGAACATCTGTGAATATTGTCGGCCGCACATAAGTGCCGTCTGCAGCCATGCTGACCGAATTCGGCCCGCCGCTCACGCAGGTTGCACCTTCGCTGAGGCCAAGCTCTATATAGGTCCGCACACTTTCGGCATGGTGTTCTGAGACCAGCGGCCCGATCTCGGTTTCGGGATCGAGCGGATCGCCCATTTTCATGCTTTCCGCACGCGCGATGAACAGTTCCAGGAAGCGATCAAATGCCGACCGCTGCACATAAATGCGGGTGCAATTGCTGCAAATCTGGCCGCTCGAATAGAAGTTTCCGGCAGCGGCGCCCTCTACCGCGGCTTCAAGATCTGCATCGTCGAACACAATCAGCGGTGACTTGCCGCCAAGCTCAAGCGAGACATGTTTGAGCTGTGCAGTGGCGGCCGCGTGGATTTTCTTTCCCGTTGCGACAGATCCGGTCAGTGAAACCTTCGCAACACCCGGGTGCTCGACAAGCCACTGGCCCACCTTGCCATCGCCCTGGACCACATTGAACAAGCCTGCAGGCGCGCCCGCCTCGGCAATAATCTCCGCCAGTTTCAAGGCACTTAGCGGTGTGGTTTCCGACGGTTTGAAGATCATGGCATTGCCGCACAGCAAAGCCGGCGCGGCCTTCCAGCCCGCGATTTGTATGGGATAGTTCCACGCGCCGATGCCGACACAAACGCCAAGAGGTTCCTTCAGAACCTTGATGGTTCCAGTGTCGGTCTGCTCGGTAGATCCTTGAAGGGCAGTGGGTGAGAGGGCGCTGTAATATTCAAAGCACTCGGCGGCAGAGGCCGGATCCGATACCAAAGTCTCGCTGATGGGCTTGCCTGTATCGAATGTTTCAAGGCGCGCCAGTTCATCATTCCTGTCCCGTAGGATTTCCGCCACACGCCGCAGGACCTGTTGCCGTTCGGACAATGAGGTCGTGCGCCATATGGCCTGCGCATTCTGCGCGGAATGGATCGCGTGATCCAATATGGCTGGCGTTGCGACATGCAGACGGGCAATCACGCGCCCATCGGCAGGAAAGCAGCTCTGGAAGGGCGTGCCCTCGCGGTCGTCTCTATATGCGCCCTCAACGAAGTGAGAGCCCTCGGGTTGGTGCGGGTACATTGAGTTGCCTTTGGCCGAGGGTCTATGCTGCGGAGTCCACATCCAGAATGCTGGCAAAATTCCCGGCAGCAGAGACAACCAGTCTTGCGCGGTCCGCGCTCAGATTGAAAACCTGCCATTCAATGCCTGCGGGAATGTGGAACGCATCTTCGACATTCATCTCCTGCCAGATATTGCTCTGCTTGACGCGGACATGAACGCGGCCAAATTCGACATAGAGAGAGGTTGGCGCAGACCATGACAACGGGTCACTTCTTTGACCGGCAGAAAGCTCACAGACACCGACGGACAGACTGTCAGTGCTCGCAAGTGCACGAAGAAGGATAATGTCGGTCTTTCCGAGAAGAATGTTTGCAGCGCTGCGCTCATTTATGACCGCCATATCCTGATAGGCACTGGCGGTTTCGCGCGGGAAATCAAGCAGCTTTTGCGGATCAAATCCGTGCGGCGCTTGCGGAATTTCACGAGTGTTCGCCCCATCCTGTGAACCGGTGATGGCAATCATTTCAAGAACGCGCAGTTCGCTGTCGGAAAAATTGTAGCCGAAATGCCATTGCGGGCCGCGCATGAGGATCATGTCACCAGGATTGGCGACGCGCACTTCTCCCGTCTCAGGATTCTGGATCGTATACTGGCCTTCCAGCACATAGAGGCCTTCAATCGCATTGTAGATCGGGCGGTTTTCTTCAGATGCGCCATAGCGCGCGCCGGGCGGCATGGTGATCACCAGCGACACCAGTTCCGGATTGAACGAGTAGTAGAGATCGTTGATGTACCCCGCCTTATCGTCTCCCCAAAGAACGGGAATGATGTTCTTGCGGGCAACGAAGGCAGGGGAATTTTGGGCGTCAGTCATGGTCGTCCTTTCCGAGTCCGGCGAGTTGTAATTCGATGGCTTCCTGGCAGGCCTTGATCGCCTTTTTGCGCGTGATGGCTTTCTCAATGGAAAGCTGGATCCAGAAGCCATCAATCAATGCGATCAGCGTGTATCCAGCGAGTACAGGATCAGCCACGCGGGCGCCGGCCTCATTGGCCTGCTGGTAAAGCGATGCCACTTCCTGGCGGTAGGTCGTGTAGAGCACTTCATGGTTCTTGCGGATATCGTCACACGTGGCCGCAGCATGCCAGAAGGCCAGAAAGGCCTTCGCATTGATCTCAGTGAGCACCGAAGACGAGAAGATGGTCGCCGGCATCAGATACAGGCGCTCACGAACCGTCAGGCTTGGGTTTGCCAGCTTTCTGACAACGATATCGGAAATGCGATTGCAGAGTCGCTTATGCGCCTGAACCAACAATGTCTCGCGATCATTGAAATAGTGCCCGATCAAGCCACGCGACGTCCCGGCCGCATCGGCAATGGTGCGCACCGAAGCCCCCTTGAGACCTTCACGCGCAACGCACTCTATCGCGCCATTGATCAGCGCATTCAGACGATACTCATTAATCTCGGCATGCGTGTTGGGTCGGGCCATCGTGTCAAACTCCGCGTGTAATTGGCAGCGCCAGGAGGCTATTCCAGACACCAGCCTCCATCGACCGGAATAACGTGTCCCGTCACAAAAGATGACGCATCCGAAGCCAGGAAGATTGCCGGGCCGACCAGCTCATCAGGTTCACCCTTGCGCCGCATAGGCGTGCCCTGAATGACTTGCTCTCGGTATCCGGGGTCATCATAATACGCTTCGGTGCCGCGCATATGGCTGGTCATGAAGCCCGGGTTGATCGTGTTCACGCGCACACCGCGTGCGGCCCACTCGGTTCCCAAATGGCGCGCAAGGTGATCAACGCCAGCTTTGGCGGCGCCATATGCCGCGCCCCCCGGAAAGGCCACGATACTGGCCGTGGACGATACAAAGATGATCGATCCCTTGCCCTGTGAAAGCATTTGCCGGCCAGCGATCTGCGCGCATGTAAACGCACTGTTCAGATCAATATCGATGACCCGCCGCCATTGATCTTCCGGCACATGCTCAGAGGGTCCGCCCTCACCTATACCGTGAGACACAAGCAGAATGTCCAGGCGACCATAAGCTTCCACAGTCTTTGCAAACAGTGCTTCGCAGTCTTCTCGCTTCGTCGCCTCGAAGGAAATCCCCATGACCTCGTGTCCTTCGGAGCGAAGTTCCTCAACCACAACATCAATGTCGCCCTGAGTCCGCCCCGCGATAACAACCTTGGCTCCCGCGCGGGCAAAGCCGGTTGCGATCGCGCGGCCAAGCCCCCGCCCAGCGCCGGTTACAACGGCGACCTTGTTGACCAGTTCAAATCGATCGAGCGACATTTCATATACCTCTGTTACTTGAAAAAGGGGGTTATGGCGCGGCCGTGAAGCCGGTTGCGATATTGCCAGCCACAGCCAACACAACGGAGCAGCGATCGGCCTTGCCATTGAACAGCTGCCACTCGGTGTTCGGGGGCAGGGCGAACAGCTCGTCCACCGTCACCTCTGTCCAGACACCGCCATCCGGCACACGGACATGCAAACACCCGGAGGTCACAAAAACCGCCGCTTCAAAGGGCAGGCGGATCGAATCCGTCCGCTGACCGGGCGCAAGCTCAATCAGAGCCAGCGAGACGCGGTCGTTGCTGGCAAACACATCAAGGCGAACTGGGTTTTGCTCGCCGTACAAAACGGCCACAGACTGATCTCGCGCAACAACATCCATGTTGCACGCCCCGCTGTCGCGCGTGCGAGGGAAGTCTTCCAGCGCAGACGGATCGAACCCTTTCGCAACCTCCGGCCGCACCATATCTGCCGTGCTGTTGTTGAGATCGACAGGCGCGATCGCCTCAAAGATGCGCAACTCACGGTCGGAGAAATTGTACCCATAGTGCCATTGAGGACCGCGCAGCAGGATCAGCTCGCCTTCGTCAGCAACCCGAACCTCGCCGGTTTCGGGATTCTGAATTGTGTACTGGCCTTCCAGGATGAAAAGCGCCTCATCGGAATCGAAAACGGTGCGGAAGGTATCAGAAGATGTAAAGCGCCCCCCTGGCGCCACGCACGCCACAACGATCGCCAGCTCCGGCGTCAGCCGGTAGAAAAGATCATTGGCGAACCCGGCCTGCTCATCTCCCCACAAAAGGGGAGAAACCTCTGATTTCCGGATCAGACCGGGCCGTGCCGCCCCCACATTACTATCTTCAGTGTTCATTCTTCCATCCCACGCAGCGGGCGCAAGCTGCGCCGAAAATTGCACTGCATTGGAGGTCACATAATGTTTGACAATCGTCAAGCAAATATGCGCAAAAAATCTTGCGGCCTCGGCGCCAAGTCAGAGTAACAATATATTTTGTATGATGTTTTTGAAAAACATGGCTTGGAATGCTTTAGCGCATTCCTCATAAAACTTGACGATCGTCACATATTTTGACATCCGCATTACAGATGATCACCACTATTGAGGCGAGGAGAGGCAAATGGCAGCTGGGACATCAAGCTCGGGTCGGTTTGATTATGTTGTCGTAGGCGCAGGCTCCGCCGGCGCTACGATTGCGCACCGACTGGCAGAAGACCCGCACCGCCGCATCCTGTTGCTGGAAGCCGGTCCGCGCGACAACAAGCTGCTTGTGCGCATGCCGGCCGGCGTCGGCGAACTGCATGGCCGGCGCCTATATGAGTGGGACTATGCGACCGAACCTCAGACGAATCTGAACGGCCGGCGCCTTCCCCAGCCGCGCGGCAAGATCCTTGGCGGCTCATCGTCCATCAACGGCATGATCTTCATCCGCGGGCATGCCCTGGATTATGACCGCTGGGAGGCAGAGGGGGCCCACGGATGGTCGTATCAGGACGTTCTTCCCTATTTCAGGAAACTCGAATCGCACACGGGAAGATTAAGCCCATACCGGGGAACAGACGGACCGGTCGGCACCCTGAAGGGGCCATGCCACAATCCATTATTCGGCGCCTTTATCCGCGCTGGAGAGCAGGCGGGTTATCCCGTGACCAGCGACGTCAATGGGTATCAGCAGGAAGGCTTTGGCCCCTATGATGCCAATATCAAGGATGGATACCGCCACAGCGCATCGCTCGCCTATCTACAGGCGCCACCTGAGAACCTGACAATCGCCACAGAAGCCGATGCCAAATCCCTGATCATCGAAAATGGCAGGGCCGTGGGCGTCACTTACACTCAAGCCGGCCAAGAGCGGCAGGCCTATGCCGAAAGTGAAGTTATCGTTTCATCGGGCGCGATTGGCTCTCCCATGCTTCTCCTGAGATCCGGGATCGGCCCGGCAGAGGACCTGCACGCGCTTGGCATCCCGGTTGTGGCAGACCTGCCTGGTGTAGGTCAGAACCTGCATGATCATCTGGAGATCCAGTTTGATTTCGGCTGCCAACAGCCCATCACCCTCTACCGCGAGTTCCAGCCCCATACCCAGATCATGATTGGCCTGCGCTGGCTGCTGAACCGAACGGGTCCCTGCGCCCAAAATCATCTGGAGGCTGGCGCCTTCATCAGGAGCCGGCCCGGCATAAGGCACCCCGACATACAATATCATTTCATGCCGATGTGCCTGACGGATCCGCGGAAATTCAAGATTACCGAACATGGCTTCCGCGTGCATGTCGGCCCCTTGCGCACCAAGAGCCGCGGCTTTGTGAAACTGCGCTCTGCCGATCCGGACGCGCGGCCCATTATCGATCCCAATCATATGAGCCATGAGGATGACTGGACCGAAATGCGCGCCTGCTTTGATCATACCCGCGAGATTTTCTCGCAGAAGGCGTTTGAGCCCTATATCGGGCGCGAGATCTGGCCTGGCACCAATGTAAGTACGCGCGAAGAGCAGGACGAATATGTCCGCGCACGCTCTGTCAGCGCGCATCATCTGTGCGGCACCTGCCGGATGGGAAGCGATGAAGAGGCTGTTGTCGACCCGGAATGCCGGGTTCGCGGGATTGATGGCCTGCGCGTTGCCGATGCCTCGATCATTCCGAGCATTACGAGTGGAAACCTGCATGCGCCAAGCCTGATGATCGGGGAGAAAGCCGCAGACCATATCCGCGGATTTGGCATGGAAGCGCCGCTCCCTCTGCCGCACTACCAGGCTGAGAACTGGCAAACCGCCCAGCGCTGACAATCTGGACTGCCCGCTCTGAGTCCGGGCGCAAGACTGCTGCGCAATAAGGCATGCAACTCTTGCAGCTGGAAGAGCTGCGCCGTCGCAAAACGCGCATCTTCTGTCGCAATTGCAGAAGAAAACTCAAACCGCCCACGGCAGTATTTCCGATAGAGCATTACAGGTGTCAGGGAATACAGGCTTATGGGTTCACCCTACGAAGCATTGCTGCGGCCGCTGACGATCAAGGGCCTGACGATCCGCAACAGGATCATGAGTACGTCGCACGCCCCTTCTTATGGCGACGCAGGCCGGCCAAAAGACAGGTATCAGCTCTACCATGCCGAGAAGGCAAAAGGGGGCATCGGCCTGACCATGTTTGGCGGCTCGTCATCTGTTTCCCCCGACAGCCCGGCCTCTCCCTGGAACCAGATCTCCGTCGCTGATGACGGTGTGATCCCCTACTTCCAGGAATTTGCCGCGCGCGTACACGGCCACGGCGCCGCCCTGATGATCCAGCTGACGCATATGGGCCGGCGCACGCGTTGGGACACGGAGAACTGGCTGCCAACCGTGTCCCCATCCCCCGTGAGAGAGCCCGCAAGCCGCTCCATCCCAAAACAGCTGGAGCGCTGGGACATGGAGCGCATCATCGCAGACTATGTTTCTGCCGTGCGCCGTTGCCGCGAAGGCGGTCTTGATGGCTGCGAGATTTCCGCCGCCCATGGCCACTTGCTGGACCAGTTCTGGAGTCCATCCGTCAATCGCCGGACAGATGAATATGGCGGCAGCCTGGAAAATCGCATGCGGTTTGGCATGGAGGTCTTCGAGGCGATCCGCCGGGATGTCGGCGAGGATTATATCGTCGGCATTCGCATGTCAGCCGACGAGCTGATTGATGACGGCCTTTCCTTTGAGGACTGCCTGACCATCGCCAAAACACTGTCACAAGCCGGGCTTGTGGATTTCGTAGACCTGCTCGGCGGGCAGGCGCGCGATCATATGGCCCACGCGATCATCTTGCCGAACATGGCCTTTCCGGTTGCCCCCTTCCTTCCCCTGGTGAGCGCATTCCGGGCCGAGCTTGATGTTCCTGTGTTCCATGCCCAGCGGATCATGGATCTGGCAACGGCCAGCAGGGCGGTCGCCGATGGGCATGTCGACATGGTCGCCATGACGCGCGCGCATATTGCCGATCCCCATATCGTCAACAAGCTGATGGCCGACAAGGCCGATGATATCCGGCAATGCGTGGGTGCGGGCTACTGCATCGACCGGATCTATGCCGGCAAGGATGCGCTGTGCATCCAGAACGCCTCGACGGGCCGGGAGGCGACACTCCCACATGATGTCGCCAGGGCAGACACACATTTGAAGACCGTCGTCATTGGCGCGGGTCCTGCCGGGCTTGAGGCCGCGCGCGTTCTGGCCCTGCGCGGCCACGAGGTTGTGCTGATCGAGCGGGAGGCTCTGGCGGGCGGACAGTTGCTTACCGCGTCAAAGGCAACCTGGCGCGAAGCGCTCACCGGCATCACGCGCTGGCTCGTGCAACAGGTACAGAAGCTGGGTGTGGACCTGCGTCTCGGCACGGAGGCGACCGTCGAGACCATTCTCGCCGAGGCGCCCGATATCGTTGTGGTTGCAACGGGCGGATATCCTTCCGATGGATGGATAAAGGGGGCCGAACTCGCCCAGAATACCTGGGAGATCCTCAATGGCAGCGTGGAGCCTGCTGAGACCGTCCTGATCTATGACGGGCTTGGTCAGCACCAGGCCGTCTCCTGCGCTGAAGTGATGGCCAAACGGGGCGCGAAAGTGGAGCTTGTCACGCTGGACCGCGCTGTGGGGGAGGAAGTTGGCGGCACCAATTTTCCGGTGCATCTGCGCGAGCTCTATCGGCTCGATGTGATCATGACGCCAAACCTCACGCTCACCGAGATCTATGGAGAAGGCAATAAGCGCGTTGCCGTGCTGCGAAACGATTACACGCTTGAGGAAGAAGAGCGCCTGGTTGACCAGATCGTCCTCGAATTTGGCACCCTGCCAAATGACGCGCTCTATTTCGCGCTGCGCGAGCAATCGGCCAACAAAGGCAAGCTCGATCTTGAGGCTCTAATTGATGGCCGGCCTCAGATGGCGTCCAGCACGGAAGGCCAGTTTGCGCTGTATCGCATCGGGGATGCGGTCGCCGGGCGCAATGTCCATGCGGCAATCTATGACGCCAAACGCCTTTGCCGGGTCCTTTGACATATGGTCGGCCTCATCCTGTCGGTCGGCATTCTGGCGATCCTGTCTGGCGGCCTTCTTGTCGCGGCACTGAGAGTGAGATTGTGGGCGAAGGGGCGCCCAGCCAATATAGATTGGTGGACTGGCATCGCAGCATTGCCGCGCAGATATCTGGTCGATGTCCATGATGTGGTGGCCAGGACACCGCTGAATGCCCGGTTTCACATGTTTGCGGCCGGTGGTTTTCTGCTTTCGCTCCCGCTTCTGCTGCTGACCGGTATTCCCGGTTTCAGCAGTCCCTGGCTCTGGTCCCTCGCCGCGCTCAGCTTCATCGCCGCGATCCTGGGCGCGCTGCTCGATATCTATCGCAGGGCAGTTCTGCGGCCGGGCGAACTCTCAAGGGGCGGGTTTGCGCGTTTTCCGTTTTTGATCCTCATATATGCCCTGGCGATGCTGATCATTGCCAGCGTCCACGTCCTTGGCGGGCGTCTGCCATTTGAAGCGCTTGCGCCACTCATCGCGGTCGGCCTTGGCGCGGCGGCCCTTCTTATCTTCGGCCTTGGACGAGGGCCTTTGCGGCATGCTTTCGCGGGCGCAGTCCACCTTGTTGTCCACCCGCGCCCGGCACGATTTGCGCCCGCGCCGGCAGAGAGGCGCGGCATTGCGAGCGGGTTGGAACCGCTTGATCTCGATCAGCCGAAACTCGGCGTGGAAACCCCTTCTGACTTTGCCTGGAACCGGCTGGTCGGCTTTGATGCCTGCGTGCAGTGTGGGCGGTGTGAAAGTGTCTGCCCGGCGCATGATGCCGGCTTGCCGCTCAATCCCAAGGCGCTGGTGCAGGACCTTGTCCGGAGCCTGGATGCGCAAAGTCCGGACTATTTCGGAACACCGCACACAGGCATCGCGTCCAGCCGGCCTGGCCGCCCCGACCAGCGCGTTATTGGGGAGGGGGCCACACTTCACCCGGATACGCTCTGGGCGTGCACAACCTGCCGGGCCTGCGTCGAGGCCTGCCCGATGATGATCGAACATGTCGATGCCATTGTGGATCTGCGGCGTTTCCAGACCCTCGACAAAGGCGCCACGCCCGGCAAGGGGCCAGAACTTCTCGAAGAGCTGCAGGCAACCGACAATACGCGCGGGCTCGCCGCTGTCCGCCGCGTCGATTGGGCGAGCGACCTGTCCCTGAAGGTGCTGGATGAGAGCAATGCGTGCGATATTCTGCTCTGGCTGGGTGATGCGGCCTTTGAGATGCGGGGCCAGCGCACACTTCGGGCGCTCGTTCATCTTCTGGACAAGGCTGGACTGGATATCGCCATCCTGGGCGAGGCCGAGAAAGATTGCGGCGATCAGGCCCGGCGTCTTGGCGACGAAGCCGGTTTTCAAAGACTGGCCCATGACAATATTGAACTGCTCGAAAACCGCAGGTTCGGGAAAATCGTAACGGCAGATCCGCACGCGCTTCATGTTCTGAGAAATGAGTATCCGGCCTTTGGCGGCCACTATGAGGTCGTCCACCATACGGCCCTCTTGCTGGAGTTGGTCGAAGACGGCCGTTTGCAGCTCCCGGACCTTGAGGGCGAACAGGTCACCTATCATGATCCGTGCTATCTGGGACGCTATAATGGCGAGTATGCCGCGCCGCGAAAGCTGCTCGAAATTGCCGGCGCGCAGCTGGTCGAAATGGAGCGCTCGGGACCGCGGTCCCATTGTTGCGGCGGCGGGGGCGGCGCACCGGTGACCGATATCTCCGGCGAGGCGCGTATCCCCGACAGGCGCATGCAGCAGGCCGTGGCGACAGGGGCAGGCTGCGTTGCGGTCGCCTGTCCGGGCTGCACACAAATGCTGGAAGGCACAGCGCAGCCGCGGCCCACCGTGCTGGACATCGCAGAGCTGCTTTCAGGCGCCAAACCGTGAGCGTGCGCAGGGATCCGCGCGGCGAGCGAGACGCCCGCAAGATCGAAAGCCGCTCCGGCTTGCCCCGTTTCACGATTGCGCCGGTAGAGGCTGGCACCTCACGGCGGCGCATCGATCCGCGCGCTGCGCGTGATGCGCGCAGGGTGAGCAGCCATGGCCGGCCGCGCTTCGGCCTGGTAACCGCCCTCAACCCCGGCAAGATCGCCGATCCGGTCTCCTCTGAGGCGCGTGCCAGGCCAATCCGAATTGTCGAGACGCCGGACTTTCTTGTCCTTGCCGTGCCGGACCGGAGTTTTGGCGCGTCAGACGCCGACACCCAAGCCGTCATCAATGCAGCCCACAGACTATGCGCGGGATCAAACGGCGCCGTGTGCGTGCTGAGCGAACCGGGCGATCCGGACTATGGCGCGGTCGGTGCAGACAGGGTCTTGCAGCTTCCCCTAGAAAGGACGACGGCGGCGTCAATCTCCCGGCTGATTGACCAGTTCCCCATTCGCCATGTCGTCTTTGCTGAATCGCCTGAGGGCGCTGACCTTGCAAGGCAAACCGCTGCCCGAACCGGGACTCGGTTGTTTGCGGCAGCCGAACGGATATCGGAGGGACAAGCGAGCCGGCGGTGCGATGGCGGAAAGATGGAATTGACGGCAGAGTTACCGCTGGTCGTGTCCATCTTGCCGCACATCTTCAGGGGTGAAGCGAAAGAGGCGGGTGAGGCCCGGCCGATCACTGTTGACCCCGCATTGCAAGGCGCTGAGACGCCTTTGGCAAGGCCGCGACTGCTTGAGGCAGACCCATCGGCACTTTCCCTGTCAGAGGCCGAATTCATTCTCAGCGCGGGCGACGGGGTAACGGACTGGGAGGGCTTCTCAACGCTTGGTGATCTGCTGGGCGCGGCCCTGGGCGGCAGCCGCAATGTCTGTGATGCCGGCCACCTTCCGCGAGACAGGCAAATAGGCGCTTCAGGGACCATTGTGACGGCAAAATGCTATCTGGCACTCGGCATATCCGGCGCCCCTCAGCATTTGCAGGGCATCAGCGATGTTCAACATGTCGTCGCGGTGAACACAGATCTTCACAGCGCCATGATCAAGAGAGCCGATCTGTCCATTATTGCCGATGCGCAAGAGGTGATCCCTGCACTCATTGACCGCCTCAAACGCGAGGAGGGACGCGATGATTAAGGCTCTCATTCTCTTGTCTGCGGGCCGTCATCCCGTATCCGGGCGTGCGCGATGTGCAAGGCTTGATGCCCTGGCCCTGGAGATGGCCCTGTCTCTCGCCCCACCGGCTCAGGTTATGGCTGTGCATGCTGGCGATCCCGGCAATCCGGCCTTGCGCGGCTATCTTGGGATGGGACTGACGCATTTGACCGTCCTCGACCTCCCGGAAGGTCATGACCCTGTTCCATCCCTTATCGAGCATGTGCGCGCGGAGGCTCCCGATATCGTATTTGCGGGTAACCAGGCTGAAATCGGGGAAGGCAGCGGCACTGTGCCTTATCTCATCGCAGAAGCGACGGGTGCGAGTGTGGCGCGCGATGTGATTGCTGTTGAGCTCCTCAAGGACGGCTTGCACGTGCGCCAGGCCTTGCCGAAAGGATTGCGGCAGGAGACCGCGCGCGCCTTTCCTGCCATTCTCTGTGTCGCACCACAGGCGCCACCGGCGCGCCAGCAGAGCTTCGCACGCGCACGCGAGGGAGAAATCGTCACAAGAGAAACTGCTCAGACGCCAGAGCGCTTTTTGCCCGGCTGCACGCTGCGCCCATACAAGCCAAGGTCCGCGCTCAATATTCCCTCCGGGTCCGCCATGGATCGGCTGCGGGCCGCCACGGAAGTTCGCGCTGGCGAAGAACGTGTTCTGATAGACCCGCAGCCTGACAAAGCCGCTGAAGAAATCATTCAATATCTCACCGCAAAAGGCGTACTTCGAAAGCCGCGGCAATAACCAGCGGGCTCTGCGCGCCATGACAATCTGCGCGTGCCGTTTTTGAGACTGGAAATGTCGCAAATACGAATGCGTACATCACAACTCAAAGGCAAACTTTCACTCCAGACCCGGCTGAATGGAGGTGCATGTGGACATATCCGAAACGCTCAGGCACCGCATCCTGAACCGCCGCGCCGGAATGAGTCTTGATGCGGAATTCTACAATACTTCCGAAGTGCATGCACTCGACCTGGACGTCATATTTGGACGCCATTGGATCTATGCCGCATGCGATCCTGAACTTCCCGAACCTGGAGACTGCGTCACTGTGGAAGTGGGCTCCAATTCAATCCTGCTCCTGCGCGGCGAGGATATGGAAGTCCGCGGCTTTCACAATGTCTGCCGTCATCGCGGGGCCCGTCTTATAGATGCACGCAGCACCACGATCGGAAACATTGTCTGCCGGTATCATGGATGGACATATGACGAGACCGGAAAGCTGCTGTTTGCCGAGCATATGGGCGCCGGATTCGACAAATCCTGCCACGGCCTGAAGCCCGTTCACGTTCGATCCGTCTCCGGACTGCTCTTCATCTGCCTTGATGAAGCCCCACCAGCAGACATCGAGTATCTGGCACAAACACTCACGCCCTATATTGCCCCTCACGATCTGGCCAATTGCAAGGTCGCGCATGTCAGCGAGCTGGTTGAGGAGGGCAATTGGAAGCTGGCAATGGAGAACAATCGGGAATGCTATCACTGTGATGGCAACCACCCCCAGCTGACGGTGCCATTGTCTGAATTCGGGTTTGGTTTCTCGCCGGATGAGCTGGACCAGCGCCGCTCAAAGGATATTCGCACCTATCTGGAAACAATCGAATCCGAGCATGCGCGCTGGGAAGCGCTTGGCCTGCCTTCCGCGGAAGTGGAAGAGCTTTCAAGCCGCGTCACCGGCTTTCGGACCATGCGGCTTCCGCTCATGGGGGCAGGGGAATCCCACACACTCGATACCCGCGCCGCAAGCGGAAAGCTGCTTGGCGCGTTCAACGAATCCCGGCTCGGCGGATTGAGCGTCTGGACACAGCCCAATTCGTGGCACCACTTCATGAGTGACCACATCGTCACCTTCTCCGCATTGCCCCTTGCGCCCGACAAGACCCTCGTGCGCACGGTCTGGCTCGTCCACAAGGACGCCGTAGAGGGGCAGGATTACAAGCTGGATAATCTGATCAATGTCTGGATGATGACGAACCAGCAGGATGCTGATCTGGTCAGGCTGGCCCAGCTCGGAACACAGGAGGCTGCCTACGAACCGGGCCCATATTCAGGCTATACCGAACCACATGTGGAGAAGTTCTGCGAGTGGTATATCGGGCGTCTTGCCAGTACTCTGCTGGAACCGCGCGCCCACATAGCTGCGGAATGACTGAAATGCCTGCGGAATATTTTGCGGAATCCGGTCTTGTCCCACTCTGGGACCCAGACAGTGACTCAACCCTGGTTTGCCGGCAGGTACGCCAGGAAACTCATGATGTGAAAACATTCGTTTTCTCAGCCATCGAGCCGCGCATCTTCAAATTCCTGCCCGGCCAGTTCATGACCTTCACTCTGCCGGTCGGATCGGACATATCGCGCTGCTATACGATCTCCAGTTCCGCGGGCCGGCCTTACAGGATCTCAATCACGGTCAAGCGCGTCCCGGGGGGACAGGCGTCGAACTGGCTGCATGACAATATGCGTCCAGGCACGCAGATCCAGGCATACGGCCCCGCAGGCAGTTTTACGACCGATGCCACGGATGGCGCAAAGCTGCTCTTTCTGTCTGCCGGCAGCGGCATAACGCCGATGATGTCGATGACACGCACGGCATTCGATCTTGAGGCCCCTTCCGATCTGATCTTCGCGCATGGCGCGCGCACACCAAGAGACATCATTTTCCGGCGCGAGTTGGCCCTGTTGGCAAGTCAGTCGCCGACATTCCGCCTGGCATATTTCTGCGAGGATTCTGAGCCTTCAGATGACTGGGTCGGGTTTAACGGCCGGCTCACACGTCCAATGCTGCAGCTTATCGCGCCGGATATTGAAGAGCGCCGGATCTTTTGCTGCGGGCCAGTCCCATTCTTGCAATCCGTGCAGTCCATTCTGAACGAAATCGGCTTCAGCATGACGCAATACAGCCAGGAAGAATTTGAGCTTTCGACCAATCTGACAATGGATGTGACCCCTCGGGAAGATGCCGGCGATGAGGGTGGATTTCGTGTCACGCTTGGCAAATCGGGCAAGACAGTCGCGTGTTCTGCCAGCACCACACTGCTTGATGCCGCGCGTGACGCAGGCGTTCGCATTCAGTCTGCCTGTCAAAGAGGAATGTGCGGCACGTGCAAGACCAAGCTGCTGTCCGGCAAGGTCGATATGGTGCATGCTGGCGGCATCAGGCAGCGCGAAATCGACCAGGGGATGATCCTGCCCTGCTGCAGCTATCCCGTTTCGGATGTTGAGATTGATATTTGACGAGCCGTCTTCATTCGCAGGCGGTTAGCAATTCGGCACATTCACAGCCAGCCCGCCAAGCGCCGTTTCCCTGTATTTTGAGTTCATCTCAAGTCCGGTCTGGCGCATGGCTTCGATACAATTGTCGAGCGGCATGAAGTGTGTCCCATCGCCATGCAGGGCCAGTGACGCCGCCGCCACGGCCTTGATCGCGCCAAAACCGTTGCGCTCTATGCACGGGACCTGCACGAGGCCGGCGACAGGGTCACAGGTCATTCCCAGATGGTGTTCCAGCGCAATCTCGGCCGCGTTTTCGATCTGCCAGGGCGTGCCGCCCAACACGGCGCATAGGCCCGCCGCGGCCATGGCCGAGGCCGTGCCGACCTCGCCCTGACATCCCGCTTCAGCGCCAGATATGGACGCGTTGCGCTTGATCAGGCCACCAATTGCGCCCGCCGTAAGCAGGAACTCTCTTACCAGCTCCGCTTCTTCAGCATAGGTCTTCTCATCCTCAAGGCAGTGGCTCAGAAAAAAGCGCAAGACAGCCGGGACAACGCCTGCCGCCCCATTGGTGGGCGCCGTTACAATCCGCCCGCCTGCGGCGTTTTCCTCATTCACCGCCATGGCGTAAACTGTCAGCCAGTCATTCGACGCGAAGGGCAATCTCTTGTCATTTGCAAGCGAGGTTTGCAGGCGCCGGTAGATATCCGGGGCGCGGCGCCGCAGGCCGAGACCTCCCGCCAGTGTCCCGTGTTCGGCCAGTCCTCTGCTGATGCAGGCATCCATTTCAGCCCAGATCGCCGCCAGATCCGCGTCGACAGCCTTTGGTGAACGCAGCGCCACTTCGTTTTCACGCATGATCTGGGCAATGCTGAGCTGGCTGTCCTCGACCATGGCCAAAAGCTCAGACGCATTCCGAAAGCCAAAGGGCACCTCGTCTTCCCGCGCCTCGCCGGCCGAGAGCCGATCCAGTTCTGCCCGGGTATGGACAAAGCCGCCCCCGATCGAGAAATAAGTTTGCCCGACAAGCACATCCGGCGTGTCGCCGAGGGCTTCAAAGCGCAACTGGTTGGGATGTCCGCCCTCCAGCTCTTCGGTATCAAACACCACATCTTCGCCTGGGCAAAATTTCAGGCTGCCAAGACCTGGCACCTGCAGCATGCGCGTGGCTTTCAGCTCGCCAAGCGCCGCGTCAGCCTTGTTGATATCCACGGTGTCCGGCCGGAAACCGAGCAGCCCCAGGGCAACGGCGCGGTCCGTCGCATGGCCGCGCCCCGTGAACGCCAGCGATCCCCGCAGATAACACTTCACGGACCTGGCCGAGACCTCGCTGTCCCTGAGAAGGTCCAGAAACAGTCCGGAGGCCAGCATCGGTCCCATCGTGTGCGAGGAGGAAGGCCCGACACCAATCTTGAACATGTCGAACACGCCAATATACACGGGCCCTGTCCCCTCACGCATAAACTGGAAAGCGGCTGCAGAGCGCCTGCACCCGTGCGGAAATTTCTTCTTGCATTGCCGCCGGCAGCTGGCCCTGGCCGTCCAGGGCCATTGCCTCGATGACCTGGAGAATGAGGGTGCCAACCTGATCGAACGCCTCTGGCCCAAGCCCGCGGCTCACCCCAGCCGCTGTCCCGAGGCGAATACCGGATGTGACAGCAGGCTTTTCAGGATCGAAGGGAATCGCATTCTTGTTACAGGTCAGCCCAACGCTTTCCAGGGCCACTTCGACATCGCGCCCCTTCAAGCCTTTCGGGCGCAGGTCCACAAGAACCAGGTGGCAATCGGTCCCGCCGCTCACAATGTCCAGCCCGCCGCTGGCCAGCCGGGTGGCAAGGGATTTCGCACTGTCGACAACATGTCTGGAATAGGTCTTGAACTCGGGCTTGAGCGCTTCTCCGAGGGCGACCGCTTTCGCGGCGATGACATGCATCAAGGGCCCGCCCTGATTGCCCGGGAAGACAGCCGAGTTCAGTTTCCTGAACAGCGCTTCCTCATTTGACAGGATCATCCCGCCCCGTGGCCCCCGCAGGGTCTTGTGGGTTGTGGTCGTCACGACATGGGCATGAGGAAGCGGATCGGGATAATCCCCTGTTGCGACCAGGCCGGCATAATGGGCCATGTCGACCATCAGATAGGCGCCCACTTCATCGGCAACAGCGCGGAATGCGGCGAAATCGATGGCGCGTGGATAGGCCGAGGCCCCGGCGATGATCATCTTCGGCCGCGCGGTTCGCGCGAGCTCTGCCATGGCGTCATAATCGATCTGCTGATCGCTTTCGCGCACGCCATAGGAAACAATGTCAAACCACTTGCCGGACATGGTGACGGAGGAACCATGCGTCAGGTGACCACCATGTGCGAGCGACATTCCCATGACGCAATCACCCGGTTTCACAAGCGCAAGATAGACCGCCTGATTGGCCTGGGCGCCGGAATGCGGCTGTACGTTTACATATGCCGCGCCAAACAGCGCCTTGGCGCGCTCAATCGCAATTGCCTCAACCTCGTCTACAAATTCGCAGCCGCCATAATAGCGCTTGCCGGGATACCCCTCGGCGTATTTGTTCGTCAGAACAGATCCCTGCGCCAGCAGGACATCGCTGGAAACCATGTTCTCTGACGCGATCAGTTCGATCTGGTTTTGCTGCCTGTGCAGTTCCCTGTCGATGCTCTCAGCGATTTGCGGATCACTGAGCCGGCCCGTGAGTTGAAAGACTGACATGGTCGATTCCTTCCGATTAGACGAGGTCATTGAGCGCCAGATCCAGACAGGCGCGGATATGTGGGACAAACGACCGCCAGACATCGAGCCGGAATGCATCGTCTTGCCACTTCACCAAGCCAATCGCGACGCCATCGAAAACGGTTCTGGCAGCACTGGGTGTCGGCATGCCTCTCAAATTTCTCGGGCAGCCTGAATTCAGCAGCGTGGCAGCCTCAGCGCCTTCGATCAGGTAACCCACTTCACGTGCGCTGATATCGGTGATGCTGCCTTCGAAATGTTCCGGAAGCTCTGCGCATGCACTGGCAAGCCGGGATTTTTCAGGCCCTGGCGCGACGAAGCTCCATTCATCGGGGCCAAGGCACGAAACAAATCGGTCTGGCATGCCGGACACCTGCCCGACTTGCGTTGGAAAGCTTTCCCCGAAGAGGTCTTCCAACAGCGCAAGCCCCGACGGGAGAGTCCGGATGCTGTAGCGGATGCAGGGGGGAAGCGGCGTAACAGTTGTCGCCGGGCGCATGGCATCAGGCATTGATGCGCTCTCCCTTCGGGTCGTAGAAAACTGTGCCCGTGATTGTCGCGGACGCCATATCCCTGCCCGCAACGACCGTAACTTCAGTGTCCATGGCGTCATGGCCACCCGCGACAAGCGCAAGCGCGATAGAGCGGCCAAGCGCCTCACTCCAGTAACTTGATGTGACATGTCCGAGCGGGCGCGCGGTTGCAGACCAGTCGGAGACGACCTGCGCGCCCTCTTCGAGCACCTTACCTGCATCCGCCGTCAGCAGGCCCACCAGTTGCGGCCTGTCCGGCAACAGCATGTCGGGCCGGGTCAGTGACCGCTTGCCGACGAAATCGGGCTTCTTCTTGCCGATGGCCCAGGCAAGGCCCGCATCCTGCGGCGTAACCGTTCCGTCCGTGTCCTGACCGACAATGATATAGCCTTTCTCGGCCCGCAGGACGTGCATGGTCTCAGTGCCGTAGACAACGAGGCCATGGTCGGCTCCCGCCGCATGGAGCATGTCCCATATCCGCAAGCCTTCGCTGGCAGGAACATTGATCTCATAGCCGCGCTCGCCGGTGAAGCTGACCCGGAAAAGCCGCAGCTCCACACCGGCAATTGTGCCCTCGGCATAGGACATGTGCCGGAACGTCTCGTCGGAGAGGTCGATGCCTTCAATAAAAGGTTCGATCAGGCGTTTGGCATTTGGTCCGTTCACCGCGATCACGGCCCATTGCTCCGTGGTCGAGGTCAGCCAGACCTTGAGGTCCGGCCACTCGGTCTGGCGGTAGTCTTCCATCATGGTCAGGACGCGCGCCGCCCCGCCTGTGGTTGTCGTGACGTGGAACCGGTCCTCGGCGATTCGCGCGATGACGCCATCATCACGAATAAAGCCATCCTCGCCGAGCAGGACGCCGTATTTGCACCGGCCCGGCTTCAGCGTTGTCCAGGCATTCACATAAAGCCGGTTGAGGAACTCTGCCGCATCAGGTCCAACGACTTCAATCTTGCCAAGGGTTGAGGCATCGAACATGCCAACGCCTTCGCGCACAGAGCGGCACTCGCGCGCAACTGCCTGGTGCATGGTCTCATGGGCCTTGGGAAAGTATCGGGCACGCCGCCAGAGCGACACGGGTTCAAACACGGCCCCCTTGTCTTCCGCCCACGGATCTATGGGGGTCTTGCGAACCGGCTGGAACGTCTCATCCCGGCGCAGCGCGGCAAGTGTACCGAATGTGATCGGCGTATAAGGCGGGCGGAATTTCGTCAGCCCGGCCTCATGCGGCGCCACGCCGAGCGCCGACGCACTGGTCGCCAGCGCATTGATGTTTGACGTCTTGCCCTGGTCGGTGGCCATGCCGGTCGTCGTGTAGCGTTTGATATGCTCGACAGACCGGAAGCCTTCCTGCACGGCCAGCCGGATATCCTTTGTCGTGACATCGTTCTGGAAGTCGACAAAGGCGCGGCCCTGCGGGTGTGTCAGCGCGGGTGTAGCGGGCGAGGATATGGCCTCGCCTCTGACCTTGAACGCAGGAGCCTGCGCGGTGAGTTCGAAACCTGCAGAGGCCACGGCGTGTGCGCCCGCACGCCAGCCCGAAACCAGCGCTTCGGCGAGCCCAAACTTGCCACTGCCGGCCCCGGCGACAAAAACCCCGTCCAGCCCCCCGTCAGGAACATAGGCCTGGAGCGCATCATCCCATGCGATTGCCCCAGAGGCCTGGGACCAGAGATGAAGGCTCGGTGTCCAGCCCGCGCTCATCAGGACACTGTCGCAGGCAATCTTCTTCTGGCCCGCATGTTTGGGCGAACTGATCGTGATTGAACTGACCCGCAGACGGCCTGACGTGCCCAGGACCTGGCTGCCCGTAAAGACGGCAATACCGGCCCTGTCCGCACGGGCGACCAATCCTTTGGCAACCGTGTCGCGAACATCCACAATCGCGGATACGGACATGCCGGCGCCGGCCAGATCGAAGGCGCTCTGCCAAGCCGTATCATTGGAGGTCACGATCACCGGCCTGTGACCAACACAGACGCCATGGCCGTTGAGATAAGTGCGCGCGGCCCCGGCGAGCATCACGCCCGGCCTGTCATTTCCACTGAAGCTCATTGGTCGCTCAATGGCGCCCTGCGCCAGGACAACCGCTTTTGCGCGAACCTTCCATAGCCGTTCGCGCGGCTGGTCGGGCGGTAGGTCTGCCTGGTGATCGGTCAGGGCCTGGCGCAGGCCGATAAAATTCTCATGGTAGACCCCGAATGCACATGTGCGCTCCAGGACTGTGACGTTCTCGGCCTCGCGCAACGTTGCAAGCGAGGTATGGAGCCAGGTATCACTCGGCGCCCCGTCGATACGGGCCGGGTGCTCCTTGAGCATAGTGCCACCCGGCTTGGCTTGCTCGTCAGCAAGGATCACCTGTGCGCCCGTCTTTGCCGCGGCAAGGGCGGCTGCGATCCCCGCCGCACCGGCCCCGACGATCAACACATCGCAGAAGGCATGGCGGCTTGTATAAATATCCGGATCGCGTTGCGTGGGGGATTTCCCCAGTCCCGCCGCCTGGCGGATGAAGGGCTCATAGACCTTGTCCCAGAAGCTGCGCGGCCACATGAAGGTCTTGTAGTAAAAGCCCGCCGCAAACAGGGGGTGCAGCAGATCATTGACCGCACCCACATCAAAGCTCAGGCTTGGCCAATGGTTCTGGCTATGCGCCTCAAGGCCCTCATAGAGCTCAATCATGGTCGCCGGAAGGTTGGGCGTCGTGCGTCCAGCGCCGCGCGTCACGGTGACCAGGGCGTTTGGCTCCTCCGCGCCCGCCGAGAGAAATCCGCGCGGGCGGTGGTATTTGAAGGAACGCCCGACCAGGTGCACCCCGTTCGCCAGCAATGCCGAAGCAAGGGTGTCGCCAACGAACCCGGTATGTTGGGTACCGTTGAAGCGGAAGGAAACGGGTTTGCCCCTATCGATCCTGCCGGTGTCTGGAAGGCGAAACGTGTTACGCATCACCACCCTCCTCAGATGGGGGCGCCGGAGGGGCTTCACCCATCCGATATGTCACCAATATGCGGTCGCTCACTGTGTCGCGCAGCGCATTGAAGAAACGAGAGCAGCCATGCACATGACGCCAGCGCTCATGATACGGCCCACGCGCATTCGTCCGTAGAAAGAGATAATCCCGCCAGGCCTCATCGGAGAGGGCGCCGGGATCTTCAGGGCGCACAATGTGCGCTTCACCGGCATAGGCAAACTCCTGCTCTGGAAGCAGTTCGCAACAATAGGGACAGTGGATCTGTATCATGTCTGCCTCCGTCAGTGCGCCACGGCGGCTGCAGCGGCTTCATCGACCAGCCGGCCAGTGCGAAACCGGTCCAGCCGGAATGGGGCGTTGAGGGGATGGGGCTCATCGCGGGCAATCGTGTGCGCGAACACATGCGCCGAACCGGGTGTCGCCTTGAAACCGCCCGTGCCCCAGCCGCAATTCACGTAAAGCCCCGGGACCGGCGTCAGGCCAAGAATGGGCGAACGATCCGGCGTCACATCGACAATGCCGCCCCAGTTCCGCAGCATGCGCATGCGCGAGAAGATCGGGAAAATCTCGCAAATCGCGGCCACCGTCTCTTCAACGATGTGCAGCGCCCCCCGCTGAGAGTAGGACGTGTACTGATCTGTTCCGGCGCCGATGACCAGTTCGCCCTTGTCAGACTGGCTGATATAGGCATGGACAGTATTGGACATGACCACGCAAGGCATGACCGGCTTGACGGGCTCTGAAACCAGGGCCTGCAGCGGATAGCTCTCAAGTGGCAGACGAATGCCGGCCGTGTCCATGAGGGGGGTCGTGTTGCCCGCGACCGAAACGGCCACTTTCTTCGCCGCAATAAATCCGCGGTCTGTTTCGACGCCAGCCACGTTTCCGTTCGCATCGCGGCTGATGGAGCGCACCGCGCAGTTCTGGATGATATCCACACCGCGCTCTGCCGCCGCGCGCGCATATCCCCAGGCCACCGCATCATGGCGCGCTGTTCCGCCCCGGCGCTGCAGGGCCGCCCCCATGATGGGATAGCGTGCGCCCGGATCAATATTCAGCGGCGGGCAGTAGGCCTGCGCTTCTTCCGGCGAAAGCCACTCATTGTCCACGCCCAGCCGGCGGTTCGCATAGACATGGCGCTTGAACACCTGAACATCGTGAACAGAGTGCGCCAGCATCAGAACGCCGCGGCGCGAGAACATCACATTGTAATTGAGATCCTGGCTGAGATTTTCCCATAATTTCAACGCATGGTCATACAGTCCCACGCTCTCATCATAGAGATAGTTCGAGCGGATAATGGTCGTGTTCCGACCCGTATTGCCCCCGCCGAGCCAGCCTTTGTCGATCACGGCGACATTTGTGATGCCGTGCTCCTTGGCCAGATAATAGGCTGCGCCGAGGCCGTGCCCTCCGGCGCCAATGATTACGACATCATATTCCTTTCGCGGCTCTGCTTGCGGCCATTGCGGGGTCCAGAGCGACTGACCCGCCAGCGCATTGCGCAGCAATGACAGAAATGAAAACCGCATGAAATTGGTCCGCACACCAAGGTTTTGAACTGATCCAATTCTTGATCTCGCCGATTGCGAAAGGACAGAATATTTGCGACATTCACCCTGTAAAATAACGCCAGCGGGGGCCAAGCATGTCCTTATTTTCATCCCAGGGCCAGGCGCGGCTGAATGTTGGCTTTCTTCTGGTTGACGGCTTTACGCTCGGCGCCTTTGCGAACTTTGTGGATGTCCTGAGATTGTCTGCCGATGAGGATGATGGCAGCCGCCAGATCAATTGCTCCTGGCGCATTCTCGGCCGCACATCCGCGCCGGTAAAATCCAGCTGCGGCGTGTCCATCCAACCTGATTATCGCAGCTTTGAGCCTGACAGTTTTGACTATCTGGTTCTTGTGGGCGGTGTCCTGCGCAACAAGGCCGGCCTGGACCCCTGGCAGATTGAATATTTGAGACGCGCAGCGGCCTCCGGCGTGCCGCTGGCTGCACTTTGCACAGGTGTTTTCCACCTAACCGCCGCCGGCCTGATGAAGGGATACAAATGCTGCGTAAGCTGGTTCCATCATCAGGACTTTCTTGATCAATTCGAGAAAACCGTACCTGTTTCCGACCAGCTCTATGTTGTCGACCGGGACCGTCTGACCTGCTCTGGCGGGGTTGGGTCTGCGCATCTGGCCGCCCTTCTCGTCAACCGCCATATCGGCGTGGCGGCCGCCAAGAAAAGCCTCAGTATCATGATGATTGATCAGGTCTTTGGCGAAGACGTCCCACAGCCGCAATCTGACTTGAACATGGAAATCAATGACCCACTCGTGCGCAAGGCCATACATTTCATGCGCCAGCGCATGAACTCACCTCCAACGACCCCGGAGATTGCCGCTCGCCTGGGCATTAGCCGCCGTCAGTTGGAAAGGCGATTTCAAATTGCACTTGGTTCCAGTCCCGCGCGTGTTTGCCGAAGTCTGCGTCTGAGACATGGCGCACTGGTGCTGGCGCGCGGACATCGCTCACTAAGCGACATCGCCGAAGAAACCGGTTTTTGCGATGCGTCGCATTTCATCCGCAGCTACAGGAATGAGTTTGGACATCCACCTGCTTCCCAGGCGGGTTTGCAACATTCACCGCCATAGCCTCACGAAGCAAGCTTGCACGCATTGCGAAGATTAATGCGGTCCGCCTTGGGCGAGACACCGTAGTATTCCTTGTAACATTTGCTGAAATGCGTGGAGGATGAAAACCCGCAGCTTATTGCGATTTCCACGATCGGCATGGTGGTTTGCTGAAGCAATTGCCGCGCGCGGATCAGACGAAGCCCCAAATAGTACTTCGCCGGCGAACGGTTGAGCAGCCCGCGGAAAAGCCTCTCAAGGTTGCGTCTTGATTTGCCCAGCCGAAAGGCCAGGTTTTGAAGATCCAGAGGATCTTCGAGATTCTCCATCATAATGGTGATCGCAATCCTGAGATCCTCACGATCGGTTCCAAGCGGCAACTGGACAATTGAGTTTTGCTTAATGGATCCGGGGCGAATTCCAGGGTGCAGTGCCAGTTCGCTAACTCTCGCAGCCAGGTCATCACCGTGGAGCGACGCAATCTGATGCAGCATCATGTCAGCAGACGCCATCCCGCCAGCACAGGTGTAGCGCTTGCGATCGACTGTAAAAAGCTCGCCGGTGAGCTCTGTATCCGGAAAAAGCTCCACCCAGCTCGCCAT
This sequence comes from Hyphomonadaceae bacterium, assembly GCA_022760335.1. Taxonomy (GTDB): domain Bacteria; phylum Pseudomonadota; class Alphaproteobacteria; order Caulobacterales; family Hyphomonadaceae; genus UBA5336. Next base: position 39,690 of record JALEGE010000107.1, read on the forward strand.
ATGTTCCCAGTGAACGGTACATCTGTGCCCCGAAAGAAGACCGGCGCGCGCCAGGGCAAAACTTCCGGTACACGTCGCCCCCAGGATCCCTCCGCGCGATGCGACCTGCCTTAGCCAGGCAAAGGTAGGTGCATGCTGAAATTGATCACTGGAAACTCCGCCACAGACGATAACATTGTCCGATTTCGGAGGACTTTCGATGCTGAAATCAGCAAGCATGCGAATGCCGCTGCTTGCTGTCGCCACACCATCTTCGACAGAAACCAGACTCCATTGGAAAAGGGCGCGTCCGCTGACCAGGTTTGCAAGACGCAACGGTTCGACGAGACCGGAAAACGCCCCCATTGAAAACCCGGGCAAGAGAAGAATCGTATAAGATTTGGCCGGCAGCACAGGGCCGTCGTGAATGGAAACTTGTTCTGCTCTTGCTTGCTCGTTCACCTATATCTTCCCGCCGTAAAACATCCCTTCAGTATGCTCTCCCGAGTTGAACTTCGCCTGTGAACTATACAGGCCAGCGCTCAGACTCTTAATTTTTGCCACTCCTTGAGGATCCGATTATGTTGGAACCAGAATGGCTGCAGAACTGTCTTTATGCCGACAATTCACCTCCACTACAGATCTTGCAATAAAAACGTTCCGGGCGAAATGAATTTCCAATGAAGTGCATCAAGATGGAGCATCGTTTCGCCCGGAACCAGTTGGGAGGAGGTGGGCCTTCTAAAACTCCATTTTCAGCTCTACCGAGAGGCTCGCCGGTTCCTGAAGCTCGTAGATCTGATTGCCAACAAGGTTGGCGGCGGCAAAAGTCTTGCCATCCTCATCGGTGATGTTTCGCCCGATCAGCGCGAGCTGCCAGCCTGCGCGTGGATTGCCGACACCCAGGCGGAAGCCAAGCGCGTAGTATGAATCCGTAACAGCAAGAGGGTCAGCCAGATACAGGACTTTCTCGTCCGTATAGTTGAGCGACAGGGCAAAGTCCCCCTCAAGCGTGTCACTCAGGTCGAACGCGTAGTCCAAGGCCGCATTTGCTGTCCATTCCGGGGTCTGTGTTAATCTGGCGCCGTTGGCGATCGGAACCGCAAATGACAAACCACGCACCATTGTTGGCGCCTTGTCGATTTCTGAATCCAGGTAGGCAACGCCAAGATTGAGATTCAAGCTATCCAGCATCGCATATTGAAGCTCGACCTCACCGCCCATCACGGTGGAGTCTTCGATATTTCCAAGCGTCGCAATTGCCCCAAGCGGAACCTGGACAAAGGACAGGGTTTGCTTGTCTGAATAGTCGTAATGGAACGCGGAAACGCCAACATAGAGGCGCCTGTTCAGAGTCGACTTTACGCCGACTTCCAGAGCCAGAAGCTCCTCAGGCTCCACATACCCCCATGCGCCAGGGTCGGGGGTGGGCCCTGAGAAAAAGACCCCGGATTTGAAGCCGGTGGCTGCGGATGCGTACAGCATGGTGTTCTCGGTTGCGTCATAGTCAAACCCCAGACGCCAGGAGAAGTTTGTCTCCTTCTCAGTTTGCTCCAGTTCTACCAAAGCTGCGCCCGGAACCGAGGTCAGGTATCCGGTATCGTCAAACGCTGCCCCGCTAAATGTCCTGTCATCATGGGAAACACGTCCGGCTGCCGTCAAACCCAACTTCTCACTTAACCGCCATTCCGTATGCAGATATGCGCCAAGCGATGTGGTCTCCTGTTCGGTGTCTGTGGTGCTGGTGATCTCGAGACCAAAGTCCGACGGGCGAGCCCCCGCCGGCGCCACCAGTTCATAGAAGTCTGTGTTCAGGACGGTATCATTCACACCAATGGTGTCGTAGCCAAAAAACACGCCACCCACGATCGTCAGATAATCCGTTGGATCTGCGTTGATCCGGAATTCCTGGCTAAACTGCTCGACATCGGTTCTGAAGAGAAAGTCAACCAGCCGGGCGGGAGTGCCATCGTTATTTTCGTAGAGCTCCCGGTCCAGGACCTGATAGGCTGAAATTGATGTTATCTTGCCGATGCCTGTACCGATCTCGAACCGGGCATTTGCCCCATACAACAGATTGTCTGTTTCCGGCTGATCGGTTCCGTCAACGCCCGAGAAGAATGGCCCAAGATCCACCTCATCGACATTTCCTGACGAGCTGAACTGGATGCCCAGCACGCCATCAAGCCCAAGACGGTCATCCGCCTGCCAGCTCTTGTCGATGGATTTGTTGCGTTCAACGAACCCGGTGAAGAGCGCGTAGACATTGCCTCCGAGTTGAGTGTCGATATGCGCGCGTGCCGAGAGTTTATCGAGCTGGGCCGCGTCTTCGCTTCCACGCACGCCTTTCTGCCAGGCACTGGTTCCATACGCATAGTTTACAGCGACCCGGCCACGCGTCTCTTCGGATATTGGGCCAGACACCACCCCCGTCGCATTCAGCTGATCAAGGGTGTCATATCGCAACCGGACAGAGGACTCCAATTCATCGCTTGGCTTGGCCGTGATGAAACTGATCGCACCACCTGTTGCATTTCGCCCATAGAGCGTGCCTTGAGGCCCCTTCAGAACCTCGACGCGCTCAAGGTCGAACAACTGAAATGCCTGTTGGGTCGAAGAGACTGGATAGACCTCATCCACATAAACCGCAGTTCCGCTGGTATTGTTTCCAATGAAGTCTTCCAGCCCCACGCCTCGAATACTGTAGGACGGCGCCCCGGAAGCCGAGAAGCTGGCGGACAGCCCAGGCGTGATATCCGCCAGTCCGACAGGGTCAGAAATGACCTTGTCTTGAATCTCCTCGCCAGAGAAAGCTGAAATAGCAATGGGAACGTCGGTAACAGCCTGTTCTCGTCTTTGCGACGTCACGGTCACCGCCTTCAAAACCGTGGTTTCGTCGTCTGGCAGATCCTGACTGTCCACACCTTGCGCAAACGCCTCTGCTCCCATGAGAAGCAAGGGTGCGAACACCAGCGTCGACGTAACGAGCATCATCTTTTTCATCTTTTTCCCCATTTTAGGCACCGATTTATCTTCATATGACTTGACGTAACAGTTGTTATAACACAAATGTTACATAACAAATGTTTTGAATGTCAATGCTTAGAAAATACGCACGAGGAACCAGTGCCGAGAGAAGTTGATCACCAAGAGAGGCGGGCGCATTTTGTGGCCGCAAGTACTGAGGTTATCTCCAAAGGTGGCTTCGATTCAGCGACTATGCGGAACGTGGCCGCCGAAGCAGGTTGCACCACCGGAGCGCTCACTCATTACTTTCCCGACCGCCTGACATTGCTGGTCGAAACTTTGCGTACGGCCAACAATGCCACCGCCGAACGGATGAGAAAGATTGCAGATCAAGCGCTGGATGACTCTGAGAAGCTGCGGGCAGTCATCTACGAGTCGCTTCCGATGGATGAAAGGCGCCTGAAAGAGTGGCGCGTTTGGCTCAGCTTCTGGGCTGCATGCATGAATGAACCGGCCTTGGCGAAAGAGCAGAAACAGAAATACCACGAATGGCGGTCCGCGCTGACTGAACTGTTGGAGCCCTTGTCAGATCACCCGCGCGAAGATGCCGAGTTCCTGGTCGTGCTGATTGATGGGTTAGGTATTCGTGCAGCGCGCTTGAGCAATTCATCAGAAAACTTCGCCACTCAAGAAGAGAGCATGAAGCGTACAATCGACCGATTTATGCGCAGTCTCAATTCCTAACCATATCGGAAGACAAAATGAGCCGATCACTCGCAATATGCCTGTCTGTGACTGACATATTCTTCATGACATACTGGGCAGTTGCCTTGCTCGCACTGTTTAATGTTTTCCAACTGCCGCCAGACCTAATGTATGGAGACTATACCGATCCAAGGGTCTCCGCCTGGAACTGGTCCTTTTTCCCGCTTGATCTGGCATTTTCCGTTTTTGGCTATCTCGCGGTTTCCGCAGCTCGTCGTCAGGCCCCGGTATGGCGCTCCTATGCCATCATATCGCTGATCTTGACCATGACCGCGGGGGGCATGGCGGTGGCCTATTGGGCAATCCTGCGCGAGTTCGATCCAAGCTGGTTCCTACCGAACCTGGTGATCTTTGCCTGGCCGGTTTTCTTCCTTCCCGGATTGATCAAGGGCACGGCAAACTGAAATGATCAACAATCGCGCGCTTGTTTTGATCGGCGCAAGTCTGCTTCACGCGACATCGATCGGCGC
>JALEGE010000108.1 GCA_022760335.1 Hyphomonadaceae bacterium
CACGCCGAACTCGGCGGGCCTGTTGATGATCGCCGTGAAGCCGCAAGTCTTCCCGTCTGCGCTGGAAGATATCCGCGCCTGGATCGGACCTGAGACCGTGGTCGTCTCAGTCATGGCCGGCTTCACGCTGGGCGCTCTTGAAAGCGCTCTCGGCACGCGCCGGATTGTGCGCGTGATGCCCAATACACCGGGCTCCATCGGCAAGGGTGTGGCCCTGCTCAGCCCCGGTGCGGCCTGTAGTGAGGCCGACATCGCCGCCGCCAAGGCTCTGATGGTCCCGCTTGGCCATGTTGAAGGGCCGATGAGAGAACCCATGCTGCAGGCGGCCATGGGCCTGTCAGGCAGCGGGCCAGCCTATGTCTTCCTCTTGGCCGAAGTGCTCGCCGATGCCGCCGTCGCCCAAGGCGTGCCTCAGGACATGGCCCAGCGCCTGGCCGTGGCCACGATCGAGGGCTCAGCCAGCCTGCTGGCCCAGTCCGGCACACCGCCGGCGGACCTGCGCCGCGCGGTCACCTCGCCCAATGGCGTGACACAAGCCGCGCTTGAGGTCTTGATGGCAGACGGCGCGATGCCATCTCTATTCCGGGACGCTCTTGCGGCTGCGGTGGCCCGTGACCGCGAATTGTCGGCGCCTCCGAAAGGAGAATGATGAGCCACACACGCGAAGATATTATCGAGAAAGGCCTGATCGCGGCCCTGGAGCTGGCCGGTGAGCGCAGCTGGTCGCACTTGACCCTCTCAGACATTGCCACCGCTGCCGGACTGAAGCTGAGCGATTTTCACGGCGTTGCAACCACGGACTCCCTTGCCGATGCGACCGAGGGCTATTTCGACAAGGCCATGTCCGGCGAGAGTGTGGACCTGGAAGAAAGCCCGCGCGAGCGCCTGTTCGATGTCATCATGCTGCGCTTTGAGGCCATGGAGCCCTATCGCGAGGGCCTGAAGGATCTGATGAACTGGCGCGAGCGCTCGCCCGTGCGTCTTCTCAAACTCGTCGGCGCGCGCAAGACCAGTGCGGACTGGGCGCTGGTCTCGGCGGGACTTGATGGCACCGACCAGGCCGTGCCGCGCGATATTCGCGCCGTCGCGGTCGCATTCGCCATGGCCCGGGCCGAGCGCGCCTGGCGCAAGGAAACCGATCCCGGCTTTGCCCGCACTATGGCCGAACTCGACAAGGCCCTGCGCCAGCTGGAAGAGGGCGCGGGACGGTTTTCGAAAATGCGCTGGGGATCGCGCCGCAAGCCCGACGAAGAAGGCGAAGCCTGGGAGGGCGATCCGCCTTCTAGTGCGGCAGACGGAAGCGAGCCCGAAGGCCCCCCGTCGGGGACGTCTCCAGCCTGACATCCCCACCATGGGCGCGCGCGGTATCGCGCGCCAGGGCCAGGCCCAAGCCACTGCCGGGCAAGTTTTGCGTACGCGCCTCCTCAAGACGCTGGAAGGGCTTGAAGGCGGCCTCGCGCTGATCGGCGGGAATACCCGGCCCATTATCATCGACCAGAAGATCTGCCGCGCGCGGACCGTCCACCAGTTCAATACGCACCTTGTCGCCATAATGGACGGCATTGGAAACGATGTTCGAGATCGCCCGGGTCAGAGCCATGCGCCGGCCCGTGACCGTCACATCCGCCATCGGGCCGAAGCTCACCTCCGCGTCGAAGCGCCCAACCACATCCCGCACCAACTGATCGAGGCGCACTTCACTGGCCTGCTCGGTTTCCTCGCCGCGGGCAAAGGCGAGATATTCATCCAGCATGGCGCCCATATGAGAGATATCCTGACGCGCGGCCTGGATGTCTTCGCTGTCTTCCATCATCGCCATTTGCAGCTTTAGGCGCGTCAGCGGCGTGCGCAGATCATGGCTGACGCCTGCCAGCATGGCCATGCGTTGATCTGCGAAGGCGGTCAGTTTGCGCCGCATCTCAATCACCGCGCGCGCCGCATCACGCACTTCCGTGGCTCCTGAGGGACGATACTCAGGCATGTCCTGCCCGCGCCCAAAGGATTTGGCCGCTTCGGTCAGCTGCAGGATGGAACGCACCTGATTGCGCAGGAAACCAAAGGCCGTGAGCAGCAAGAGAATGCCAAAGCCCAGCACCCAGACAATATAGATATGCCCGTTGATGATCACCGCGCGCTTGCGGGGAATGGTGAAGACCAGCGTGTCTTCATTGCTGGTCAGGCAAAGCAGAATATCGTCACGAGGACCAATCATGGAAATCTCGAACGGGCGCGTCACCTGTGTGTCCAGGGCCGCGAGCACCGAAGGCAGGCGCCGACGCAGCGTGGCGCGGTCATCTTCCTGGGGGCAGTTTTGCAGGATGGCCAACTGTTCGCCCTGGGTATCGTTGAAGAGATCCAGGGTTTCGCGTGTGGAGGCCGGATCGCGGTCATGTGCCATGGCGATCAGCGCCGTATCCCGCGCCACCGCATCGGCCAGGCGCTCATTCACGCTGCGCATATGGCCGCCGAAGAAATACAGCGTCATTCCAACCATCATTGCGACGATCGGCAGGAAGGCGATCAGGGCGATACGCGGCCAATAGCCCTTGGGCGTGATATCGCGCAGCCGGATCATGGCGCCTCGCGCTGGAGGCAAACATTCTGGCGATCGCGACGCAGCTCGCAATAGCCCCGTGCGATGATATCGGCCACCACATCGCGGCTCCAGCGCGCCGAGTGGCAATGCTCCATGATGATCACGCGTGGCCACAGAGCCTCTGGCCCCGTCTCGAACAATGGCAGCAATGCCTGATCCTCATAGCCTTCAACATCGATCTTCAGCACATCGATATGGGAGAGACCGGCTTCGGCGCAGATCTCAGCCAAGGGTATAAGGTCCACTTCAACTGTCTCACCCTCCGTGCCGCTTATTGCCAGCGTCGCCATGCCGGGCTGGTCTGGCACGCTCAGCTCTGCGACGCCCCGCTGCGGGCCAACCGCCGCCTGGCGCAAGACATGGTCCACGCCGTCACCTTGCCCCGCCTCCAGGAGCGTGAACTCAAGCCGTTCATACATGGCCGGCTGCGGCTCAATCGACAGCACGGTCCCAGTGTCCAGATGCGCACGCGCCGCAAGTGAGACCATGCCAACATTCGCCCCGACATCGACGAACACCCCATTTTCACGCGGCAGATGGGTACGCATCACGGCCAGCTCGGCACGATTAAAACTCGCTGGATTGAGCAGCGCCTTCAGCTCATTATTGTTCGCACCCACATGGATGCGCGCGGGCTGGCCCCACAGATGCGCATCCAGGGGGCCCGTATGGGCGTCTTTCAAGAGGCCGGCAATCGTCCGGCGCGCCTTACCGCGTCCCAGAACAGTATTCTGGGACAGCAACAGCAGGAACTTCACCCAGGGCGAAGGAGCATAGGTTCCAAAGGCAGGCTGTGTCATGAGAAGTCCGCGCGAGATCAATCGACTATCAGGCGGTATCCCACACCCCGCACGGTCTGCAAATGCACCGGTTCACGTGGATCTGTCTCGATCTTTCGGCGCAGGCGCGTGACCTGCACATCAATAGCGCGATCAAGCCCGGACCCGGTCGCCTCCGCAAGGTCTTCCCGGCTGACTGGATCGCCCGGATTGGCGGCCAAGCGCGAGAGTAGCGCAGTTTCCGACTCCGTGAGTCGCACACGTTTGTCGCCCTGATTAAGCTCACTGCGGTCGGGATCAAACCGCATACCAGCGATATACACTTCTCCTGCCGGCACATCACGCGCGCTGCGCCGCAGGATGGCGGCCACGCGCAGCTCCAGCTCTTCCGGCTCGAAAGGCTTTGCCAGGTAATCATCAGCCCCGCGGCGCAGCCCCTCGATCCGATCATTGGGATCGCCCCGCGCAGTCAGCAGGATGACCGGCGTGTCGATTTCATCACGCACGGCCTTCAACAAGGAAAGGCCATCCTCGCCGGGCATCATGATATCGAAAATGGCGAGGTCGAAGGCCATGGTCTGCAACATCTTGCGCGCCGATGCCGCCTGAGACACTGCCGTGACGCGGTAGCCTGCGCGCATCAGGAAGCGTTTCAGCAGGTCGCGGATACGGTCATCATCATCCACGACAAGGATATGCGCATCCGTCATTCGGCGAAGGCCTCCAGCAGGGCACGGGCGCCGGCAACCGATTCCGCGCCGACATTGCGATACGCCTCGCGCAGTGCACTGCGCATGGCCTCAGCTATCGGCTCGACCAGCGCCTCCCCGGCGGGCGAGAGGGTCAGCTTGCGCCGACGCCTGTCGCCCCCTCCAGCGGTCTCGCGCAAGATCAACCCGCGCGCATCCAGGCCGGCCAGCAAACGTGCACAGGTCGGCACAGTGGTGGATAGGCGCGCACGCAATCCGGAGACATCCAAACCCGGACTGTGGCCGATCGCCATCAGGGCGCGCAATTCCGACCGACTGAGCCCCGCTGCCTTGCGGCCCTGCTCGCAAACCGCCGTCAAAGCGCGCTCACTGGCCAGGATCAGACCCACCCCGCGGTCAAGTTCTTCATCGCGCAAATACAGGCGCGTATCTGCCGCACGCATTCTTTCCACGCCAGAATCGCGATCTGTGTTGACTTCACCTGCCATGGTTAGACAATGGCCAGTCTGGCGTCAGCGCGCAAGCGCTGAGAAAATATGCTGCGCGCAAGGTGCGTTTTAGGGAAATATTTCAATGAGCTTGGTTCCATTCGATGATCGTGACGGTCAAATCTGGATGAACGGGGAGTTTATTCCCTGGCGCGAGACCAAGGTGCACCTTCTCACGCATTCCCTGCACTATGGGTCTGCGGTGTTCGAAGGCGAGCGCGCCTATGGCGGAACGATCTTTCATTCACGCAAACATTCCGAACGGCTGGAAAATTCCGCCCGCATTCTGGACTATGGTTTGCCGTTTACCGTGGATGAAATCGAGGATGCCAAGGCCGAAGTGATTGCCCGGTCGGGCCTTGGCGATGCCTATGTGCGCGCGATTGCCTGGCGCGGCGCAGAGAAGATGGGGCTTTCTGCACAAGATAACACCATCCATCTGGCGATCGCGGCCTGGGCATGGGGCGATTATTTCGAAGACAAGATGGCCGGCATTCGCCTCACCATGGCAGACTGGAAACGGCCAAGCCCGGAAACCGCGCCGCATGATGCCAAGGCCGCCGGTCTCTACATGATCTGCACCATGTCCAAGCATGCTGCCGAACGCGCGGGATATAATGACGCGCTGATGTTGGATTATCGCGGTCAGATCGCCGAGGCGACCGGTGCGAACATCTTCTTCCGCCGGGATGGCGCGCTGCACACGCCCACACCAGATTGCTTCCTCAACGGCCTCACGCGTCAGACCGTGATCTCACTCGCCAAGGCGCGGCAGATAGAGGTGGTGGAACGTGCGATCATGCCGGATGAACTGGCGACCTTCGAAGAGTGCTTCATTACGGGCTCTGCTGCTGAAATCACACCAGTTCGCGAGATTGCTGGACACACCTACAAGCCTGCCCACATGACCGCCACGCTGATGGAGGACTATTCCAATCTCACCCGCGGGAAGATCCCCCTTCCGGCCTAATCGGACAGGGGGGCTCGCGCGAAACCTAGCACACAGCGCGAACAGATTGACCAACGCTGCCTGTTCTGTGGAATTTTCAACGATTTCCGCCGAACCTTTCCGAAAATTAAGGTCACTTCCAAACATGTCCTGCTAGTGTTGCATTTATGTCAGGGGTGTTCACAAATTCGGCCCTAGAAAGGGCAAGCTGGGTTGTTCTGGTCGCCGGGGCGCATGCCTCCGCCATCAGCCTGTTGAGTTGGCGTATCGCGCCCATGGTGATGGCGGATGGAGCCGAGGCTCAACCGATCTCGCTGGTGCCCACAACGCCGCGGCCGATGGGCCATCTTGCACAGCTGGACAGCATGTTCGATGTGTCAGCCACGCCTTCGCGCGGAGAGCTGACGCTGGCTGCAGCCGCCCTGCCCGCCCCCGGCGCCTACCCGCAATTGCGTGTGACCAGCCCGGCTGAGCCTGTGCGTGTGATGGTGAATGCCCCGGCACCACCGCCAGCTTCTGCGAAGCCTCCGATCGTGATGGCAAAAGCGGATGCCGCTTTCCCGCCCATGCCTGACGCCGCTGCGCAAGCGGCCCTGCGTAACATGCTGTGCAATCGGATGAGCGCACATGAAGATGCCGCCTGTGTCGCGCCCGAGCCTGCCCCATCCGAACCGCAAATGGTCCTGGCCTCTGCAGAACGGCGTTATGTCAGCGCAGAGATGACCCTGGAAACGCGCAGCGCAGAGCCGAGCTTTTACAGTGATCCTGCCTGGCGCGAGGAAGTGCGTGATGGGCAGGTACGCTTCACGCCAGCCTCGCGGCGTATGGCAACAGTTGCGCGTCCGGTGCGTGAACGGCCAACCGTCGCGCCGACCCCGCGCATTCGCACAGCGCAAGTCAACGGCCCTGCTCCGATTGTGTATCGGTAACCTCCCGGCTCAACATTATCGGATTTAAGCGCAGCTCTTGCGTATAGCGGTTCAGTCTTCGAACTCTGCCGGCGCCGCATTGTTGGCAAGTTGCAAATTCAACAAGATGGCTTTGAAGGGCCGTAGTGCCCAGAAGATGAAGCCCAGCATGGCTCCCGTCAGCGTCAACAGCGCAAGCGCAAGCGCCCAGACCGGCCAGTCCACCAGCGGCAGCAGGAAATAGAAGGGTCCAAACAGGATCAGCGCGCCGAACATCACGAAAAATGCCGGGCCATCACCTGTGTCGCCCTTGGCAAAGTCCTCGCCACACACCTCGCAGGCCGTCTTGAGCCTCAGATAGCCATCAAACACTTTACCCTCGCCGCACTTGTAGCAACGACAGCGCAGGCCCGTCAGAACGGCGGATTGAGCATTTGTCTCCTGAGTCATGCCCCGCATTGACCACACCCTGGCAGATCATGCCATGCGCGCCATTGCAGCAGGCGTTCAGGCGCGAATGAATTCGGCAATCACTTCATCAGCGAACCAGTTCAGGGCGCCAAATCCGCTGGCACGAAAGGAAGCAACACGCCCGCTGGAAACCTGCGCGGCGGCCGCCACATTCAAGCCGGTCTCGCGCGCCAGATCCAGCATGTCCGCGCAGGTACATGGATGCAGGGTTTCCTCATGATACCAGCCTCGCCGGCTTGGCATACGTCCGGTCGTCAACAAGGAAAACCGGCGCGGCCAGTAGCCATAATTTCGGAAGGAAATGAGGATACGCGGCGCGATGCGGCGCAACTCTGCAAGCACATGTGCAGGACTACGGGTCTCCTGAATGGTTTTGGACAGGATGGCCACGTCAAAGCCGTCATCTGGAAAAATATTCAAATCCGTATCGGCATCACCCTGCACGACAGACAGCCCGCGCGAGAGGGCGAGGCCCGCCTCGGCGCTGTCGAGCTCCAGCCCGCGCGCATCCACGCCGCGCTCATCGCGCAAGAGCGCCAGCAGCGCACCATCCCCGCAGCCAACATCCAAAACGCGCGCCCCTTCCGGTACGCGCGAGGCAATGGCGAGATGATCTGCACGCGCGCTCACAGACCGCGCCGCTTGGCCGAAGCTGTCAGGAAACCTGCCAGCGCGCTTTCAAAGCCTGGTTCTTCCAGCAAGAAAGCGTCATGGCCCTTGTCGGTTTCGATCTCGATATGGCTGACATCGGCACCTGCAGCGACCAGCGCGCGCGTGACCGCCATGGCCTCAGCCGGCGTGTAGTGCCAGTCGGAGCTGAAGGAGAAGAGGCAAAAGCGCACCGGCGTGCCGACAAAGGGATCGCTCAGCCGCCCGCCATGAGCTGCCGCCAGATCGTAATAGTCCATGGCGCGCGTGACATAGAGATAGGAATTGGCGTCGAACCGGTCGGTAAAGCTGCGCCCCTGATAGCGCAGATAGGATTCGATCTGGAAATCGGCATCGAAGCTGAAACTGGTGCGCTCGCGATCCTGCAGGCCGCGGTCGAATTTCCGCTTCAGCGCGCTTTCAGACACATAGGTGACATGTGCGGCCATGCGCGCAATCGCGAGGCCGCGATCCGGCCGCGTGCCATGGGCGAGATAGGCACCATCCTTCCACTCCGGATCTGACATAATGGCCTGGCGGCCGATCTCATAAAAGGCGATGTTCTGGGCCGAATGGCGCGCGGCGGTGGCGATCGGTACGCCGGCAAACACCTGCTCTGGTGCCTGAACGGCCCATTCCAGCACCTGCATGCCACCCATACTCCCGCCGATCACGCAGAACAGACTGTCAATGCCGAGCGCCGCGATGAGCCCGCGCTGGGCGCGCACCATGTCGGCAATGGTGATCACTGGAAACCGCGTGCCCCAGGGCTTGCCATCTGCATGTAGGCTGGCCGGCCCGGTCGTGCCCATGCAGCCGCCGAGCACATTGCTCGCAATCACAAAATATTTGTCGGTGTCCACTGGCAGGCCCGGCCCGACCATTCGCGGCCACCAGGCCGGACGGCCCGTCACCGGGTTTTCCGAGGCACAGAACTGATCCCCCGTCAGGGCATGGCAGACCAGTACGGCATTGGACTTTTCCGAATTCAGCTGCCCCCATGTCTCATAGGCAATCTCGACATGCTCAAGCACCTGGCCGCAATCGAGCCTCAAAGGCTCGGGCAAGACCAGCTTCTGCAGGCTATCAGGGGTGGGGCGAGAAGCATCGGGCATGAAGGCCATGGGTTTTAGTGAGATCGCGGAAAGTGTCCATATTGGGCGCGCGACGCGAATTGCCAGAACACGGATGGCTTGACGGATCGCCGGGCGCGTTTCAATCCAACGGCCCGATAGAGGAAGAGACTTATCATGACCGGCCCGCGCCCCCTGCCCGCCATCAATGACATCGTGCCTTACAAGGGCGGCGAGAAGCCGAAACATGCTGGCGGGCACAAATTGTCGAGCAATGAGAACCCGCTGGGCTGTTCTCCGGCGGCGCGCGCGGCGCTGATCGCGGCCGCTGATGGGCTGGAAGTCTATCCCGATGGCGGCGCCTTTGAGCTGCGCAGTGCGATTGCCGAAACCTATGGGCTGGACAAGGACCGTATCATTGTCGGCGCTGGCAGCGACGAAATTTTCCAGCTGCTCGGCCGGGCCTATCTCTCGCCCGGCGATGAGATCATCCAGACCGAGCATGGCTTTCTTGTCTACCGCCTTGTCGCCCAGCAGGCCGGCGCAAAAACGATCAGCGCGCCGGAAACAGAACTCACCACCAGCGTGGATGCCATTCTGGAGCGCGTGACCGAGCGCACGCGCATCATCTTCCTGGCCAATCCAAACAATCCCACGGGCACCTATCTGCCCTATGAGGAAATTCAGCGCCTGCATGCCGGCCTGCGCGAGGATATCCTGCTGGTGCTCGACGGAGCCTATGCGGAGTTTGTGCGCCGGAATGATTTTTCCGCTGGGGTGGAACTGGCCGGCAGTGCGCCGAATGTGCTGATGACGCGGACCTTTTCCAAGATTCACGGGCTGGCGGCCTTGCGTGTTGGCTGGGGCTATGGCCCGTCCAGCGTGATTGAGGCGCTGCACAAGGTGCGCGGGCCGTTCAATGTTTCCGGGCCAGGCCAGGCTGCAGCCACGGCGGCGATCCGCGACCGGGGCTTTATCGACGCCTCGGCAGATCACAATGCAGCAGAACTGACACGCCTGACCGAGACGGTGTCGGAGCTGGGCTTCGAGGTCGTGCCCAGTGTCGCGAACTTCGCGCTGATCCGTTTCACCAGCCCGGAGGAAGCGCAAGCGATGGACGCGTTCACGCGCGAGCGCGGCATCGTGCTGCGTCGGCTGGAGGCCTATGGCCTGCCGGCCTGCCTGCGCCTGTCGGTCGGCACCATGGATGCCAATGATGCGGTGATTGCCGCGTTTGAAGAGTTCGAACGCAGATGAGCGGGCCGGTTTTCTCCTCCATCGCCATTGTCGGCATTGGTTTGATCGGCGGCTCCATCGCGCGCGCGGCGCGTGAGACCGGTGCGGCGGGCGAGGTGCGCCTGTTCGATGCCAGCGCGGATGTGCGTGCAAAGGCCACGACGCTGGATCTCGGCACGGTTTTCGACAGCGCGGCTGAAGCTGTTGCAGAGGCCGATTGTGTCTTCCTTTGCGTGCCCTCGGGCGCGATTGGCAAAGCTGCTGAAGCGGTTGGCCCCGCGCTCCAGCAGGGCGCCATTCTCACAGACGTGGCCTCTGTGAAAGCCGAGGTTGCCGCCGCCATGCAGGCCCATGCGCCTGAGGGCGTGCATGTCATCCCCGGCCATCCTATTGCCGGCACGGAGCAGTCCGGGCCCGATGCCGGCTTCGCCAGCCTTTTCCAGCGCGCCTGGCACATTCTCTGCCCGTTGGAAGACCAGGGCGATGCCTATAACGCGGCCGTGGACCGGCTCGCGCTGTTTTGGCAAATGCTCGGCGCGGAAGTCGAGCGCATGCCACTGGCGCGCCATGATCGCGTATTGGCCATCACATCCCACCTGCCCCACCTCATCGCCTATAATATCGTCTCCACGGCCTATGACATGGAGAGCGTGGATGAGGGCGAAGTGGTGAAATACTCCGCCGGCGGCTTCCGCGATTTCACCCGGATCGCGGCTTCGGACCCAACCATGTGGCGCGATGTCTTCCTGAACAATCGCGAGGCGGTGCTGGAATGTCTGGGGCGGTTTTCCGAAGACCTCGCCGCCCTGCAGCGCGCCATCCGGCATGGCGATGGCGACCTCCTTTTCCGCGAGTTCACCCGCGCGCGCGGCATCCGCAAGGCCATCCTGGATGCCGGCCTGGACAGCGCAAAAGTGAATTTCGGCAGGGACCGCAGGCCACCGGATGGCGGGGAGTAGTGGCCTTCTATGTCTACATGCTCGCGAGCCAGAAAAACGGCACGCTCTATGTCGGACACACAGATGATCTTGAAGAACGCATATTCGATCACCGTAATGGACGCGGATCGGCCTTCACACGCAAACATCGTTTGCACCGCTTGGTGTGGGTTGAAGCACACGACACCAGAGAGTCTGCGAAATGGCGAGAGTATCGCATCAAGGCTTGGAAGCGCGCCTGGAAGATCGAACTGATAGAAAAAGACAACCCGAATTGGGATGATTTCTTTCCAACGCTGAACCAATGATTGCCGCAGGTTCCTGCGAAAGCAGGAACCCATGGACCAGTTTCACGCCCGCATCGCTGGAGGAGACAACCGTCCATGGATACCTGCTTTCGCAGGTATCTACGGTACTTTGGGCACAGATGATTACGCTAGCACGCCCTTGCCGTGCATCCAGCGGGCATAGAGGTAAAGCCCCACGCCGATGGCCACGATCACGCCGGAAAAGATCAGATAGCCCGGGCCACCCATGAGTTCAGCCGCCCCCGCGCTGACATTATGGCTAAACGAGACAGCCATGCCGCCGAGAGATGCAAGAAAGGCCGTTTCGGCAAAGCGACTGCGAAACAAGAGCAAAAGACTTCCAATCACGGCTGACCAGATACCGATAGCCCAGCCAGCCACGGCCCAGATCGGCAGGCCATAGAAGAAATCCTTCTGCTCATCAGAGAAGCCGGACATATAGTCTTCATGCTGGATCTGCGTCATCACGAAATCCACCGCACCAAACCCGTTCC
>JALEGE010000109.1 GCA_022760335.1 Hyphomonadaceae bacterium
AACAGGGGTATACGGGTTTCGACATCCAGTTTCGTCGACGCAGGAAGAGGGCGCAGACCAGCGCGGGACAGAAGCGCGACCAACTGCTCCTTCCGGTCACCGCGTGCGAGCAGGTCGATTTGTGGGTCGCTGAAAGCTGGAATTTGCACGGGGAAGCACCTTGACGATACGTGACGGCTTCCATCTGGCACGCGCCGTCTTAAAACAGGGTTGATAGAAAATAAGGGAGATCGTCATGGGGCACGGACCGCTGGCTGGAGTTAAGATTGTCGAGTTTGCTGGGATCGGGCCCGGGCCATTTTGCGGGATGCTGTTGTCGGATCTGGGGGCAGATGTTGTGCGTGTTGATCGGGCGACGGGCAAACCGGGGAGCGAAAACCCGAAGGATGTGACATCACGCGGGCGGCGCTCAATCGCTCTGAACCTTAAGGATCCAGCCGATATTGAGCTGGCGCTGAAGCTGCTCGAAAAGGCCGATGGTTTGATTGAAGGGTTCCGCCCGGGCGTGATGGAACGCCTTGGTCTTGGACCGGATGTCGCGCTCGCACGCAATCCGAAGCTGGTCTATGGCCGGATGACGGGTTGGGGGCAGACGGGCACGCTCGCCCACGCGGCAGGTCATGACCTGAATTATATCGCGTTGACGGGAGCGCTTGGTGCAATGGGGCGCAAGGGCGAACCGCCGTGTCCGCCGCTGAATTTGGTGGGCGACTATGGTGGAGGTGCGCTCTATCTCGCCTTTGGCCTGTGCGCGGGCATCATTCATGCGCGTGAGAGTGGTGAAGGGCAGGTGATCGATTGCGCGATGACCGATGGCGCCGCCTCGCTTGCAGCTATGTTTTACGGTATGCGCGCGGGCGGAATTTGGGCGGATGAACGCGAAGCCAATCTGCTTGATGGGGGCGCCCATTTCTATGACACCTATGAATGTGCTGACGGTGAGTATGTCTCTATCGGTTCCATCGAGCCGCAATTCTACGCCCTGCTGCTCGAGAAAGCGGAACTGACTGATGAAGGCTTTCAGGCACAAATGGACCGGTCGAAATGGCCCGAGCTGAAGCAAAAACTGGCCGCCGTGATCAAGACGAAAACGCGTGCAGAATGGTGTGAGATCATGGAAGGCACGGATATTTGCTTTGCGCCGGTACTGAGCCTGGCGGAAGCGCCATCTCACCCGCACAATGTGGCACGCGGAACCTTTGTCGAGGTGGCCGGTGTTGTGCAACCTGCCCCAGCGCCACGGTTTTCAAAAACACCAGGTGCAATACAAGGCTTGGCACCAGGTGCAGATGCCCAGCGTGATGAGATCCTGGAATCGTGGGGACTGACCTAAGTCATGGGAAGCCTGCCGGGGACAACAGGGCGCCGCCGTATCTATCTGATGCGGCATGGCTTTGTGGACTATACCTCGCAGAAGGTGCGCGACACCCAGGACCCCTCTCAGGCCTATCTGACCGAATCAGGCCGCGAAGAGGCGCGCGCCGCGGGTCTTGCCCTGGCTGATGTTCATTTCGACATCGCGCTATGCTCCGGTCTGCATCGCACACGCGAGACGGCTGAAATCGTGTTGTCGCATCATCCCTACGATCTTGCGCTGGAAGATGAGCCGCGCCTCGCCGAGTTGCGTTCCGGACATTATATTCACTTCAAGAGCGCAGAGCAGCTTGCGGCGACCATGACCTTTCAGTTTGAGGCCGCGGGCGACCCCGAAGCCACTTTCCTGGAAGGTGGAGAGCGATTTTCCGATGCGTTAGAGCGTATAGTGGAAGGCGTGGAAGCACTGCTGGCCAAACCTGATTGGCACACCGCGCTGATTGTGGCGCATGAAGTGGTCAACCGTTTGCTACTGGCCTGGGCGATCGGTGCGCCATTGGGCGCCAGTGCGGGGTTTGAGCAGGACACGGGCTGCATCAACATCCTGGATTTCGACCTTGTGCCGGATGAGGCCGGAGTACCGAGAATCGAGCGTGTTCTGCTGAAGGCGGTGAATCTCACGCCGGCCAATTATCTCAAGAACGGGATGAATCTTCGATCGCTTGAAGCGATCTTTACCCAGGCATCCGACTGAAGTCGTCTGATGACCGGGTTTTCTGAATGGCCGTTCAGAATTGGGGGCGTTTTTTTGAAAGATGAACAAATGTTCCAGGAGGGAGCGCGCTTCTGTTCATATTGGTTAAGCTAAAAAGGAATCGTCAGCGACCGGCCAGTGGATGACCAAGTGCCCTGAGCTGACGTCCTTCTTGCGAACTTGGGCCGCCTTCGGGCGGCCTCTTTTTTTGCGCAATGATTCTAAGCCGCTTCCATAGGCCGGGATAGCGTATCTGCCCAGACAGAAAAGTCAGTTAACGCGCGGGAAGATTGAGCTTTTTTCTTCAGTCGGCCCTTTTCCTTGCCGCGAATTCGTTTGCCCTCTTCGGTGCGGGTTGGCAGGTCGCCAATATCCGGGAAGAGGCCAAAATTCACATTCATTGGCTGAAAACTCTTTTTCCCTTCAAGGTGTCCGCCAGTGATATGGGCCACCAACGCGCCATGAGCTGTTGTGGGGGGCGGCGCGTTCAGCGTCCGGCCAAGCCTCTGTGCGGCTGCCAGGCGCCCGGTGACCAGCCCCATGGCGGCGCTCTCGACATAGCCTTCCACACCCGTGATCTGCCCGGCAAAGCGCAGGCGCGGCGCAGCCTTCATCCGCAATTGCGCATCCAGCAGTTTGGGAGAATTCAGGAACGTGTTGCGGTGAATACCGCCAAGCCGCGCGAATTGCGCATTCTCAAGGCCTGGGATCATCCGGAAGATCTCTGCTTGTGCGCCATATTTCAGCTTGGTCTGGAAGCCGACCAGGTTCCAAAGCGTGCCAAGGGCATTGTCCTGGCGCAGCTGCACGACGGCATGGGGTTTCACATCTGGTTCGTGCGGATTGGTGAGCCCCACGGGCTTCATCGGCCCGAATCGCAGGGTCTCGCGGCCACGCTCGGCCATAACCTCGATCGGGAGACAGCCCTCGAAATAAGGCGTGTCCTTCTCCCAGTCGCGGAACTCGGTCTTCTCGCCTGCGATGAGTGCGTCAATGAAGGCGTTGTATTGGGGCTCATCCATGCCGCAATTGATATAGGCTGCGGTGTCGCCGCCGGGGCCGGGCTTGTCATAGCGGCTCTGACGCCAGGCGCGCGACATGTTGATCGATTCGAAATGCACAATCGGCGCGATGGCATCGAAAAAGGCGAGATCTTCCTCGCCGGTCATCTCGCGCAGGGCCTCGGCCAGGGCAGGGGAAGTCAGCGGCCCGGTGGCAACGATCACATTGTCCCAGTCTTCCGGCGGCAGCCCATCGATCTCTTCGCGGACGATCGTGACCAGGGGATGGGCTTCCAATGTGCGCGTGACATCGGCGGCAAAGCCGTCGCGGTCCACCGCCAGTGCGCTGCCGGCTGGCACCTGGTGTTTGTCGCCCATGGCGATGATCAGTCCACCGGCGAGCCGCATTTCCTGATGCAGAACGCCGACCGCATTGTTTTCATGATCGTCAGAGCGGAAGGAGTTCGAGCAGACCAGCTCAGCCAACTGATCGGTCTGGTGGGCGTCAGTGCCGCGCAGACCACGCATTTCGTGCAGGATGACGGGCACACCGGCCTGCGCGATTTGCCAGGCTGCCTCGCTGCCGGCCATGCCGCCGCCGATGATGTGAATGGGATCCAGGGTCATGTCCGGCGACATGCGGCGGGCTATGGATGAGGTCAAGCCAGCACTTGCTGTTTACGCGGCTGGGCGCTAGGCGCTGCTGCGCTACATTCTAGCAGCCATCATCTAATCACGGGAATCTCGCCACCATGTATTTGCGACATCTGCTCAGCGAGAGTCTGGCTCAGGCTCAGCGGGGGCCTGCACAGCCGGTGGCCTTTTGGGCGAACGCCGTGATAGCTGGCTTGGTTGGCGCGGCCATTTCGGGCTGGCTTGTCCTGATTGGTCTGGTCGGTGGGTTGGTTGCCTGTTTCGCATTTTTCTACCGTGACAGTGATATTGGCGCCGCTTATGGCGGGCTGGGTAAACTGGCATTGTCGCTCTTTTTGTGTGGAGCGGTATTGTTCTTCCTGTTCGTCGTGACGCTGTTGATTGCTGGAATTGCGACTTTTGTGATCATGGCTGGATCCGGCTTTGACTTCGAAGCTGCCGGCCAGAGCCAGGAAGCCTGGGACATGGCCATGACGGCTTATCAGTCAACACCCGGCTGGCAACTGGCGATGGCCGTGTTCTTGTTCGCGCTCACGGCCTTGTTGGTAGCCGTGGTGCGGATGACGCCGATTATTCCGGCCAGTGTTCGTGAAAGGCGAGTGGTGGTTCTCGAGGCGCTGAGCTGGACACGCAAACAGGGCGTTCGCCATCTCGTGGCCGCGCTTGTCATCCTGCTCGTTCCAATTGTCCTGTCCGTAGCGGCAACCCTATACCTCAACGGCTCTTTACGTATCGCCATTCAAGCACTGTCCATCGTGTTGGCGCTCTATGGATGGTGTTGTCTTGCAGGGGCGAGTTACGGTCTGCTTCG
>JALEGE010000110.1 GCA_022760335.1 Hyphomonadaceae bacterium
AAGATCGCGAAACGACAGAGCGGTCTAAATCTTCCCCCGCCTGCGGGGGAAGAGGCCCGCGAAGCGGGTCGAAGGGGGCACGCGGCATGACCAACACCCCCGAATGGTGGTTTTACCATCTCGAACGTTCCGGGCCGGAGCGCGCGGCCGGGCCGCTGCTGGAAAAATGCCTGGAGCGCGGCTGGCGGGTGCTGGCGGTAAGTTCGGATGCCCGCCGGCGCGCAGCGCTGGACGAGGCGCTGTGGACGTATTCCGATGAAAGCTTCCTGCCCCATGGCCAGGCCGAGGCCGCCGGGCTCGATCCCGCGCGCCAGCCGGTTCTGATCACCGGCGAGTTGAAGAATGAAAACGGTGCCGAGGCCCTCCTCCTGCTCGACGGGGCGAGCGCGCCGACGGATGCGCCCTATGCCCGCTGCATGGTGATGTTCGAGGGCGACGACCGCGCGGTGCGCGACACCGCCCGCGCCCAGTTCAAGGCCGCGAAAGATGCCGGCCTCACCTGCCGCTATTTCCAGCAGACCGCAAAAGGCGGCTGGAAGGAAGCCGGGGCGTAACTGCCCGGTTGCCCCGTCCCGCGCGCCCCGCTATAGGCCCGGAAACACTCGCAATTCCACACAGTTTCATCAGGAGCCAGACATGGCGACCCAACGTACCTTTTCGATCATCAAGCCGGATGCCACCGCCCGCAATCTGACCGGCGCCGTAAATGCCGTGATCGAGGCCGCTGGCCTGCGCATCATCGGCCAGCGCCGCATCCAGATGACCGAAGCCCAGGCCAAGCGCTTTTATGAGGTCCATGCCGAGCGCCCTTTCTATGGCGAGCTGGTTGAATTCATGACCTCCGGCCCCGTGGTCGTACAAGTCCTGGAAGGCGAAAACGCCGTGAAGGCCTATCGCGATGTCATGGGCGCGACCAATCCGGAAGAAGCCGCCGAGGGCACGATCCGCAAGCTCTATGCAAACTCCATCGGCGAGAATTCCGTGCACGGCTCCGACAGCGAAGAGAATGCCGCGATTGAGATCGCGCAATTCTTCTCCGAGGCTGACATTGTCGGCTAGGAACTCCAGAAGATGACAGATCATGAGAAGGCGCTGCCGAAGGTAGCGCCTTTTTCATATTCTCAAGCCACTTTTCTGGCGCCTTCAAGCTCCGCGATTTCCCCTGTGAGCCACTGATAATGGCGCTCCAGGAGCTGTACTTGCTCCACATTCACTTCAAACTGCATGGCGAGTTCCTCACGCCAGGCTTCCATCACCCGCACCTGGGTGTGCAGCCAACAAAGCAGCGAGGTTTGATCGAGGGGCAGGCACATGGGCGCTCCTTTCCATTCTGTCCTTCCAGTCAGGCCGCAGACTCATGCCTGCGGCGCACCGCCAGTCATCCACATCTATTTCGCAATTGCAACTCATTCTCAATTTAATTTTTTGCGGCCACCCCAGTCAAAGCGCAGCCATTGGCAAGCCGAGCCGCTTGGCGCTGCGCATCTGCTACGCCCCGCCTGCCGCACCGACTTGAAAGCGGTCCAGATTCCAGCGACAGATGAGCTATGGATCAGGGTGGAGATCCACGACAATGCGGGACGCATGTTGAAATGACGCGCATTTGCAGTGCGGAGTCTGGCTCTGGCCTAGGCATCGGGCGTTATACGTGAAACGCTCGATGCTCTGGGGTTTTTGTGGTCGCGCCGGCTCATGCGAAAAACCGGAGTCCACTTTTTCGCCCGGCGCTCTAGCCGTTGATCGCGAAGGCACAGGAAGATCCGCAAACGGCGAAGTTCCGGATCTTCGCGACCGCGCAGATGATCGGGGCGCGCAAGGCCGAGCTTGCGCCAGACTACACGCCCGAGCAAGCGGCAAGCATGGTGCGCAGGCGGATGAACCTGATGAACCTCACCGGCGCCATCCAGGCCAAGGGCCATGACCTGCGCTGGAATGGCGCCGAAGAGGCATGGGGCCTGTGGCAACTACAGGACAACCGCTTCGCGCGCGGCCTTGCCTTCCACGATGCCGGGGAAACGCCTTGCAGATCCGGCGATACAGCAGCACATCTTCCCCAATTGGACAGAGTGACAGCTATTCCGCGAGCTCAGTGCCGCGGCTGAGCTGGCGCATGAGGCACTGATGAGGGACGTCCGGTCTCTCGCGCCATAAGCATGCCAAAGCGGTCAAGCGATGCAAGATGAAGATGGATCAGGTTAAGCCACCCCTTGCGATGCCAATCCACAATCATGGCATCCGGCAAGGCCGCGAAACGCTCAGGATCAACGATGCTGAAGCCCGCAATCTGAAACTTGTCAGTTCCATTCGGCAGGGTGATGTCAGCATGCCGATCAACCAGAAGATTTGCATCGGCAAGCGCCCTTGAGAAGGCATCCGTCTTCAACGCATCCCCATGAAATTGCTTGCAGAATGCAATCATGCTCTGCACGTAAACTGTTGGCTCATCGCCATCAAACAGAGGCACCCCTTCCTCAGTCCCCTCCGTCGTTATCACCCGGTCGCTGCCTGCATCCAGCATCAACACAGGGCTATCTTTTTCCTTCAGCAAAACAGCCCCAAAAGGATAGCGGCGCACATATGCCGGCATATACAGCCCCTCAGCCCACCGGTTTCCGGTGGTAACGGACAGATTTTGATCCTTAAGCCCCAAAAGCGAGATAGGCGCGGCAGTGTCTCGTGTGAAAAGGATTGGATAATCTCTGGAAGCCGACCGAAATTCGCTGACTGTTATTGGCACGCTGACAGCATCACAGGCAAACTGAAGATTGCCGGAGCGAATGCGCCATTTCTGATGCAGACTTGATGACAAGATCACCGGGTTTGAGAAGAAGAGTGGGAGCTTGCGGGTTGCTGATGGCGCGGTTTCGCTCATGGGTTTGCTCATTTTCTGCTGCGACTATTGAGTTGCTGTTGCGGACTGAACCGCATCGAAGCCTGCCCATTGGTCCATTCGTGTCTGAACAGCGGCGGCTTTCTGATAGGGCTCAAGGCCTTGAATCGATATTTCGTCTCTGGAGACGGCTTGGCCCTCACGGGAAAATTGCAATGAGGTGGGTCGATCTCGCCCCACAAGCAGAAGCAGTGGGACGTCCCGAGCTTGCAGGTTTTCAAACACCATCAGTGATACTGAAGTGATACCTGCCCGAAACGGCCATTCGGCAAACTCGACCTTCGCAGGGGCCGCACCTTCCCCACACCTGACCGGGCCTTCACGAGAGTGGCTCAAAGACGGGGGATCACCATTTTCTGAACTGGTTCGTGCAGCTGCGCCC
>JALEGE010000111.1 GCA_022760335.1 Hyphomonadaceae bacterium
GCTAGAGCGCCGGGCGAAAAAGTGGACTCCGGTTTTTCGCATGAGCCGGCGCGACCACAAAAAAACCTAGAGCATCGAGCGTTTCACATATAACGCCCGATGCTCTAGGGCTGAAAAAGCGGGAAAAGGCGCCAAAAACAGCCAACAGACCCAAAGCCTGGCAACATTCAGGCTGAGAAAATCAAAAATTTTTCGCAGAAACAAACAATTTTAAGTTGACTGATTGCGCTATCATTTTCGCCATTTTAATCGCCTAATATATAGGCACATTTTAAGTCTTTCTGTTGAAAATAAAGGCGCCTTCTAGCATGCAAGCTGTTCTGCGAGGGCGTGAATACGATTGAAATGTTAATCCAATTGCCGAAATCGCGCATATCCGTTTTGTGACACATTAGGCGCTCGCGCAGAAAATCTACTTACACGAGAACACATATCTAGTGTGGGGATTTTAATGCGTACAAGTACGATATCGCGCGCCGCCCGCAAGATCGCGACCACCCGCAAGGGAACAGCTGCCGTGGAGTTCGCGCTTCTGGCCCCGGTCTTCCTGCTGCTCTGTTTTATCATGGCCGGCTATGGCCTTCTGTTCATGACACAGGTTTCGCTACACCAACTCAGCGCGGATCTGACACGCTCCGCCCTTGGGGGGCTGACCCTTGCCGAAAAGCAGGAACGCGCCAGTGCGCACCTGTCCGACCGTATCGACAGCTTCATGATGCTGGACAGTCAGCAGGCACGCGTGCGCGTCTTCTACGATGACGCGACCCAGGAAACCGAAGTGGTGCTGGAATATGACACCGACACTCATCCCGTGCGGGTACTGGAAGGCCTGTTGCCCATGCCGCCGCAAACCCTGGAAATCCGCTCAAGCATAACGGGGTACATGTGATGGTCACGCATCTTCAAATGATTGCAAGCGAAAGCCGGGGCGCTCTTGCTGCCCAGTTCGCGCTCTTCTTTGGTTGTGCCGCCATGTTTGTGGCCGTTCTTGCCAATATTTCCATGGCCTATCTTGAAAAACGCCGCATGCAAGGCGCTGCGGATTTAGCGGCTTTGGAACTCATCTCCTCCGGTGAGGTCACACCTGAACGCGTACGCACCTTGCTACTGGCTCAGGGCTTCGATCTTGAAGGCGTCAGCATCGCCGTCACCACTGGCAATTATAGCACAACGCGGGCCAGTACAGGTTATGCACGCTATCAGGCAAACACGTCTCCGGCGAATGCCGTGCGCGTGGATGTGGCCGTGCCGGTGCGCGAACATGTTGCTTCAGGCTGGCTGCGAAACGACAACCGGATGGATATCAGCGCTGTGGCGCGTGTTGAAGCGACGGCGGAACTCGCCATGGGCTCGCGCCTTCTGCGCCTGGAAGGCGGGCTTTCGGGCGAAATCCTCTCGGCAGCCCTGGGCTATGAAGGCGCGATCAAGGCGATGGATTATGAGCAATTGCTCGACGTCCAGGTCAGCCTGCTCGATTTTCTCGACGCGCTGGACACTGATCTCGACCTGCAGGCCGTCACCTATCAGGAAGTGCTCGACAGCGAAGTGACCCTCGGTGCGGTCGCCGCCGCGCTACAGGTGGCGCGCACGGACGGGCTGGCCCTGCCCGGTTTCGCCGTAGCGCCCGAACTGGCTGGCCGGCCCCTGACCCTTGGCGACCTGATCCACCATGACGGCCTGGCGTATGCCCCGGCCCATTCCCCGCACGGCCCGGAGCCGATCGTGGTGGATGGCGGACGCCTGCTGTTTGCGAGCGCGGCCCTGGCCGATGGGGATCGGCAGATCAGCCTTGAAATTGAAGGCGCCTCAGGCTTGGCAACACTCGAACTTCGGATTGGGGAAGTCGCCCAGCTCATGAGCTGGAACCTCTCTGGCGAAAAGGAAGATGCCCTGCAAACCGCGCAAACACGCCTGCGTCTTGCCGCACTGGAAGACACTGCCCTGCTCGGCGGGCTCGGGATAGAAGTCAATCTCGCCAGTGCTACCGCGGAGATTGCAGATGTGGTCTGCTCTGCCCGGACGGTTCAGCGCGTGGATGTTGAGGTCACCACGTCTCCTTCAAGTCTCGCCCTGGAGCTTGGATTGCTCGGGCGGCTGAGCCTCGATCTTTCCGATTCGGAAGTACAAACGGTCTCCTTCTCGCCGGATGAAATCGCAGCGCGCACTGTGAAACAGGCCCGCTCCGGCCTCGGCGTGAATGTCAATGACGCGCCGCTGCTGGCGCGGGGCATTACCCGCGCGGTGGACACTCTGCTGGTCGATCTGGGCTTGCACCTGGGCGAAGCCGACCTCTGGGTCACCGGCGCCAGCTGTAACCGGCCAGTTTTGGTGCTTTAGTTTCAACTCATTCGGCCGAGCGCTTCAGAGCAAGCAGCGCCTGGTCGATCACGGGCCGGCTCGCCGCGCAGACCAGCTGTCCCCCGCTGGCGGTGGCGGGCCGGCCGCGCCAGTCGAGCGCCAGCCCCCCCGCGCCACGCACCACCGGGACAAGCGCGGCGACATCCCAAGGCTTGAGGCCGCTTTCGGCGACAAGGTCCAGCGTGCCGGCAGCCAGGCGCGCATAGGCATAAGCGTCCAGGCCATAGCGACTGATCCGCGCCGTGGCACGCAAATGCGTCCAGGCGCCTTCTTCAGCTGGAGTAAAAATGAAGGGATCGGTGGTCGAGATGCGCGCCTGGCGCAGATCCTGGCAAGGTGACACTGCGATTGGCTCTGCACGCTCACCCTGCAAAAGCCCCGCCCCGCCGGGCCAACCCAGATAAAGCTCATCCACTGCTGGACAAGCAATTGCGCCATAGACCGGCATGCCATCTGGTCCGGCCAGGCCGATCAGGGTGGTCCAGCTGGTCAGGCCCGCCACATAGGCGCGCGTGCCGTCGATGGGATCGAGATACCAGGTCCAGCCGCTGGTGCCTTCGCGGGTGCCATGCTCCTCCCCAATAATGGAATCAGCTGGGCGCTCATGTTCCAGAATAGCGCGAATCGCTGCTTCGGCGTCGCGGTCGGCCACGGTCACGGGATCATAGCCCCGCCCGGAGCCCTTGGTCTCGGTTTCCGGATCTGAGCGGAAATGGCCGAGCGTGATCGGCCGCGAGACCTCGACCAGGCGCTGGATCAGCGCCAGGGTCTCGGAATGCTCTTGAGGGTACAATGTGTCCATGGCGCGCTGATGCGCCATGGCAGGGCGTCAGGTCAAGCCGCGCCGCCCTGTTGCTCGTCTGCTTCGCTTTGCAGTGCCTTGGCCAGCTCCAACAGGCGGCGGCGCGGACGCTCGGACAGGCGATAATAGGCCCGCACCAGTTCCAGCGTTTCCTTTTGCGAGAGAATATCGCCTTCCAGACGCTCTGCATCATTGGCCGGATTGGCCGGGGCATCCGCTGGTGTAATACCGTCGAAGAAATATTGCACCGACACATTCAGGGCGCGAGAGAGGTCATACAGGCGCGATGAAGTCACGCGATTGGCGCCGCACTCATATTTCTGAATCTGCTGGAAGCGCACACCTACTTGGCTTGCCAGATCTTGCTGGGTCATGCCCAGAAGGCGGCGGCGCCGTCTCAGGCGTTTTCCTACATGCAGGTCGATATCGTCGGCCATACTCTTACTCCTCAGCATTCCGAGCGGCCTTCGGGCGCGTCTCGTTTAGGGTCATCGCTGCTGAGCAGAGCAATCGCCATGCCGCAGTGAATTTGCTGAGAAAAAAACCCTTATTTTACTGACACTTAAAACACTTTCATTGTGCAGCTGCGAAAAAATGCTTGATCATTTTGCGCCGCACAATAATATGGCTGAAGCACTTCGGTGCTGACGCCTCTTGGCGTTTCCTCCCTTTACCTAATCGCCGTGCTGGCTTCCAGCACGGCGTTTTTTTATTCACGCCTTGCGCGCCTGGCGCGTGACATGGGCGACCAGGTCCGCCACCACTTCCGAAACATCATGCGCCAGTTGGCTGAATCCGGCCGCGCGCTGGACGCGCAACTCATCCATATAGAGATCACGGCGGATCTCTATCTGAATGGCATGCAATCCGCGCTGTGGTCGGCCGTAACGCAAGGTGGTGTACCCCCCCGCATAGGGCGCATTGCGCGCCACGGTGTAGCCCAGCCGGCGGAAGCGCTTTTCAATCAAGCTGGTCAGGCGACCACAGCAGCTTGATCCGAATCGGTCTCCCAACACGATCTCCGCCAGGGGCCGGCGACTGGGCTGGCGCGAAGGCATGGAATGACAATCAATGAGATAAGCCATGCCGTGCAGCGCGTGCAGGCGCGACAGCTCAGCTGAGAGATGGCGATGATAGCGATCATGCACATCACGCAAGCGCGCCTCGCCTTCTTCCGGAGCAAGCCGTGTGCGGTAGATTGTATGCCCACGTGCCCCGACACGGGGTATACAGCCCAATCCGGCCTCCACGCGCGGCCCCGGCATGCCACAACGGCGCGGTGGCGGACCATCGAACATGCGCTTGTCGAGTTCCAGCGGATCGCGGTTAAGATCCACGAATGCTCGGGCATAGCGGGCCGTCAGAAAGCCTGCGCCACGTCCTGCGGCAGCAGCAAACAGGTCGTCCACATAAGCGTCTTCCGTGCGCTGAAGATCGATGAGCGGCACACAGAGCGCGTCGCGCATCGTATCGGGATAGTACTGCCCTGAATGGGGGGAAGCAAAGATCAGAGGCAGCCCATCCTCACGCGGTGGCAGGTAGGTATATGGCGCGCCATAGGTAACGGGAGTGGAGACCGGCTCCGAAATTCGGGGTGTAGAAGGGATCGGAGCGGCAAGTGACATGGACGTTATGGTTTGCGAAACCCACAAAAGGTCAAGCAAAGTCTTCCTCTGTTCATGGTCAATTTACCGAAATTCGGCTATTTCCCTTATCTGACAGGCGATGATTCCAGGGGCAACCATGACAAAAATCCTCCTCGCGGAAGACGACGACTCCATGCGCGCATTCCTTGCCGCGGCGCTGCGCCGGGCCGGACATGAAGTGCAGGACTATGCCGATGGCGAGGGCGCCCTGGAGGCGCTGGAGCGCGAGGTGTTCGATCTTCTTCTCACCGATATCGTGATGCCGGGCCTTGATGGTATCGAGTTGGCGCGGCGCGGCGCCGAACTCGACCCGGCCATGAAGATTGTCTTCATCACTGGTTTTGCCGCCGTGGCGCTGGCCTCGGGCGCGCCGACACCGGCCGGGGCCAAGGTCCTGTCCAAGCCCTTCCACCTGCGCGAAATCGTCGAGGAAGTCGATCGCGTCATGGCCGCATAAGACGGGCCGCACCTAGAGTCGGTTATTTTTCGCC
>JALEGE010000112.1 GCA_022760335.1 Hyphomonadaceae bacterium
GGCTCAGGCTCAGGCTCAGGCTCAGGCTCAGGCTCAGGCTCAGGCTCAGGCTCAGGCTCAGGCTCAGGCTCAGGCTCAGGCTCAGGCTCAGGCTCAGTGTCGGTCGTCGATTCGACCGTATCTTCCAACTGAGTATCCGGTGTTTCGTCTGCCTCGACTGCGGGTTCAAATGTTTCACCCGGAGTATCTGCCTCAGACATCTCCACCGAAGGCGGATCTTCCAGCACAGGCGCTTCTTCTTGCACCACGGAGGGAGCAGGCGCTTCAACCGGCACATCTGGCGCGGTTATCGATTCAGCGGGTTGCGGGGCAACTGAAGCGCTGGCGACCGAGGCCGGCTCTTCAAGCTCCTTGCTGCGCTCTTCCTCCAGATAGGCCAGTCGACCTTCCAGATAACGGTTCCGCCAACGCAGGCGCGCGAGTTCCTGGTCCGGTGTCTCGCGACCATCATCAATGGTGACCTCGGACACTTCGGCTTCTTCTTCCTCGTCCAGATCATCCGGGCTTTCAGGCGGTTCGCCGGAAAGTTGCACACCAGCGCGCTGTTCAAACACTTTCAGGCGCGTGCGCAGATAGTCATTCTGCCAGCGCAGTTTGCTGAGCTCAACAGTCTCACCACTCTCCGTCTCAAGGGCAGGCTCGGCCGACGGGGTCGCCATCGCAACAGGCGCCTCGGACGCCGCGGGGGCAGCGTGTAACTGCTCCTGAAGCGCGCGAACCTGGGATTCCAGATAACGGTTGCGCCATTCCAGGTTTGACGCATCCTCTTCATCAGTCTCCGAAACCGCTTCCACAGCAGATGCAGACGGTACAGGCTGGGCGCTTTCCAGGGCCGCGCGAAGCTCCGCAACTTCACCAGAAAGCTCGGCAATCTGGCCATCACGCGCCGCGATCTCAGCTTCCATGTCCCCTACTGGCGCGGTCGCGGCCAGCTTGCGCTGGGCGACATAGAGGCCCTCAATCTCGCCCCGCGCCTGTTCAAGCTCTGTCTTGGCAATACCGGCTTCCACCTCTGCCCGCCGCAAGCGCCCTTTCAACAAGGCGCCCCGCAAGCCCCAGCCCAAGATAAGGGCCAAGAAAGCCGCGCCGCCCAACAGGGCCCACATTTGTGTCAGTAGCCAGGTCATTCATCTTGCTCCAGCACTTTGAATTCTATCCGCCGATTGGCGGCCCGCCCTTCTGGCGTGGCATTGTCGGCAACCGGGTTGTCCGGCCCATATCCGATGACACGCAAACGCTCCGTAGCAAAGCCATGTTCGACCATATAATCACTCACAGCCTGTGCGCGAATCTCGCTGAGATACACATTGAAGACTGGCTCGCCAATACTGTCTGTATGGCCACCAATCTCAAGCACGAGTCCCTCATCACATTGCCCGGCGACGGCCATGAGCTTGTCCAGCGTCGTCCCACTCTCGCGTGAGATTTCAGCATTTCCACTGGCAAAGACAACCGTATTTGCGGCCAGAACGGCGGCAAACTGTGCCTCACAATCAGCGCGCACATCGCCGGTCAGGGCGAGATCAGCCAGTTCACTGACATCCACAGCCACTTCAGCACCATCAATCGTGACCGCATACGAACCGCCAAGGTTCGCCATATCCTCGCGAAGATAGGCCAAAACACTGCCAGAAGCCTTACCAGCGATGGTGAAGCCGTCGCCATCGGGATCAAAACCGAACCAGCCGGACTGAAACCTTGCAAAGTGCGGCAGGCCAAGGCGGGCGCCTTCGATCCAGCCTGGTCGGACCTCACCGGCAACGCGCATCTCATCGACCACTTCGCCTTCGAAATGTGCGGCGGCGATGCCATAGACATCACTGCGCTCGGCTTCACTCGCCACCTCGCCTTCCAACACCAGAACACCATCAACATGGCGAGCTGACCACAAGCTGGGCCCGCGAATGTCAGGATAGCCGGAAAAGGGCTCGCCCAGACCGGCAATTTCCGCAGACAGGCGGGCGCGGCGTTCATTGTCCATGGCGATGCCCGATATATAAAGCGATGCATCCTCAAAACGCGCAGACCCACTATCGAGTTCCGCCACACTGGCCAACGCCATGTCCGCAACCGCCAGCCAATTGCCCTCCGGCGCGCCGGCGGCGATCTCCGTGCGGTCTTGCACCTCCCCCGCGCTCAAGGCATTCGCCGTTGTTTCCAGAGACAGTTTTGCCGCCTCACTCGGGACATGCCCAGTGAGAACCAGGTCGCCAACAGCTGTGCGCGTCGCGCGCCATATGAAGGGGGAAACCAGGTCAACTTCCTCAAAGCTGGCCTCAACCTGGCTGACGCCGCCAAACGCCATGCCCCCAGCGCCCATGGCACTCAACGCGACCTCGACAGCTTGCGCGCGCGCATCCTCGGAACCGGACTGGCCAGAGAGATATGCCGTTTGCCCGTGCATCTCGACCTGAACCCAGTCATGACCGCTTTCGGCCAGGGCCGCCTCCACGCCAGACTGCAGCCGTGCCTCATAGCCCTTTGCAAGCGATGGAAACTGCAGATAAGACCAGCCTGCCAGCGCGAGCAGGCCAAGCGCGCCCAACCCGGCGAGGATACCGTCAAAAAGCCGCATAAAACGAGCCCCTCTATTCTTTACAACGCGCGTTCCCCTGACACGCATGCCCCAATCAGATGCCCATCGCAAGTGAGGTTCACAGTTGCCGCCCGGCCCCGAATTGGAAATCATTTCAAGCGCCGCTAATCCGCGAGTCAAAGCGCTCCGCGCGCTCGAGCGCAAGAAGGCACGCAGCGAGACCGGCCTGTTTCTCGCTGAAGGGCCAAGACTGGTCCAGCAAGGCCTGGATCGCGGCTGGCATCTGGACACACTCGCCATCAGCAGCCAGGCCCTTACGCGTCCGCATATTGCAGCCTTGGCTGAAGCCGCTGAAGCTAATGGCGCGCGCCGGTTCGCCGCGCCTGATCGGGTGATGTCGAAACTGGCGCGCAAGGACAATCCCAATGCCGTGGTCGGCGCCTTCCGCCAGCAACATCCTGAGCTTGGAGGCGCGCCTCTGCCCCAGAAGGGCTTATGGATTGCACTTTATGAAGTGCGCGACCCCGGCAATCTCGGCACCATATTGCGCACCGCCGACTGTGCCGGGATCGACGGTGTGATCCTGCTGGAAACCTGTTGCGATCCTTACAGTCTGGAAGCGGTGCGTGCCTCCATGGGGTCGATCTTCGACATGCCGGTTTTCACCACCGGGTTGGCAGACTTTAACAACTGGTGCGCGCGCGGCGGGGTCCAGCGCACGGCGGCAACGATGAATGGCACCCTGCGCCATGATCAGGTCGACTATGGCCAGCGCGGCGTGATCTTGATGGGCAATGAACAGTCGGGCGTTCCGGAAACGCTTGAGGCGGCCTGCGAAACTCTGGCCCGTATCCCCATGCGCGGCGGGGCAGACAGCCTGAACCTGGCCCAGGCCACGGCCCTGATGGTCTATGAAGCCTGGCGCCAGACCGGCTTTTCGGGAGCGCGGGAATGAAACTGACCACACGCCTGCTTATCGCAGATGACTGGGAGGCCTACGCCCTGCTCGACAGCGGTGCGGGGCGCAAGCTTGAGCGCTTTGGCACCCAAACCGTCTCGCGCCCTGACCCACAGGCTTTCTGGACGCCAGCAACCCCGCCCGACAGTTGGCAAGCTGACGCGGTCTTCGATGCCAAGGCCCAGGATGACGATCGCGGCGCCTGGCGTCTCGTACGCGGCGATGCACCCGAGGTCTGGCCGCTCCATTGGGAAGAATTGCGATTCCAGGCACGGCGCACACCCTTCCGTCATCTGGGCGTCTTTCAGGAGCATTCGGTGCATTGGCGCTTTGCACAGGAACAAATTCGTGCAGCAGGAAGGCCGGTCAAGGTGCTGAATCTTTTCGGTTATACCGGCCTCATGTCCCTTGCGTGCGCTGCGGCGGGGGCCGAGGTGGTGCACCTCGATGCCAGCCCGAAATCCAATGGCTATGGCAAGGAAAATCAGGCGCTTTCCGAACTGGATGACCGTGCAATCCGCTGGATCACTGATGATGCGATGAAATTCGTCGCGCGCGAGATCCGCCGTGGCAACACCTATGACGGCATCGTGCTCGACCCGCCGAAATTCGGACGCGGCCCGAAGAATGAGACCTGGCGGTTTGAGGAGAGCCTGCCGGCGCTACTCGATGGCGTGCGCGCCCTGCTCTCGCCCGAGCCGCTCTTCGTCATCGCCACCGCCTATGCCGTACGCCTTTCATATCTTGCCCTGGCCCAGACCCTGGCCGACCGGATGACCGGCTTCGGCGGCCAGATCGAAACCGGCGAAATGGCACTCCCACAGCAAGGCTCCGACCGCCTGTTACCGACTGCGCTTTATGCGCGCTGGCAGCAAAGCTGATAAGCAGAGACAATCGAGCGGCCCGAGACGGAAGGCTTCTTAATTCGGCGATCTGCAGTCAAAAGAAAATGGCGGGCCCGGAGGCCCGCCATATCCAATTTTGAGCTGGTCGTGAGATCCTTAGAAGCGGAATTTCACGTTCACATAAGCCGTACGACCGAACACATCATACGTGGCCGGATAGGTATTGGCCTGCTCGGAGATGCTGTCGGGCAGAATTTGCGGCGTTTCGTCCAGCAAATTGTCGATTCCACCGCTGATACGGAGATTGTCGGTAATGTCGTAAGCCCCGTTGACGTTGAAGTAGCTGGTCGCGTCGATGGTCACGCCTGAACCGCCATCGTCTTCAACCTCGCCGATATACTCCCAGCGCACTTGAGCCTGGAGCGGCCCTTCGGACCAGCCAAGCGTCGCATTATGCTTATATTCCGGGATCGGATCATCACAGAAGTTGCCGAACTTGCCGACACAATCCTGAACGTCTGAGGCCGCAGAAGCCTGGAAGTCCCAGGTATCCAACAGCAGGCCGGCATAGGTCACCGTGAAGTCACCCGGAACAGCACCAAGACTGAACAGATAGTCTGCCTGAATGTCGAGGCCCTTGGTTTCCAGGAAACCGGAATTGGCATTCGGCACCAGTGGGAAGGCTTCACCGTTCGCTTGACGGTTCAGCGCCACACAGAACTCGTTGTCCGGGTCCTGAGTTGGGTTGAAGGCCTCGCCATAGCACTGGTCAAAGAGCCCCTGGGTGCCGCCACCGAAGGTGGTGATGTAGGCATCAATCTCGATGGAGTAGTAATCGACGGCGAGTGTCAGACCTTCGATAAAGCTCGGCGACCAGACCGCACCCACA
Organism: Hyphomonadaceae bacterium; assembly: GCA_022760335.1. GTDB lineage: Bacteria > Pseudomonadota > Alphaproteobacteria > Caulobacterales > Hyphomonadaceae > UBA5336. The sequence continues at coordinate 5,229 of JALEGE010000112.1, forward strand.
GTGAGGGTTTCGGCTTCTTCCTGTGCGAGATTCGGGTTCTCACCAAAGAAGAGGCTTTCCACCTGCGAGTTGCGCTGCTGGTAGAAGGCCGGGTTTGCAGATTCGCCATCTGGCGTATCTCCAATGGATCCGGCCGGCACACCTGTTGCAGCACAAAGCGCCGCAATTCCATTATCGACTGGACGATTTGTGGTCGAGCAGGGGTCCTGAGCGCTTGGGAAGCCATTCGATTGTGGCGTGAAGAGTTCTAGCACGTTCGGTGCGCGAACAGCGGTGTTGAACAGTGCGCGGAAACGCAGATCTTCGATCGGAGCCCATTCGCCACCAATCTTGTAGGCTTCGGTCTGGCCAACGGTGGAGTAGTCCGAAGTCCGGAACGCAGCTTCAACAGCAAGGATGTCCGCAAAGGGTGCATCCCGCAGGATCGGTGCATAGACTTCACCGAACAGGTCATAGACATCGAAGCCGCCCGAGACCGGCGGAGCGCCGTTGAAGCCCAGGATCGCGCCTTGCGCCAGATCGTCCGACGGGCGGAAGTCAAATTCTTCCTCACGATACTCACCACCCACGGCCCAGCCGATGGGACCGCCCGGAAGCTCAACCAGACCTTCAGTGTCACCAGCAATACTGGCGGCAAAAACGGTTTGGTCATATTCGGACTTGGCATTGATACGCAGGGACACGTATTCCGCAGCGGCCTCGGAGATATTCCCCTGACCGAAGATGTTCAGCGGCACACACCCGCCCGAGGGGTCGACACAGACCGGGTTACCATTGCCATCATCGGTGACATTCACAGCCTGCAGGTAACGGGTCAGCGAGATATCGCCTTCCAGGTCGTTATTGTTCTGCGTGCGGCCCTTCTGGAAATAGACATCATAGTCAAAACGACCCGCAAGCTCGCCTTTCAGGCCCGCCTGGAACTGGAAGGAGAAGCGGTCGTCATTGGACACACGGCCACCGGTTTCTTCCATGCGGCGACCGATGAAGGTCGTCAAAGAGTCGGCAATTCCATCACCGTTCGTATCGTTTGACGCGGTGATGTTGGCGAGTGCCGTCTGCGCGCTGGCCTGTGCATCGAGGAACTCATCCATCGTGTCGAAGTCAGCCGGATCAAGCCCGTCCAGATTGGCTTGCGCGGTTGCAATCTGATTTGTGGACAGATTGAAGAATGCCTGCTGAGCCGTCGGGCTCAGGAACGGGTTGTTCACAGCCGTCGTAATCGAGGTGAAGGCCGGGGTCGGCGCAAGTTGTTGAGGCACCTGGTTGAAGGAGGCGGAGAAGCGGCTGTAAACTTCAGCGCTTTCACTGATTTCATACCGACCAACCGTCGTGCTCGAGAAACGTTCCTGCGGCAGTTGCAGATAGTTCACGGGCGCATAGTTATAGCGGTCTGAATTTTCGCCACTGTCGATCCAGGGACGGAAGCCGTCCGCACCGGCAAAAATCGCCTGGCCACCGCAGAATTCATCCCCGGAAACCATGGCCATCAACGGATTGCCATCATCATCTTCCGTGCGCAGCGAAGAATCAGGATCGACAAGCCCCGTTCCGGCTGTGGAACAGCCGATGGTGTCGACGCTCATGCCGCTCAGCGGAGCCTGACCCAACGCGGTGAAGTCAAAGGCATCAAAGCTGTGACCATCCGGAACACCCGAAGAACCACCACCACCGGGAATATTCGCGGAGAAGTCACGCTCGGACGAGAACACGTCTTCACGATCAGTGAATGAGAAGTTCGTGGTGACGTTACCGCGGCCATTGTCGAAATTTGCACCAATGGTCAGGTCCGCTGTCCAGAACTGAGCGTCGCCATATTCAACCGTGGACTCATAGCCAATATTGGCTTCCACGCCTTCGAAGTCGTCTTTCAGGATGAAGTTCACAACGCCGGCGATGGCATCGGAACCGTACACAGCCGAAGCACCACCGGTGATGACTTCAACACGCTCAACCATGGACGGCGGAATGGTGTTGAGATCGACCACACCGTCGGAACGGCTAGGCACCATGCGGCGGCCATCCACCAGGACCAGGGTACGCGAAGAGCCCAGACCACGCAGGTTGGCCGTGGCGGTACCATCGCCGGGGTTGTTCGACGTACGGTCGAAACCGGGAATGGCTTGCGGCAAGGTGTTCAGAACGTCTTCGGTGTTGACCGAGCCGGTCAGTTCGAAGGTCTCCGCATCGACCGTTGCGATCGGGCTGTTGGACACAAAGTCCTGTTTGGCGATGCGCGAGCCGGTAACCGTAACGGTATCCTGGCGCGCTTCGGATTCGCCGCTTTCTTGCGCTGCCGCCGACATGGCGAAGAGCCCGAACGCTGCGCCCGCAAAAACGGACGAGGCGAGCAGGCGGGATTTGAGTTTGTACCCGTTCACTGTGTGGACCTCCAATGGGAACTGCTAATTGAGGTAGTAGACGGCTCTTTGGCCGCTCTGGGGGCGGACGCTATCGACCGCTCACCAACCGCGTCAACGCGCTGTTGCTGTTTCGTCATAAAAATGCAGTCAGTGTGTCAAAAACGCCTCAGTTTGCGGTCCTTTGAATTCTGTCAATGCCCGCAAATGGGGCATGATATGCCTCACCTTGCGTCAGCGTGGGATTTTACTGCGCTGAAATTTCTACTTCGCAGAACAGCGGCGACATCAAAAAAAATGCAAAAATGCAAAAATGCAAATAATGGAAACCTCAAGGCCGGCATAGATACCGAGAACGATGGATATCCACGAC
>JALEGE010000113.1 GCA_022760335.1 Hyphomonadaceae bacterium
ACCCAAGTTTTGCCAGCCTGTTTCTTTAGCTGTTACTCGTGAAGCCCGAAACTAGATGAAAAGAATCACCAGGGAAACGAGGGAGCCAACCAGGCCGACAATTCCCGTCAAAACGAAGCCAGCACGCGCGACGCCTTCACTGGGCGAATGTGCATTTAAAATCCAGCTCATGATGACTTCCTCTCTTTGATGCTTACAATATAATATCGAAGACCTGTTACGACAATACTCTCAATTAAAGGCCCTTCGGAGCAAACGAGAGCATCTGCGAACGGAAAGTTGCCAATAAGACAAGCCCTTGAAGAGGCGGTCCGGATGGACCGCAAAACAGATGCTTTTTAGTTAGTCCCCGAATTTCACCTTTGGAACCTTCGAGAGATCATCGCGCGCTTCGATGCCGACATCGAAGAAACTGCGCGGCTCGAAGTTGAAAGAGCCTGCAATGATCGAACCGGGGAACTGTTCGCGGGCGGTGTTGTAGTCTTGAACGGCGGAATTGTAGAACCGGCGAGCCGCGGCCAGCTTGTCCTCGATCAGGGAAAGCTCTTCCTGCAACTGTTTGAAGTTTTCATTCGCTTTCAGATCGGGGTAATTCTCTGCCAGAGCGAACAGTTTGCCGAGCGCACCGGACAACACTGTTTCTGCTTGCGACACCGCATTTGGATCAGATGCAGCCATGGCGGCAGAACGCGCGGCGATGACCTGCTGGAAAGTATCCTGCTCATGGCTGGCATAGCCCTTTACGGTCTCCACCAGGTTCGGAATCAGGTTTTGTCGCTGCTTCAGCTGAACGTCGATATCGGCGAAGGCTTGGTTGCAGCGCTGTCGCTTCGATACCAGGCCGTTATAGATGACGATGGTGCCAATCACGATCAGCGCGATCAGCCCCAGAACAATATAAATGGCTTCCATGCCCATCCCGTCCCAGTGAAGTTTTTGGCTGCAACAGCGGTAGCCTTGCTGGCCGGTGGGCGCAAGCCTGTCCGGTTCAACTGAATGGCGGCGGCTTAGCCGTTCAACATACCCGACCTTGGAAAGCCCTTCGGAACAATCTTGCCCGCCTGCGCACGCTTGCCGAGCCATTCTTCCCATTCGGGAATGGATTTATTGCGTCCGGCGCCGTCAATCACGAACAGACCATCCTGTCGATCGAAAACCGCGGCATCGGCCAGGGCGTCATCGCCGCGATAAGCCTGCAGTTTTACACCCTTGCCGCGCGGCATTTCCGGCAGGTCCTCACGCTCGAAGATCACCAGCTTGCGATTGCTGCCAACCACCGCGATCATGTCACCGCGCGCCACTTCGCAGACGGCAAGCTGCGCCCCATCTGGCACACTCACCACGGCCTTGCCCGCCTTGCGGGAAGAGACCAACTCGCTCTCGGGTACGATGAAGCCATATCCCGCGCTGGAAGCAACAATACGCTTGTTGCCTTCATCCAGCTTGAACATGGCGAAGATGTCGACACTGTCTTCCAGATCAATGGACAGACGAATTGGTTCACCATGGCCGCGCCCGCCGGGCAACTTGTCAGCGCCTATGGTAAAGGCACGGCCATCCGATGACATCAGGATCAGCTTGTCGGTAGACCAGACCTCGACAGCAGAAAACAAACTGTCCCCATCCTTGAACTTGGCCTGCTCGGCATCATGGCCATGGCCTTTCATGGCGCGGATCCACCCCTTGGTGGAGAGCAGAACGGTGAAGGCCTCTTTCGGGGTGGAGGCCTCCAACGCGGCCTCCAGATCGATTTCGGGGGCATCACCAAACTGGGCGCGGCGCCGGCCAAGTTCGGTTTCCGGATCAAAGATCTTACGGGCCTCGGTGAGTTCCTTGCCAACCTTGGTCCACTGACGCGCTTCGGAACCGAGTAGAAGGATTAGTTGCTCGCGCTCTTCGGTCAGAGACTCATGCTCACCGCGCAGTTCCATCTCCTCCAGTTTGCGCAGGGCACGCAAGCGGAGATTCAGGATGGCTTCGGCCTGGACATCGGTGATGTGGAAACGCTCCATCATCACCTGTTTCGGCTCATCCTCCTCACGGATGATACGGATCACCTCATCGATATTGAGATAGGCGATCAGGTAGCCGTCGAGCACGTGCAGGCGCTTCTCTATCTTCTCCAGGCGGTGGCGCGCGCGGCGCTGGACGACTTCGCGGCGATGGTCGAGATAGGCTTTCAGGACACCGCGCAGACCCATCACCTGGGGCACGCCGTCATTCAGCACATTCATGTTCAGTGAGAAGCGTGATTCCAGATCGGAGAGCTTAAACAGGCTCTCCATCATGACATCCGGTTCTACGGTCTTGGAACGAGGTTCCAGGATCAGGCGAACATCCTCGGCGCTCTCATCGCGTACATCATCAAGTAGCGGGACCTTCTTGGCCTCGATCAGTTCAGCGATCTTCTCAATCAGCCGGCTCTTTTGCACCTGGTATGGGATTTCAGTCACCACGACCTGCCAGGTGCCGCGGCCAAGATCTTCCACATGCCATTTCGCCCGCATGCGGAAGGCGCCGCGCCCGGTTTCATAGGCGTCGAGAATGGACTCGCGCGATTCGATGATCACGCCGCCCGTCGGAAAATCCGGGCCGGGCATGATCTGCAAGAGTTCTTCTGTCGTCGCCGACTTGTGTTTGATCAAGTGCAGCGCGGCATCGATCACTTCGGCGGCATTGTGCGGGGGAATGGATGTCGCCATGCCCACCGCAATGCCCGTCGCGCCATTGGCGAGCAGGTTCGGATAGCCTGCGGGCAAGACGACCGGCTCTTCATTCAGCTCATCATATGTGTCGCGGAAATCGACCGCATCCTCGTCCAGCCCCTCCAACAGGAGCTTGGCGGCCTCGGTCATGCGGCTTTCGGTATACCGCATGGCGGCCGCCGCATCACCGTCGATATTGCCAAAGTTGCCCTGCCCGTCGACCAGCGGATAACGCACCGAAAAATCCTGGGCCAGGCGCACCAGCGTGTCATAGATCGCGCTGTCGCCGTGGGGATGGAAATTACCCATCACCTCGCCGACGATCTTTGCACATTTACGATAGGCGCCCTCGGGGTTCAGCTTTAGCTCACGCATCGCATAAAGGATGCGACGCTGGACCGGTTTCAGGCCGTCGCGCACATCGGGCAGCGCGCGAGACGTGATGGTGGAAAGTGCGTAAGCGAGATAGCGCTTGGACAGCGCTTCGCTCATGGGCTCGTTGATGACGCGTTCTGAGTCGTTATCCATAATGTCGCTCATTGCGCGGTCCTCTGTAAAAAGCAATTGCGGTCACGACATGCGTGCCGTCAGAATCTGTGCTGTTAACAAAAACCGGGCATTGGTTAAGGAAGGACAAAGGCCACGATGCAGATCTGGATCCGCCGGGGGGCGTTTATCCTGTTTCTCGCCGGGCTCTTTGCCGCCGTGCATTTTCTGGCCCCGCCCCAGCATGTGCCCTGGCGGCCTGTCTCGCTTGAGCGGCCTATCGGATGGGCGACGGGAGCGCAACTGGATCGCCTCTCACGCATGCCCGACTATTGCCGGGCCGCGCTGACTGAGGCGGGCGTGAAATATGCCGAGCTTGAAGCAGAAGACACTGGCGAGGCGTGCAGCCTGCACGGGGCGATCAATCTCGAACAATCGGTGACGCCCTATAATGCGGCCGTGCGCACCACCTGCCCGCTCGCGGCCGCGCTGTATGTCTGGGAGCGCGACGTGCTGCACCCGGCCGCAGAGCGTCATCTTGGCCATCAGGTCAGCCGAATTGAGACCTATGGAACGTTCTCGTGCCGGCGCATGTATAACCGCGCCAATGCGCCCTGGTCAGAACATGCCACGGCCAATGCCATCGACATTGCTGGGTTTACATTGGCAGATGGCAGCCGAGTGACGGTGAAACAGGACTGGCGGGCCGAGTCGCCGGAGGGCGAGTTCCTGGAAGAGATTTTCGAGGGCGGGTGCGACGTGTTCCGGGTCGGGCTAGGCCCCGATTATAACGCCGCCCATGCCGATCATTTTCACTTCGACATGGGCGGCGGATTCACCTGTCGCTAGGAGGGTCTTGGTTCTCTTATCTTTCGCTCTATCCGCTCTCAGCCTCATGGTGAGCGGAGACGAACCATGGGGCGGGAAATCAGAGATCTATTCTCCGTTGCCCGCCCTCGTCCTTCGTCTCCGCTCAGGATGAGGGCTATGATGAGACTGGCTGGGCACAAGCGAACCTAGTCTTTCTTGCAGGTATAACCATCTTCATCGACTTCCTGAACATGACCTTCCCCACACACGCGCAGAGCGGCTTCGGTGTTGCGGGCAATCATGTCGGCGTCGGAATAGCTGCCTTCATCGACATGGATACAGCCAGCGAGAAAGACGAGGCTGAGGCTGGCGCCGGCGAGTGTGGTGACAGTTTTCATGGGGAGGCTCCTTCGTGCAATCCTTATTGAATTTCGCTATCATTTGATCGATAAACGGAAAATGAACAAGAGTAAATTTGCACTCTTAAAGCGCAATAACACCCGCACGTTGCATCTGTGCCACAAGCCGGGCGCGCCCGTCGGGCAGATCCTTGTGAACGGATGCAAAAAGCCGCGCGGCCAGGAAATGCCCCGTCAGGTCCAGCCCATGGGCGAGTTCTCTCGGCCCTGTTGGTGAGGCCGCGTCCAGCAAGAACCCCGGCAAAGGCAAAAGCCGGTCGAGATATTCCTCCGCTTCGGACCCACGCACAGCACGCCCTGTCCGGGGGGAGACATGGGTCAGCCCATCATTGGCGCCGGAAAGAGCGCAGGCCTCAAGGTCCAAGCCGAATCCCAAGGCAGAGAGCAGACCATACTCCCAGCGCACATAAAGCGCAGGCCACACCGCCTCATCCTCAAGACTGTCCAGCAGAAGAAGGCTCGGCCCATAAAGCGCCGACCCCGTTGCGTCTCCCTCATCCAGAACTTCGCGCAACAGGCTCGTGGTGACGGCCAGCGCTTTCAAAGCAAGCGGCGTATCCAGCAGGCGCGCGCCACGCTCGCGGCTGGCCTCTGCCACATCAAAGCGGCCAAGCTGGTCTTCCAGGCGCCCGCTCCAGGACACTGTGACGGAGTTGCCCGGCTCATATTGCGCGCGTTTCTTTCGCGACGCGCCGCCATAGACGAGGCCCGACCGGCGGCCGTGGCTCGCCGTCAGCACATCCAGGATCAGCCCGCTTTCGCCAAAGCGGCGCCCGCCCAGGACAATCGCCTCATCGCTCCAGTTCATCTTGCCAGCATGGCCCGGTCAGACATCGAAATCGAGGCCCAGCCCTTCATAGCGCTCGCGTTTTTCCTGCCAGCGCTCATCCACTTTCACAAACAGGAAGAGGTGCACCTTGCGGTCGAGGATCTCAGCGAGTTCCTCACGCGCGGCCTGTCCCACCTGGCGGATCACCCCCCCGCCCTTTCCAAGCACGATGGCCTTGTGGCTCTCGCGCCCAACAATCACCACCTGCTGGATACGCACCGAGCCGTCCTTCTTCTCTTCCCAGTCCTCGGTTTCCACCGTCATCTGGTAAGGCAGTTCCTGGTGCAGGCGCAGCATCAGCTTTTCGCGCGTCACTTCGGCGGCCAGGAGGCGGGTTGGAATATCGGCAGCCTGGTCCGGCGGGTAGAGCTCTCCGCCCTCGGGCATGGCGGCGGCCAGCGCCTCAGCCAGCGCTTCCACGCCATCGCCATTGACCGCCGAGATCGGGAAAATCTCCGAATAGACGCCGGTCTCATGCAGATTCGCGATCACCGGCAGGATCTCGGCATGGGCAAACTGATCGATCTTGTTGAGCGCGAGGAACACGGTCAGCCCGCGCTCCTTCAGGGTCTCAATCACGCGCAGATCATCCTCGATGGATTTCTTCTGCGCCGCGCTAGGCGTGTCGGTGACCCAGGCCGAGGCATCGACCAGATGCACGCGCGCATCCGCATCATCCGCGCCAGCCCAGGCTGACTGGACCATGGCTCGGTCAAGCCGGGATTTGGCGGAAAAGATGCCTGGCGTGTCGATCAGCACGATCTGCGCCTCGCCATAATGTGCAATGCCGCGCACCTGGAAACGCGTCGTCTGCACCTTATGGGTGACAATCGCCACCTTGGTGCCGACCAACCGGTTGACCAGGGTCGACTTGCCGGCATTCGGGGCGCCGAGAATGGCGGCAAAGCCGGCGCGTTTGATGATCGGGCCGTCAGTCATCGGCAGGGTCCACACGGTCGAGAAGTTTCAGGGCGGCGGCACGCTCGGCATTTTGCTTGGAGCGGTCTTCGCCGGTCTCGCTATAGTCCGGCCCGATGCTGACTTCCACCACGAAACGCGGTGCATGGTCTGGCCCGCTGCGTTTCAGGGTTTGGTATTTCGGCAAGTCGAGCCCCTCGGCCTGCGCCCATTCCTGCAACAGGGTCTTGGGATCCTTCACTCGATCATGGCGCTGTTGAAACTGCGGCGCGAAGGCCTTCTCGATAAAGGCGCGCGCCTTGTTCAGCCCGCCATCAAGATAGACCGCGGCAATCACCGATTCGCAGAGATCCCCCAGCGTGCTCTCGCGCTCGCGCCCGCCATTGGAAATCTCATAGGGCGACATGATCACATATTGGCCGAGCCCCATATGCGCGGCGGCATCGGCGCAGGCACGCTTGTTCACCAGGCGATTGAGGCGCGGGGCGAGCGAGCCCTCGCGTTCCGTCATCCGGCGCGAGAACAGGCGTTCAGCGATGACAAGGCCGAGCACCCGGTCGCCCAGGAACTCAAGCCGCTGGTTCGAACCAAGGCCATGCGCGCTTTCCGGCAGGGCGCTCGGATGGGTGAAGGCCCGCACCAGCAGGTCGGGATCGCTGAAGCGGTGGCCTAGCGTCTCCTGGATCTCGTCCAGCGCGGCCTTCGAGAGATCGGGCCGCACCTGTTTCGCGGCGGCGCGCTGGCGGGTGCGTTTGGGGCGGGCCTGTTTCATCCGCTTAGAGCCGTAGGATGGGCCTCGATGATTACCAGGGCCTGTGCCCAGGGATAGTCATCAGTGATGGTAAGATTGATGCGAGCTTCATGTCCGGGGGGCAAGATCTCCAGGAGACGCCTTTCCGCCCCGCCGGTCAGGTCCATGGTCGGCGCGCCGGATGGCAGGTTCACAACGCCCATATGACGCCAGTGCACACCGCGCCGTGGCACGCCGGTGCCGAGCGCCTTGGCGCAGGCTTCCTTGGCGGCGAACCGCTTGGCATAGGTTTCGGCCTTGCGGCGCCGGCGCTCGGCCTTGGTAATCTCAAGGTCGGTGAAGACCCGTTGTGTAAAGCGCGCGCCGAAGCGTTCCAGCGTCTGCTCGATGCGTTCAATATTGCACATGTCCTGGCCGAGCCCGATGATCATGCACGCGCCTCATCCATGATCTCACGCATTTTCCGCACAGCCGCATCGAGACCGATAAAGATCGCCTCGCCCATCAGGAAATGCCCGATATTCAACTCTGTAAGCTGCGGGATAGAGGCGATGTCGCCAACCGTATCATAGGTGAGACCATGGCCGGCCTGGGGCTCGATATCCATCGCCACGGCGCGCCGGGCGGCCTGGGCGATGCGCTCGCGTTCGACATCGGCAAGCTCATGATCACCCGCGAGCCAGAGCTCGACATAGCGGCCGGTATGGAATTCGCAGATATCCGCGCCGAGGGATTTCGCCGCCGCCAGCTGCACCGGATCAGGCTCGATGAAGAGCGACACGCGGCTGCCATTCTCGCGCAGGGCGCGGATCATCGGCGCGAGCTTGTTATGCTCGCGCGCGGCATTGAGGCCGCCCTCGGTGGTGCGTTCCTCGCGTTTCTCGGGGACAAACATGGCCGTCTCCGGCCGGAATTTCAGCGCGATGCCGAGCATTTCCTCGGTTGCCGCCATTTCCAGGTTGATCGGCAGGTCGGATGCGCTGCGGATGCGCTCAAGGTCATGATCGACAATGTGCCGGCGATCCTCGCGCAGGTGCATGGTGATTCCGTCGGCGCCGGCCCCCGCTGCAATTGCTGCCGCACGCACTGGGTCGGGATGGTCGCCACCGCGCGCATTCCGCACAGTGGCGACATGATCGATGTTCACCCCCAGGCGCAGGCGCCCCGTCATCAGGCCAGCCCCCGGCTGCCGGGTTTCACCGCTTCGATCTTTGCAAGATCGGCGGGCACATCTTCGGGCGCATAATCGGGGAATTGCACGCTGGCCAAGGCGACCAGTTCGCAGCCGACATCCGCCGTGCCGCCAGACCGGTCGATGGTGCAGGCCCCACCCACCACTTCGCCCGGCAGATCCGCCAGGGCTTCCACCGTTTCGCGGAAGGAAAGCCCGGTGGTGACAATATCCTCGCAGATCAGCACGCGCTCGCCCGGCTGGATGGCAAAGCCACGCCGGAAGGTGAGCTTGCCGTCCACGCGCTCGGCAAAGATGGCGCGCGCGCCGAGATGGCGGGCGGTCTCATAGCCGGGAATGATGCCGCCGACTGCCGGACCGGCGACGACGTCAATCTCGCCAAACTGCGCGCGCACCTTTTCGGCCAACGCCGCGCACAGCTTCTCCGACAGATCCGGCCGGGAAAACACCAGCGCCTTCTGCAGAAAGACCGGACTGCGCCGCCCCGAGGACAGAATGAAATGCCCGTTAAAAAGCGCACCCGCGTCGCGGAAAATATCGAGGACGTCCTCAGTCTTCATGCCTGCTCTCCTGTTCGCGCACTGCCGTATCGACGACCGCGAGCGAACGCAATGCCGCGAGGATCTGCGTCACGCGTTTCATGTCCTCGACTTCGATGTCGAACAGGAGATCGGTATAGTCCTCATGCCGCCTGCCCGTGTTCACCGTCAGGATATTGCCATTGGCCTGGGCCACGGCGGTGCACAGCGTGGCGAGCACGCCTCGATGGTTGGCCGCCGTAACGCGGATGCGCGCGACAGCCACCGCGCCTGTCTTCGCCAGTTCCGTCCACTGCAGATCGACCCAACGTTCGGGCTGATCATCATATTCGGCCACGCGATCACAGCTGATGGAATGGACCACAATCCCCTGCCCCGGCTCGCGAATGCCGATGATCCGCTCGCCGGGGATCGGATAGCAGCACTGTCCCAAATGTAGCGTCACACCTGGCGTCAGCGCCTCGCCGGAGACCATTTCCGAGGCATGGTCATCATCCAGGCGAAGCTTGGATCTATCCACGGAAGATTCGGGCTCATAGCCAGGAAAGATCACCTGGATCAGTTCCTTGGTCGAATATTCGCTACGACCGATCGCAGCTGTCATTTCATCGCTTGAAGTGAAGCCGGCACGCAGAGCGATGTGATCCATCCGCACGCCGACCGGGTCGATATCGGCGCGGCGCAGTGCCTTTCGAATCAGATCATATCCCAAGCGCCGGAAATCATTGGCTTCCTTGTCCCGTGCCAGGCGTCGCAACGCAGCTTTTGCCTTGCCTGTGACCGTCAGCGCGGTCCAGCCATTGGGTGCCTTCGGCTCGCGCCCGCGAATAATCTCCACAACGTCACCATTGTTCAGCACAGTGCGCAGCGAGCGCGGCTCGCCGTTTATGCGCGCGCCGACACAGGTGTTTCCGATTGCAGTGTGGACTTCATAGGCGAAGTCGAGCGGCATTGCACCGGCTGGCAATCGGATCAGGCGCCCCTTCGGTGTAAACGTGAAGACATTCTCGCGATACATCTCCAGTTTGGCGTGTTCGAGGAATTCGCTCGGGTCATGCTCATGCTGAAAGAGCTCGGAGAAGGCACGCAGATTGGCCTCAGGATCCAGCCCGGCCTTGCGCGCGGCATCTAGATCCAGGCCATATTGTAGGTTCTTGTAGGTCCAGTGCGCAGCTACGCCATATTCTGCCGAATGATCCATCTCCTCAGTGCGGATCTGAAACTCAACCCGGCGATTGCCTGAAGCACGAACTGTGGTGTGCAGCGACTGATAACCATTTGGCTTGGGCACGGAGACGAAGTCACGAAACCGTTCCGGCAGACATGACCAGACCGTGTGCAAGACGCCAAGCACGCGATAACACTCAGCAGCATCGCCATCGACAATGATGCGGAAGGCGAAAATGTCGGCGACATCCCGGAAGGAGATCTGCTTGCGCTCCAGCTTGCGCCAGATCGAATAGGGCGTCTTGCGCCGACCCTTGATACGACATTTGACATTGGCCGCATCCATCAGCGCGTGGATATCCTCGCGGATACGTTCCAGATCAATCTTGTTTTCAGCCTCCAGCTGTTGAAGGCGCAGGGTCATCGCCTCACGCGCTTCAGGATTGAGCTGCTGGAAGGAGCGATCCTCAAGCTCGGAAGCGACATGGTAAAGGCCGATACGTCGGGCGAGCGGAGCGTAGATCTCCATCGTCTCACGCGCGATGCGTTGGCGCTTTTCCTGTTTCTTCAGGTGATGGATGGTCCGCATATTGTGCATGCGGTCGGCCAGCTTCACCAGCAGGACGCGGATGTCATTGATCGTGGCCAGGATGAACTTCTGGAAGTTCTCCGCCTGTTTGGTCTCTTCTGAGTTGTACTCCAGCTGGGTTAGCTTGGTGACGCCATTGACCAGGTCAGCGACATTCTCACCAAAGCGCGTACGCACATCCTCCAGCGAGATCTCGGTATCCTCGACCACATCGTGCAGGAGACCTGCAATGATCGTATCCTGATCAAGGCGCAGCTGAACCAGTAATTCCGAAACGAAGACAGGATGAGAGTAATAAGGGTCGCCGGAAGCACGCAGCTGCTCACCATGATGGGTGCGCGCAAAGTCATACGCATCACCCAAACGCTCTTCATCAAGGCCGGGATGATATGCAGCAACACGCGCGACAAGCTGTTCACGCGTGAGGTGCTCAACGGAGCTTGCGCGCATACCGCCAGGTGCGTCTTCAACCCGTTTCGCGGTAGAAGCACCTGTTGCAGCCATGGCTACATCCGGTCGTCTCGTCCGGATTCCAGCTCGGCCTGATAGGCCCGCATCACATCGTCCTCAGTGGCTGCCGGAGCTGCCTCAAGGGCCATGCGATCTTCCTCGCGCTCGGTATCTTCGCCAGGGCTGAGATCCTGCAAGCTGGAGACGAATGACTCTTTGACGATCTTCAGATCGACGCTGGCATCAGCGATTTCGCGAAGAGCGACCACCGGATCCTTGTCATTGTCACGGTCCACAGTCATCGGCGATCCCTCACGGATCATCCGTGCCCGGTGGGCCGCCATCAGAACCAGCTCAAACCGGTTCGGAATCTCTTCGATACAGTCTTCGACCGTTACACGCGCCATGGATATATTTCTCCTTCAAGCCGTCCAGCATAAGCTTCTGCATATTGCGATGCAACCGGGTATTGCGGTGCGTCACAGCCTCGGCTACGCCCCTCATCGAGACGTGTCTTCAGGCAGAGGTGGGGATCCTCAGTAGTGAAAGTCATCCATGGCCTTTTATAAAGACGAACGCCTTGCCCTCTTCATTGACGGTGCGAACCTGTATTCTGCCGCGCGCGCACTAAATCTGGAGATCGACTTCCGCAAAGTACTGGAAGAATTCCGGAAAAAGGGCCGCCTACTACGGGCGAATTACTATACGACCCTGCTCGAAAACGATGACTATTCTCCAATCCGGCCCCTGGTCGACTGGCTGGCCTATAATGGCTTCAATGTCATCAAGAAGCCGGCAAAGGAATATACCGACCGGGAAGGTCGCCGCCGTGTGCGCGGTAACATGTCGATCGAGATCGCAGTCGACATGCTATGTCATGCGCAGCATGTGGATCATCTGGTGTTGTTTTCCGGTGAAGGTGATTTCCGTCGTCTTGTGGAAGAGCTCAAGAACAGAGGCATTCGGGTGACCGTGATCTCCACGATCAAGTCTCAGCCACCCATGGTTGCTGATGAGCTGCGCCGCGAAGCCGATACTTTCATTGATCTTGCCGACATGGCGGATCTCATCGCCCGTCCGCGCCGCGATAATGACACAGATGACTATGATCTCGACGAGGACTGATGGCTGAAGGCCCCGCACCGGACTGCTCACTCTGCCCACGGCTGGCCGCATATCGCGCCGACAATGCCGCCGCGCAACCGGACTGGTTCAACGGTGCGGTGCCAGCTTTCGGTGCGATGGATGCGCGGCTCCTTGTTGTAGGACTTGCACCCGGAGTCACCGGGGCCAACCGCACGGGGCGGCCATTCACCGGCGACTGGGCTGGTGATCTGCTTTACGGCGCGCTCTCAGATCACAGCTTTGCAGAGGGCATATATGACAAACGTGCCGATGACGGGTTCCGGCTTGTCGGCGCCCGTGTGACCAATGCAGTGCGGTGCGTGCCGCCGCAGAACAAGCCTGTGGCGGCCGAGATCAATACCTGCCGGCCTTTCCTGACTGAGGAAATCACCGCCATGCCGGATCTGAAGGTTATTTTGTGCCTGGGGCGGATCTCGCATGACTCTACCTTGCGAGCCCTTGGCCTGAAGCCGTCGCACCACGCTTTTGGCCATGGCAGCGAACATATTGTTGAAGCCGCGCACCGCCCGGTCACGTTGCTGTCGAGCTATCACTGCTCGCGCTACAACACGAATACAGGCCGGCTAACCGAAGAAATGTTCCATACGGTGATGGCGCGTGCGCGCGCACTGGCTGACGCAGCTTAGCTTTCCCGCATCAGGCGCGCCTTCTGGCGCTGCCAGTCACGCTTGGCCTCGACATCGCGCTTGTCGTGTGCCTTGCGGCCAGTGGCGATGCCGAGCAGGAGTTTCGCCAGGCCGCGCTCATTGAAATAGAGCTTCAGCGGCACAATGGTGCGTCCGGCGCGATCTGCCGCCTCGCCCAGCCTGGCCAGTTCGCGCCGTGAGACCAACAGTTTGCGTCGGCGCTTGGGCTCATGATTGAACCGGTTGGCGGCTGTATAGATCGGAATATCAGCATTGATCAGCCACAGCTCGCCATGTTCCACGGCGGCATAGCTTTCGGCGATATTGGCACGGCCCTCGCGCAGGGATTTCACTTCCGAACCGACCAGAACAATGCCCGCTTCCAATGTGTCTTCCACGGCATAGTCGCGCCGCGCACGCCGGTTTTCGGCGACCAGGCCATCCTTGCGGCCCTTGCTTTGCGATGTCTTGGCCATGGGTTTTGGTCCGAAATTTATGCGAGTGCCTTGGCCAGGGCCGCGTCGATCACCTGGCAGGCTGCCTCATTTGGGGGCGTTATCGGTAAACGCAAGTCGGGCGCGCACAAACCCATTTTTGACAAGGCATATTTGGTCGGCCCAGGACTGGCGCTGACAAAAAGGGCCGCATGTAGATCCGATAGCGGGTCATCCAGAGTGCGCGCTAGCGCCGCATCACCGCCCGCGAGGGCCGCCTGAACCGCGGCTGTCTTTTCCGGAACCACATTCGCGGTGACCGAAATGCAGCCATGCCCGCCAGCCAGGCCAAAATCCACCGCAGTGCCATCCTCGCCCGAGAGATAAATGAAATCTCCCTCGATCAACTCGAGATGACGCGCAAATCGCTCCATATCACCCGTCGCATCCTTGATGCCGATAATGTTCGGCAGACGGGCAATCCGCGCCAGGGTTTCAGGCTCAATGTCGCTGACCGTTCGCGAGGGGACATTGTAGACGAAAACCGGCATCTGCACGGCATCATTGATCGCCGTGAAGTGTGCCTCCAGCCCATCCTGGTCCGGACGGTTATAATAGGGACACACGACAAGCGCGGCATCCGCGCCAACTGTCTTGGCGTGAGACACCAGATCGATGGCCTCGTCTGTTGCATTCGAGCCGGCGCCCGCGATTACAGGCACGCGGCCGCGCGCGGCTTCCACGCACAAGGTAACCACATCCTTGTGTTCCTGTGTGCTCAGTGTGGAGGTTTCCCCAGTGGTCCCGACCGGCACCAAAGCCCCTGCACCAGCAGCGATTTGACGCTCCACCAGGGTTACAAATGCATCACGATCGACCAGACCTTCGCAGAAGGGGGTGACGAGCGCTGGGATCGAGCCTTTAAACATCGTATTGTCGCCGTGATTCTTCAGTTGAGTTGTTATCAGTTACCCGACCGGACCGAAGATTGCACGTCCGGTCCGCAACCGTGATGTTGGAATGAAGATGCTTAGAACAGCTCTGTTTGCAATCCTACTGAGTGGTCTCGCCGCGCCTGCGCTGGCGAGCGCCCCCCCGCCGCCGAGCATCAAGCCCGACCGCCATTATGCCTCGGAGGTGGTCTCGACCCAGGACGCGGAGATCCTGCATCTGGCCCTGGATGCGGCCAGCGACGGTGATTGGCTCTATGTCCGCCGCCTGCAAGGCCAGGCCCGGGCTGATATTGTCCGTGACATGATCCTGTGGCGCCGCGCTGCTTCCGGTGCGCCGGACCTGACTTTCCAGGAACTGGCCAATGCGCTGGACCAACTCGCAGACTGGCCGCGCACGACACAGATGCGCGCGCGCGCCGAGGAGATCATCCGCACCAGTGGCTTGCCGCTGAACCAGCAGGTCGAATGGCTGGAAGCCTCTGGCCCTTTGACCGGAGATGGCAAGGTCGCACTGGCCCTGGCGCTGCACAGTCTTGGAGAGCGCGGGCGCGCAAGCGAAGTTGCTCGCGAGGCCTGGAGTGGCAACACCTTGAGCCAGGACAGCATTTCCCTCCTGCTCAGCCGTTTCAATTCTGTCTTCACCCAGGAAGATCATCGCGCCCGGACCGACTTCCTGCTCTGGACGCGTCAACGCTCCGAAGCCAGCCGCATGATGTCCTATCTGACTTCGGACTGGCGTGCGCTGGTTGATGCCCGCATCAAGCTGCAAGCCGGCCGGCGCGGTGTGGATGCGGCAATTGAAGCTGTTCCTGCCGCACTGCAGAACCATCCGGGCCTGCTGTATGACCGCGCATATTGGCGCCGCCGGCGCGGAATGCGCTCCGAGGCCGTTCCGCTTCTGGTCGATATTGACGGCAATGATGTGCCCGCTGCGGGTCGCGGACGTCTGTGGGATGAGCGTAACATTGCACTACGCAACGAGTTGAAGGAAGCAGACTTTCCATCCGCTTACGCGCTGTCCGCACCGCACGGCATGTCAAGCGGTGCAGACTTTGCCGAGGCCGAATGGGTGTCTGGTTGGATCGCCCTGCGCCATCTTGGCAATGCCCAGACAGCACAAGGTCATTTCGAGACGCTTGGGGACAATGTCAGCACGCCGATCAGCTCCTCGCGCGCCGCCTACTGGTCGGGCCGCGCGCTGGAAGCCATGGGTGATGGCGAGGCCGCCCGGACCGCCTATGAAGAAGCCGCCCAGTATAATTACACTTTTTACGGCCAACTCGCCGCAGAGCGCACCGGGGCGCGTCAGATTGTGTTTGCGGCGAGTTCAGCGCCAAATCAGGCAGATCGCGCCGCCTTTGAGGCTCGCCCTCTGGTGAAGGCGCTGCGCCTGCTCGCCGAAGCCGGCCAGGCCGGCACATTCCGAACTTTCGCTTATCATTTGGACGACCAACTTGAGAGCGAAGCGGATTTCCTTCTCCTGAAGGAGTTGGGCGAAGATTATCTCTATGCCGATATCGGCGTGCGCGGCGCGAAATCCGGGCTTGCGCGCGGCGTGATCGCCGCCGATGCCGCCTATCCCGTGGTCGACTTCCCGCTGCTGCGCGAACCACGTGTGGAGCGCCCGTTGATGCTGGCGCTCTCACGCCAGGAAAGCGAGATGAACCCCGGCGCGATCTCGCATGCCAATGCGCGCGGACTGATGCAATTCATCCCTTCCACCGCCCAGGCCGAGGCTCGCATGCTGGGCCTGCCCTACCGCACCTCCTGGCTGACCGATGATCCGGGCTACAACATGACCATTGGCGGCGCGCATCTCGACACGCTGCTGGGCCGCTTCAATGGCAGCTATGTGATGACAGCCGCCGCCTATAATGCCGGCGCCAGCCGTCCGACCCAGTGGATCGAGGATTATGGCGACCCGCGTCGCGGCGAAGTGGATCCCGTCGACTGGGTGGAGTTCATCCCATTCTCCGAGACGCGCAACTATGTGCAGCGTGTCCTGGAGAACACTCAGGTCTATCGCCATCGTGTTTCAGGTGAAGCGGTGGATATCCGCCTCAGCGAAGATCTGGAGCGTGGCCGCTACGACTGATCTGCGCCGTGCAGGATTTCAGCATAGATGCCAGGGTCGACATTTCCACCCGACAGGATGATGGCGACATCGCGCCCTCGCATCTCGTCGGGCAGACCGCGCAAGGCGGCGGCCAGGGCGACCGCGCCGCCCGGTTCGACAACCAGTTTGAGATGGGTAAAGGCAAAACGCACTGCCGCGCGAACTTCCTCATCGCTGACCACTTGCCCGCCAGCCAGATGATTTGACAAGGCGAAAGGCATTTGACCCGGCGCAGGCGTCAGGATCGCATCGCAAATGCTGCGCGTACCGGGTGCATTGGTCTCGATCCGCCCGCTGTCCAGGGAGCGTTTCCAATCATCATGGCCTTGGGGTTCCACCGTCCAGACGCGCGCTTGCGGAAATGTATCGTGCAGCGCCAGCGCACTTCCCGTTATCAGTCCGCCGCCGCCTGTGCAGCACAATAGATGATCGACTGAGCGGCCAAGTTCGCGCGCCTGCGCGGCTATCTCCAGGCCCACCGTGCCCTGCCCCGTGACAATGTATGGGTCATCGAAGCTGGGTACCAGCACCGCTCCACGCTCACGAACCAGGGCTTCGGCAATCTGCTCGCGGCTTTCACGATTGCGCTCATAAAGCACAATCTCCGCGCCATCACGGCGCACGCCATCCAGCTTCACCTTCGGGGCATCCGACGGCATAACAATAACCGCAGGCATGCCGAAATACTGTGCGGCCCGCGCAACGCCTTGGGCATGATTTCCAGAAGAGAAAGCCACTACGCCAGCGCGCCGCTCTGTATCCGTCAGTTGCCCCAAGCGATTGCTAGCACCCCGGATCTTGAAACTGCCTGTGGTTTGCAAGCATTCCGGCTTGATCAGGATACGGGCCCCGGCGCGCTCGTCGAGGACGGCGTTTCGCAGCAAGGGCGTGCGCACGGCAAGCGGCTTGATCCGCTCTGCTGCCGCCTTGATATCTGCAGCAGTCGGTAGCGCCAGATCAGCCATTTGTTCCACAAGCTGTCGCACCTGCAACCGGGATCACCACATTCCAACCCTCGGCATTCACCAGCCGTATTGAGCCCGCACCAATCTCCATGCCGCCTTCAGTTGGATGGGCATCCTTGATCGTCACCTCTGCTGTCAGACCCAGCTGTACGGAAGAATACATGCTCTCGCTGTAAAACTGGCCGATGGATGTACCCGTATTGGCCACGAGGCTGAGTGAGGTGGGCGCGCCATCCACCTGCATTTCCGCCACGCTGCGCGCAGCATTGGCATAGAAGACAAAGCGGGGTGTTGGGCGCGGCGTGAAAAGGAACAGCCCGCACTCACCTGCTGCCAGTTCCCGCGCTGGCAAAACGCCGATTTCCGTTTCATCCAACAAAATGGAGGGCGCGGGAGGAAGAGTCTGCGGCTGTGATGAGATCGAGCGTGCGGGAGGCGTGTCAGCCTCCTGGGTGACACACCCGGCAAGTCCCAGGCAGCCGGCCAGAGCCAGTCCGAACACAGTCCTGCGCAAATCATTCATTGCTGGATCTCCTGCGGCAAAGCGGACATGTCTTGATTGGTCCGCAAATAGGAATAGCGCCCCTCCCCATAGGTAAAGCCCAGGGCAATCAAGGCATTCTGCAAGTCGGGATTCTCGGTCTCGACATCTGCCTGGCTGGAATAGCTGCTGGCGGCGAGATCAACTTTGGCTGCCGCCTGAATCTTGTCCGCTGCACTTTCCGGGCCTTCGAGCACGGCCTGAAAGGCCCGCCCATCGCATGTTACATTGCCTTCCAGGACGGGGCCTTCCCACTGCCAGCGACGTCCGATCTCCCGCACAGCATCGCTGCGAATGCGCATATCAGAAGCAAGGCAAGCGCCCTGCCCGGTCAGGCTCAACTCCCGCAGCACAATATCGAGCTTTGATGGCGCCGCGCGCAGCTGGTCATGCAAGCTGAGCAGCGACTGCAACTGGATGTCTGCAATCGTATCGCGCAAGGTGACAGTTCGATTGGCGGAAATATCCGCTTCCCCACGCACAGTGCCTACCGGGCCGGCCAGGTCAAAGGCCAGTTGCGCCTTACCCGTTAACAGACCGACCGGTTTCAACTGCAACTCCAGATCACCTATTTCCTGGATGCCATAGGCAAGGTCTTGAAACTCAGCGTCCCAGATCGTGCCGGAGGCGTGGCTATAAGTGAACCCGCGCGCCTTCAACTTCATCTGCTCAGCCACGAAGGGCGCAGGCACCATGGCGACCAGACCACCGAGCAATACGAAAACAAACAAGAGAGTCATAAGGAAGCGCATTACCGGCCTATTCCACACGGCGAATGAAAACATTCGCATTGACGCGCGCCTCGCTGTCGATCAGGCGCACAGTTGCCTTTTCAACGCGCAGGGCATGTTCGCGTTCCAGTTCCGCCAGCCAAGGATAAAGCCCTCCGGACGGCACATTGTCGAGCCAGAGATTAAGCCCTCCGGACTCATCCGGCAGCATGCGTGTGACGGCCAGCCCGTAATAGGCGGATGTCTCGGTCACGATCAGCTGAAGTGGATCACGACTGGTCCGGATTTCACGGTTCGGAACAGCGCTGCGTGTGGCCTCGCGCACAGCGACATTGTCTGAAAGCGCCGTACTGTAAGCTTGCGCCCCCTGTACGCGATAGGCCTTCGCTGGCACCCAGCCGAACTGGTAAAGTCCGATCAGAAAAGACAGAATCAGAGCCGTCGCGATCAGCATCTGCTCTCGCGCCTCACGGCTGGTCCACCATGCTGTCACCGCTTTCATCATGGTCGCCTCACCGTCAATTCGCCGATACGGCCACCGCCGACCGCCTGGCGTGAACCACCTTCCTCAACCCGTCCGCCAGCCGCCTCAATATGGCTGCGCAGTGCGCCGAGGTCGGTGTAGTCGCCATAGCGTACCGAGAGAACGAACTCACCGGTCTGGTTGTCATAACGCAGGGACTCGATGGTAACGCCCGGCGCAGCGTCCCGCGCCAACGCCAGCCAGGCCGAAACGATCAGGAATTCCGGGTCCGAGCCAGCACGCGTCGAAAGACGCGCGCGCAGTTGTGCTCTGGGATTGACGATGCGCTCCACATCCGGAAAGGCCGTGCGAAACATCGCGGTCGTGTCCGCGCGCATATCCGCCGCAGCGGCGCGGAAGGACATGCCCTCATAGACATTCACGCCAATGGCAAGCATTACGGTAGCCAGCGCGAGCAGAACCGGGCCGCGGAACTGACGCCAACTGAACTCGCTGCGCGGCCTGCGTGGGGCAAAGGCACCGCGCCGCAGATTGATCCTGGATTTCAGTGCGCCCTGGCAGACCTCAGTCCAAAGATCCTCAGCCTTAATCTGAACCGTCTCTTCTACGTCCGCGCGTTGGCCAGCCAGGATACCGGCCATGTCCTGGCCAAGATCCTCGGGCACCGCAACACCCCAGTGCCCATGGCGCAGCAATGTCCGGTCAAACAGATCCGCCACCACCATTCGTGTCGATCCGCCATCCGGCAAGGCGAGGTAGTCCGGGCCAATCGTAT
>JALEGE010000011.1 GCA_022760335.1 Hyphomonadaceae bacterium
CTTCGACGGGGACAGTGTTCTGGGGCTTCCAGATCAGCTTGGTCGAGGTGGCTTCGACATCCGGATAGGCTTCATCCAGCGCAGCGGCGACGTCGTTCAGGCCCTCGCGCTCGGTAAAGATGAGATATGTCTCGCCATCCACTTCCATGTCTGTGGCGCCCGCTTCCAGCACCGCCATCATGACATCGTCTTCCTCGCCGATCTCGGCCGGATAGATGATCTCGCCGACCTGGTCGAAGCCGAAGCTGACTGAGCCGGTCTCGCCCAGGTTGCCGCCATTTTTCGAGAAGGTGGAGCGGATATCGCTGGCCGCGCGGTTCTTGTTGTCAGTCGAGGCCTCGACAATGATGCCGACCCCGCCGGGGCCGAATCCCTCATAGCGGATATCGACATAATCATCGCCGCCGCCGCCCGCGCCCTTGTCGATGGCGCGCTTGATATTGTCCTTCGGCAGCGAGGAACCCTTGGCGTTCTTGATCGCCAGGCGCAGGCGCGGATTGGCGTCCGGATCAGGCCCGCCCATCTTTGCCGCGATGGTGATTTCCTTGCTCAGGCGTGAGAAGAGCACAGCGCGCTTCTTGTCCTGCGCGCCCTTTCGATGCTGGATGTTCGCCCATTTACTATGGCCGGCCATGGGGACCTCGTTGTGGTAGTATGTTCCGTCTGGGGCCTGACTAACCCAATCTGCCGGGGCAGGGAAGGCAGAGCGTGTTCTCGCTGAAAAGAGGGGCATGGGAGACAAGCGCCACCGCGCCAACAGGCTTACCAAGTCTGTAGAAACTTCATCGAACCTGTCAGCGTATCTTTCACACCTGATTTCTACCGTCTGACCACCGAGCAACAGAGCAGGATCGCGAGGGCAGGCCATGGCTGTGGAATCTCGTGAATACTTTCTTCGCGTGGCTTTGTTGGTCTTCGGGCTTGTCGTGGCCTATCTGAGTCTCACAGATACACTGGCCGATCCGGACGCCCTTGCGAGACAGCCCGGAGAGCGTGCCCTTGCGACAAGCCTGGCCATGTTCATCGCGCCGATCAGCACCGCGCTGGCGATCCATGACAGGATTTCCGTGCGTCATGTGCCATTTGAGGAGGACCTTGCGAACAGGACCGACCCCCTGACGGGTCTCCTCTCACGAGATAGCCTCTTTAGCGCATTGGAGCGCTTGCGCTTTGAGTCGGAGGTTTACGAGGAGTACTTCTTTCTGATTCTCGAAGTGAATGGTCTGAAATCCATAAGCGCTGAACATGGCCGCAAGGCTGGAGAAGCGGTGGTCATGCATGTTGCCAATAGCCTGCGTTGTTTCACAGGGCCAGACATGTATCTCGGGCGATTGAGCGACGCCGAACTGATCATTTCGGGATTGGCCGCCTCACTCGGCTCCGTTCAGGACTATGCGCAAAGAGTGATCGAATATGTCGAGGCTGATGATCGGTATTATGCCGGCCTGATCATTCGGGTAACGGCGTGTGTTGGCATTTGCCGGGCAGATCATGAAGGCCCGATTGCCAATGTCGTTGCCCGGGCGGGAACCATGATGGGCCAGGCCCGCCAGACGGGGGCTGACAAGATCATCCTGTACAGCTAGTCGCTGGTAAACAGCGCACACCAGGCGCGCCAATCTTCAAAGGGTAAACTTGGGCTGGAGAATGGGAACCGTCACATTGTCATGATATCGTACTCACGCATTTGAAGTGCGATTTGAAAATCGAATTTGGGGACGGAAAATGAAGCGACTTTGTCTTGCCGGCGCCGTGCTGGCAGTCTTCACCATGACCGGCTGCGAAAGTGTGGCGGAAGATCCAGGCGGCATCTTCGCGCAATCGGAGCGGAATGTGATCGAGCAGCATGGCTTTCTCCTGGAGATGGACTGGTGCGAAGTGCGCGCGGATCGCTCGGCCGAATGCCAGCTGACCGCGACGAGCCTGACCCAGGATTACAAGGCGGGCTTTTCCTATCCCAAGATGCAGGACCAAACCGGCGCGGAGTATCGTATGGTGCCCAGCGCGGGCGGGCTTGGCCAATACACGATGATCGCCGGTGAGCCCTATACCATTCTCTACAAGAACCGTGATATCCTGCCGACAACCGTCAGTAAGGTGCGCGGCGTGGTTGGCACATGGAGCCTCTGGGACCAGCGCAATATCAAGGCAGGCGAATTCCCGGTTGTCTTCGCCGATATCCCCGAACGGCCTGTGGCCCAGACTGCTCCGGTCGCTGAGGAAGAGACTGTTGCTGAAGCGCCGGTTACCAGCCAACCGACAGGGTCAGTCAGCGGCAGTTATTGGCATGGCACGATTGTTCCGGTCGTTGACATGCCGTCCAATGAGATTGTCCAGCTCTGGGGGCGAGGCGCCTATCTCCATTTCCGGGAAGATGGCATTGCCGGCTATAATTGGTCGGTTCCGGGATACTACGCCTATGATGAAGTCAATCAGTGGAGCGAGACGGAGACGCAGTTCACACTGACCATGAGCGGTGCTGTCTACGTCTTCGACAAGACTGCAAACAACGACCCGCTAGTCACTTATCTTCAGCCGGGCGGTATCTTCAAAATGACGGTTGCCGCCAAGGCAGAGGGCGAGGAATAGTCTAGCCTGGCAGCGCGGTGCTAAGCCGGCCGCCGATGCGGATCATCTCGATGCGCGTTGCCAGGCCTGTGGCATCATTTGTCTCGACATAGGTGCCGCACAGCGTGCCGTCGCCAAGGGCGGGCTGGTAACGCTCGCCCGGCAGTTGGGTCTCGAAGCGGTAAAGGGAGATATCCTTCCGCATGCCGATAACGCTGTCATAGTCCCCGCACATGCCAGCATCGGTCTGATAGGCGGTCCCGCCCGCCAGGATCATGGCATCGGCTGTGGGGACATGCGTATGGGAGCCGACCACAAGACTGGCGCGCCCGTCGCAATGATGACCCATGGCCATTTTCTCGCTGGTCGCCTCGCAGTGCATGTCGACGATCAATGCATCGCTGACCTGGCCAAGGGCGAGTTCCTCCAGCGCCGCATTGGCCGCCTCGAAGGGATTGTCCATGGCCTGACGCATGAAGACATTGCCAAGGATCTGAACCACACCGACCCGCCGGCCGTCGGGCAAGGCGAACAGGTGTGCGCCGCGGCCGGGCGCCGTGGCGATATCGGGATAATTCACCGGGCGGATGATGCGTTGATCGCGCTCGATATGATTAAGCATTTCGCGCTGATCCCAGGCATGATCGCCAAGGGTCAGACAGTCGGCACCAGCTTCGAAGAACTGATCGGCAATGGCACCTGTCAGGCCGAACCCGCCTGCCGCGTTTTCACCGTTAACGACGACGAAGTCGAGATCGAGCTGGCGGCGCAGGCGCGGCAAGTGTTCGGTGACGGCTGTCCGTCCCGGTGCGCCCACCACATCGCCGAAAAATGCAAGCCTCATGAAAGTTTATATGCGCCAATGAGGGGAAAATGAAAAGCGCGCACCCGTCAAAACAGGTGCGCGCTGCATTTGTGATTTACTTGCAGATTATTCGGTGTGGGTCACCGTGAGGCCCAGCATGTCCTTGGTAATGGCGCTGGGGTCTTCCATCTGCATGAAGGTCGCCGCCGTCAGCGGCGCTTCCGGGCTCAGGCTGATCGTGACGGTGCCGGAGTTTTGCAACAGCGAACTTAGCGCCGTTGAGAAATCTGTCGCGATGGCCGGATCGACACCCGATTGCGAAGCCAGCATGGGCAACATCGCGACGCCGAAAGTGGCTTGCTGGCGAACTGCAGCCGGATCTTCTCCGGACTGGGCAGCGTAGAGATTGATCGCCCGATCAATGATCGAATCATCCTCTAGAGAAAAGGTGAACTGGCTCACTTCCAATGCGGCCAGTGCCTGTTGCATCAGCTTCTCATTGGAAGAGGAAGACGAGCCCATATCCTCGAAGTCCATGCCCTGCAGGGTCTCCATATATTTGGTGACGCCGGAAACATCGCCGCCATAGCGCAGGGTGAAGCCATCCGCGAGGGTCAGGTAATTGTCTTCCGCCGTGAAGGTGACAGCATCGGCTTCCGGGTC
>JALEGE010000114.1 GCA_022760335.1 Hyphomonadaceae bacterium
GGGATAGCCTGCGATAATCTCGCCCATGGCCTGGCGATACAGCGCACGATCAATTTGCGCGCGTGGGCCCCAAACCGCCGGCCCCTTGGACCGGTTCAGCATGCGAAACTGGATGCCTGAAACATCTGCCGCGCGCGCCATGACGCCATCCAATGCATCGATCTCGCGCACCAGATGGCCTTTGCCCAGACCGCCAATTGCCGGGTTGCATGACATTTCGCCGATTGTATCGACGCGGTGGGTCACAAGCGCAGTGCGCGCACCAAGGCGTGCGGCCGCAGTAGCCGCTTCGCAGCCCGCATGACCGCCGCCGACGATGATGACATCAAACTTTGTAGACATGCGGCGGTATATAATCTGCCCGGCTGCCCTCGTCACTTCCCAATGCAGAATTCGCTGAAAACCGCGCCCAGTATGTCCTCGACGCCAATCTTCCCAAGCAAAACCTCCAGGGCCCGCGCCGCCGCGCGCACATCTTCGGCGACGAATTCCGCGCCCAATTTCGCGTCCAGCGCCATTTTGGCTGAGCTCAAGGCCGCGAGCGCCTGTTCCAGCGAACTACGATGACGTGCGCGCGCAATCAGAGGATCCGGTTTAACCCGAACTTTGTCCGCGATATACTCCGTCATACCTCGAACAAGTTCGCCGACCCCCTCCCCTGTCAGGGCTGAAACGAGGAATGTTTCACGTGAAACACTCTCATCGGGCTCGTCAAGCAGATCCGCCTTGTTCGCCACCATCAGGTCTATTTTCAGTCCTGCGAATACATCCTCATCCGAAACCGCCGACAGATCCACCAAGCCGATGACCAGGTCCGCAGTCTCGGCAGAGGCCTTTGCGCGGCGGATTCCCTCGCGCTCGACCGGATCATCTGTCACTCTAAGACCCGCCGTGTCTGAAACGCGTACCAGATAACCGCCAAGATCGAGACGCACCTCAACAATGTCGCGTGTGGTGCCGGGAATGTCAGTTACAATTGCCGCATCGCGCCCTGCCAACGCATTCAGAAGACTCGACTTGCCGGCATTCGGTGCGCCCAGAATGACGACGGAAAAGCCATCGCGGATTCGCTCGCCAACATGCTCGTCACTAAGAGCGGATTCCAGCGCCTCGGACAGGGCGTGAATCCGTGTGGTGACGGGCATAAGCGTATCTTCCGGCGCATCATCCTCATCCGGGAAATCCACCATGGCTTCGAGCAGCGACAGGGTGGACAATAACTCTGTATACCAGTCCTGAAACTGTCCTGCGGCATCGCCCTTCATATGTGCCAGCGCCTGGGCCCTCTGGGCAGCTGTCTCCGCATCCACCAGATCGGCAATGCCCTCAGCTTCCATCAGGTCGAGCTTCCCGGCGAGGACAGCGCGCCGCGTAAACTCACCCGGCTCGGCAAGCCGTAGACCCGGCACATCCAGGAAACTCATCCGTATCCCATCAACTACGGCGCGCCCGCCATGCACCATGAGCTCCAGGGCTGGTTCGCCAGTAAAGCTTGCCGTACCCGGATAATGGATGGCGATGGACTGATCGAGAATATTCCCGCTGCCGTCCTGTACATGGACAAGCGTCGCGTGGCGCGGCTTCAAAGAAGCTGGCACCAAATGAGATGCGATCAGTTCTTCAACATGTGGACCCGACACGCGTATGACCGCCAGTGCCGATGGCAATGGCCCACTTGCGAGGGCGAGGATGGTATCTTCCGAGCCGGTCATACTCCGGCCATACCCTAGTTTTTCATCACCTCGAAGAATTCGTCATTCGTCTTGGTCTGCCGCAGCTTGTCGAGCAGGAAGTCGATGGCGTCCGAGGTTCCCATGGGATTGAGGATGCGGCGCAGGATGTAGATCTTCGAAAGCTGTTCCTTCGGCGTGATCAGCTCTTCCTTCCGGGTGCCGGACTTCATGATGTCGATGGCCGGGAAGGTGCGCTTGTCGGCAATCTTGCGGTCGAGGACGACCTCCGAGTTACCTGTGCCCTTGAATTCTTCGAAGATCACCTCGTCCATGCGTGAGCCGGTTTCGATCAGCGCAGTGGCAATGATGGTCAGCGAGCCGCCGTTTTCGATATTGCGCGCGGCACCGAAGAAGCGTTTGGGGCGCTGCAGGGCATTGGCGTCAACACCCCCGGTCAGCACCTTACCTGAGCTGGGCACGGTGGTGTTATAGGCGCGGCCGAGGCGGGTGATGGAATCCAGCAGGATGACCACATCGCGGCCATGTTCGGCCAGGCGCTTGGCCTTTTCGATCACCATTTCCGCGACCTGGACATGGCGTGTCGCCGGCTCATCAAAGGTCGAGGAAATCACCTCGCCTTTCACCGTGCGTTTCATGTCGGTCACCTCTTCCGGGCGCTCATCGATGAGCAGCACGATGAGGTAACACTCGGGATGGTTTTCCTCGATCGACCGGGCAATGTTCTGAAGGAGAACAGTCTTACCCGTACGCGGCGGGGCAACGATCAGGGCGCGCTGGCCCTTGCCGATCGGCGCAACAATATCGATCACACGGCCGGACCGGTCCTTCAGGGTCGGGTCCTTGCGCTCCATTTCCAGCCGTTCTTCAGGATAGAGCGGGGTAAGATTGTCAAAATGGACTTTCTGGCGGGCGCGTTCAGGCTCTTCGAAATTGATCGCGCTGACGGCATCGAGGGCGAAATAGCGCTCGTTCTCCCGCGGTTCCTTGATCGGACCTTCCACCGTATCGCCGGTGCGTAGGCCTGCCTTTTTCAGTACTTGCGGACTGACATAGATATCGTCTGGCCCGGGCAAGTAATTTGATTCCGGTGAACGAAGAAAACCAAATCCATCAGAAAGAACTTCAAGGACACCGTCACCTATGATTTCAATATCACGGTCAGCCAATTCTTTCAGAATGGCGAACAGCATATCCTGAGTTCTAAGTGACGATGCATTCTCAACTTCCAGCTCTTCCGCATAAGCCAAGAGCTCAGTCGGACTTTTTGCCTTGAGATCGCGCAGCGTCACGCGCGTGACGTTATCGAAAGAAGTGTCAGGCATGTTTCCTGTGGTGTGAAATCGGGCCGATTCTCGGACGGATCGGACATTTGGACAGACTTGTTCCATCCCCAGTAATCATCTTATGACCAGTGTGCCAATTGCACGTCAAGCGAAGATTTTCTGACGCTGGCGATTCCTGACAGGTTTCGCGCTAAAATGGCTTTGGGACAGCGAGCAGAACGACGCCGATCATCACCAGAAAAGGCACCTCGTTCATCATGCGAAGCTGGCGAGGGGTCATCCGGCTGGTTCCCATATCAATGGCGCGGCCCAGCCGGACAAACCAGAAATGGAGGCCAGTGATCGTCAATACAAGGGGCAATTTCAGTAGAAACCAAGCCTGGCCAAGCAATCCCGGGTTCAGCCACACCATGACCAGGCCAAACGCCCAGACAATGTGCATGGATGGGGTCAAAATCACTTTTCGCAAACGCTGCGCAGCTTCAGACATTGATGTCGCTAGTTCCCCGCCCGCCTCGGCCGACAATTGGTGGATCTTGTAACGCGGATAAACCAGCAGCCCGGCCATCCAGGCCACGACAAAGATGATGTGGCCGGCCTTGATCCAAAGATAGGCGTGCAAAAAGAGAAAATCTCTCATGCGTGTTCCGTATCGCTCTGATTGCTTTCCGGGCTTTCAGTCATAGCCAAAGGGTTTCTGTTCGGGCAATCGCCAAACGCCTTTGGACAAAGTCGTCCTCCAACACACGAGCGCAAGACCTGCTCGGCGGCCAGCAAGTCTTCTACTTCATCTGCCAAGGCCGCTATAAATTTCTCATGCACACCAAGGGCCGGTACTGTGGTGTACCCTGAAACACCCTTTTCCAGCGCCAGCTCGCGATACTCAACGCCGAGTTCTACAAGCGTCTCGATATGGTCGGAAACGAAGGCAATGGGAGAGACGATGACATGCCGTCCTGCTTCCCCCGCCGCAACGATTTCCTCATCGGTCGAGGGTCCGATCCATTTCAACGGCCCGACGCGGGACTGGTAGCAAACCCGTTTTTCCCAGTCTGCCGGCATGAGAGCGCACAATCGCTCAGCCATCTGCTCGACCTGCCACTGATAGGGATCGCCTGCTTTTACAACGCTCTCAGGCAACCCATGGGCCGACATTAGGAGGCGGACATTCTTTGGTTCACCCGCTTCGCACCAGGCCTGAAGAACTTTCTCTGCGTGCGCTGCAATCAGTTTTTCACTGAAGGGATAACAGCACAATGTGCGCACTGGATCGGGATAATGCTTCTGCCATTCGGTCAGTGAAGATCCCGTCGTGGTCGACGAAAACTGAGGATAAAGCGGCAAAAGTACCGTCTCATCCGGCGCCCAGGCCAAAACCTCTGCAGCCGCTTCCTCCGTATACGGATGCCAGTATCGCATGGCGATAAAACAGCGGATTTCGGCATCCGGCATCCGTGTCGATAGCACCTCCTCTAAGGCGTGCGCTTGCTTCTTCGTTTCCGGCAGCAGGGGCGAGCCACCGCCTGGCTGGTCCATCAGCGCATAATTCTTTGTCACCGCAGGCGCGCGTGACCGTGAAATCAAGCGAGACACCAGCCAGCGAACCGGTGCGGGTGCTCGAATAATCGCCGGATCGGAAAACAGGTTCTGCAGAAAAGGCTGAATTGCCTCCGCCCTGTCCGGACCACCCAGATTAAACAGAACAATTGCAATCTTCCGCGCCATCAGGCCCCATCACGTATTGTCTTCAACACCAGTTCGACATGGGGAATTGGCGTATCTGGCAACACCCCATGACCGAGATTGAAGATATGGGGCCGTCCCGCATAGGCGGCGAGCAATTCACGCACACGTGCGACAAGTCGCGCGCCCCCAGCACGAAGGAGAAGCGGGTCGAGATGGCCCTGCACCGGAAATTCTGGCGGTAGATCGCGTGCCACGTCGCTTGGGACAACCGCTGTGTCGAGCCCGACGCCTGTCACCTTTGTTTCAGCAACATAAGAACCAAGCATGCCCGCCGCGCCGCGTGGAAAGCCGATGATCGGAACAGACACATCCAGCTCCCTGAGCCGTGACACCAGTGCCGCGTTCGGAGCAATCACCAATTCGCGAAATACATCATCAGCCAGGCCCTCTGCCCAGGACTCAAAAATCATCAGCGCTTCTGCGCCCGCTTCAACCTGCGCTTTCATGTAGAGCGCCGTGATCTCAACAATCTCATTCAGCGCCGCGCGCATCTCATCGGGTTTCTCGTAAATCCAACTGCGTGCAGTGGCTTTGTCGGTTTTTCCCCGGCCCTCAATGGCATACAACAGAACAGTAAACGGGGCCCCTGCAAAACCAATCAATGTGGTGGTCTCAGGCAAGCTGCGTTTCACGCGGATCACCGTTTCAAAAACGGGCGACAGGCGATCAATCGCCTTTGTATGCGTGGTTCGGGTTAGATCGCTGGCCGCTTCAATCCTCTGAACCAGCGGACCAACCCCTTTTTCGAACCGCACATCCAGGCCAAGTGCATCCAGAACCAGAAGGATATCGGCAAACAAGATTGCCCCATCCATCCCATAGCGACGGATCGGCTGTAGCGTGGCTTCGCTCGCCAGAGAAGGTGAATAGCAGAAATCCAGGAAGTCTTTCGCGCGGCTACGCAGTTCCAGATATTCAGGCAGATGTCGCCCGGCCTGGCGCATCATCCACACCGGAGGCGGCGTATGCGATGTTCCCGCCAGAACCTCCAATAGTGGTTTTTCGACACGCTCAGAACCTGGCACGATCAAACCTCCAACTCAGGGTGATAACCCGAATGATGATGATTAAGACCCCGAAAAAGGGGAGTTTTTGAGGTTTTGGCGGGCATTTTCGCACTTGTCCACCAGACTCTCACAGGCGCTCGCGAGCCTTAACCTTTTGGTAAGGATTTGAATCCCTATCGAAATTTACCTTTGATTAACCATTTCTTCACAACGCGGAACAAAGCCGGAATGAAAATCGCAAAATTCGCTCAATTGTGAAGAAACTGTGACTCTCTTTGGAAGAACCTATTTTCCCACAGGGGTTTCACAGGTCTTGCCGTGCGCGCCACTCAACGGCATGAGAGGGCGATGTACAAACGTGGACCGACTTCCCCCAATCTCAGTATCTATTTCAATGTGCACCTGGTGTCTGACAGCACGGGGGAAACCTTGAATGCCGTGATGCGCGCGGCAGCGGCGCAATTCGACCGGGTCCAGCCACTGGAACACAATTATTATCTGGTACGCTCAGCCAAACAGTTGATGCGCGTGATCAATGAGGTGAAAGGTGCACCTGGTGTTGTTTGGTACACAATTGCCGATGAGCAATTGCGCGCAACTCTGGAGCATGAATGCCGTGTCGCTGGGATTCCCACGCTCGCCGTTCTGGATCCTGCCGTGCATATGCTCTCGCGCCATCTTGGAATCGCAGCCAGTGAAAAAGTCGCTGGGCAGCACTCGCTGACCCAAGAGTATTTCAATCGCATCGAGGCCATCGATTTTGCGCTACGCCATGATGATGGGCAAAACGCGGCAGGGCTGACGACGGCTGATGTTGTATTGGTGGGCGTTAGCCGTACCTCCAAAACGCCGACATGTGTTTATCTCGCCAATCGCGGCGTGCGTGCGGGCAATATCCCACTTGTGCCGGGTGTGCCGCCCCCACCGGTTCTGGAAAACCTCACCGAGCCCATGGTGGTCGGCCTGAAAATCAGTGCCGAGCGTTTAATCCAGATCCGCCGCCAGCGGCTTTTGTCCCTGAAGGAAGACGCCAATACATCATATGCTGATGAAGACGCAGTGAAGGAAGAAGTCACGCAGGCCAACCGGCTCTATCAGCGCAATAAATGGGTGGTGATCGATGTGTCGCGCCGTTCGGTGGAGGAAACCGCCGCGGCGATTCTGAACAAGCTGAATGAGCGGCGGGCACACTGATGGAAGTGATCCTGGCTTCTGGCAGCGCCTCGCGCCGGGCCCTGCTGGCCAATGCAGGCGTTGCGGCAGACTGTGTTCGACCCGGCGTGGATGAGGACCAGGCCAAGGCTGCTTTCCGCGCCGAGGCCATGCCGGTGCGTGACCAGGCCATGGCTCTGGCGGAGCTGAAGGCGATGAAAGTGTCAGCCAGACGACCTGGCCTGGTGATAGGTGGAGACCAGATGCTCGCCCTTGGCGAGGAGGCATTCGACAAGCCGTTGGATATGTCTGGAGCGCGCGCGCATCTGGAGCGGCTGTCGGGCAAGACCCACACACTGGAAACCGCGATTGTGATCTGCGAAAACGGGCGCCCTGTCTGGCGACATCTGGCGCGGCCGAAGCTCACCATGCGTCCGCTCACGCCCGATTTTATTGAGTATTATCTTGATGAAGTTGGCGAGGCTGTTCTGGCCACAGTGGGCGCGTATCAGCTTGAAGGTCTGGGCAGCCAGCTTTTCACGCGCATCGAGGGTGACTATTTTTCGATTCTCGGACTACCGCTGCTGCCTTTGCTGGACCAGCTGCGCATTTATGGGGTGATACCGACATGACCAGACTGTACGGCGTGATTGGCGATCCGATTACCCATTCGCTTTCCCCCCTGATCCATCGCGGCTGGATACGCGATCTTGGTCTGGATGCGGATTATCGGGGGTTTCATGTTCCTGATGGTGAGCTGGATGCCGGCCTCGCTGCCCTGGAACGCGAAGGTGTACGCGGCCTGAATGTAACGCTGCCTCACAAGAGTGCAGCCATGGAGCTCTGTGCACAGCGCAGTTTCCTGGTCGAGCGCGTTGGTGCGGCGAACACTCTGTCGCGGCTGCCCGATGGTGGGTGGCGTGCGGACAATACCGACAAGGATGGTTTCCTGGAGGACTTCACCCCGCTTTATGGCGAGAGGCTTGCGGGCGCGCGTGTTTTGTTGCTTGGCGCGGGCGGCGCGGCCCGTGCGGTGGCGCTGGCTCTGATGGAGGTCGGTGTCCAGCCGGTAATTGCCAATCGCACAAAGGCCCGTGCGCTCGCTCTGTGTGCGGATCTGGATCTTCCGGCCAAACGCGCGATCGCGCTAGAAGAGGCGGGTCCAGCAATGGAATTTGCTGATGGCGTGATCAACTGCCTCAGTCTCGGTCATGCCGGCGGAGAGCTGGAATTGACTGAAGGCAATGGTCGGCTGTTTTACGATATCTCCTATGGCAAGGCGGCGGCGCGCATTCTGGAGCGCGCATCCGCGCAGGGCTGGAAGGTGTCGGACGGGCTTGGCATGCTGGTCGGCCAGGCCGCACTTTCCTTTCAGATCTGGCATGGCATTCTGCCTGAAAAGGCCACCGCTATTGCACGCTGCCGCACGGCTCTGGAGGCCGTTTCATGATCCTCCTGGGGCTGACAGGCTCGATCGGCATGGGCAAGAGCGCGACCGCGCAGATGTTTCGTGAATGTGGTGCCCCAGTCTATGATGCCGATGCATCTGTACACGGAATATATCAGCCTGGGGGGCGCGCCGTGGCGCCTGTCAGCGCGGCCTTCGAGGATATTCTGGACGAGGATGGCGGCATTGATCGCGCCAAATTGCGCGCGGCTGTGATTGGCGATCCGCAGGCGATTCAGCGATTGGAAGAAATCGTTCATCCGCTGGTCGGCGCAGTGCAGTTGGAATTTCTTGAAGCGCAACGTGCGGCGGGTGCGCCCTACATTGTCCTGGACGTGCCCTTATTGTTTGAGACTGGGGGAAATGCGCGCTGCAACTATGTTGCCGTGGTCAGTGCGCCAGCCGCAATGCAGCGCGAGCGCGTCCTTGCGCGCGGGGAAATGAGTGAGCAGGACTTCGAGGCCATACTGGCCAAACAGGTGCCCGACGCGGAGAAGCGGGCGAGGGCGGATTTCATCATCAGTACGGCTTTCGGATTTGACTTTGCGCGCGCACATGTCAAAGCGATCGCAGATTTGATGATTCGATTGGCTGGAGAGGCCGGAAATGACTGAGATTTTGCGCGAGATTGCGTTCGATACCGAAACCACGGGCCTGGATGCGCAGGGCGGAGACCGCATTATCGAAGTCGGCTGCGTGGAAATGATAAATCATGTCCCGACCGGCAAGAATTTCCGTATGCTGATTAATCCGGGCCGAGAAGTTTCCGAAGCCACTATCCGCATTACCGGGCTGACCGATGATATCCTGTCAGACAAGCCGACTTTCGAGGATCCGTCCGTGGTTGACGCACTTGTCGATTTCATCGGCGATGCCCAGATCGTAGCGCACAATGCCAGTTTCGACCGCGGCTTTCTGAACATGGAGATGGCCCGCTGTGGACGCGCGATCTACGGTGAAGAGCGCTGGGTCGACACGCTTATGATTGCGCGCAAACGCTATCCGGGTGCACCAGCCAGTCTGGATGCCCTGTGCCGGCGGTTCGACATTTCCCTGGAAAGCCGCACATTGCATGGCGCGCTTCTGGATGCTCAGCTGCTTGCTGATGTGTATTTGGAACTACGCGGCGGACGCGCGCGCAGTTTCGAGTTTGATGCCGTGGATGCTGCTGGTGCCGACGGTGCTCGTCAGCCAGCCGAGCAGCGTCCGGAATTGCTCAAATCGCTTCTGTCTGAAGAAGAAGAAGCGCTACATCGCGGTTTTATTGCTACCATGAGCAAGAAAAAGCCGGTTTGGGAGCGCTACGGATAGTTTGAAAAAGGGCGCCGTTTCCGGCGCCCTGGAGTGCATGCCAAAATTAAGCTGCGCCGGCTCAATTTTGCGTCGGCTTCATCGGCTGGCCGGGTTGTCCGGGTGCAATTGGCTGTGCCGGTTGTCCGGGTTGACTGGGCGGCGCCACCGGAGCTGCGCTCTGAGGAGGCTGAGGTTGTTGCGGCGGTTGGGGCGTAGGCGCTGCACCGGCAGCTGCTCCCTGATCGCGCTGCTTTTGTGAACGATAAAGCTGTACAAAATCGACCGGATCAATCAGCAGCGGCGGAAAACCACCCTCGCGCGTTATGTCGGCTATCAGGCGCCGGGCAAATGGGAACAGCATGCGCGGGCATTCGATCAGCAAAGCTGCTTCGGCTTCCGCTTCGGGCATACCCAGGACCTGAAAGACGCCGCCATAATCCAGTTCGATCAGAAACAGTGTGTTGGAGGCCGTGTGTGCCTTGGCGTTCAGTTTCAGGCTGATCTCATAAAGCCCATTGCCCTGTTCATGCGGAATGGCGCTGACATCTATGCCCAGATCGATATTGGGGCGATCGTCTGCCGTGCGGTTGCCAGGATTTTCAAAAGAAAGGTCTTTTACATACTGGCTGAGCGCGCGCAGCTGTGGGCCGTCATTGCTCTGTGGGGCGGGTGCGCTGGTATCGCTCATGGGTCCTCGCTTGTGAATTTGATCCTCGCGGCTAACATGAGACACCCTGCGTCGGCAACGCTCACTGGCGGCTGGCATGCATCTGCCCTATCTGAGGGGTAGTTACGAGTCCCGCAAGAATTCTGGAACCACATGGTCGAAGTCCTCATCCTTTCAGCGATCGCCCTGTTTGTCCTTTTCAGGCTGTATGTCGCACTCGGCCGGGACGATGGCCCGCCTGAGGGCCGTACTCGCCCAGAGCCTGGCGCCATGCCGAGCCCGCAAGCCGATGGCGAAGCGGGCCACTCTGTCGAGTTTTCTGCAGAACCTGATCCGGAGCCGGTCTTTACCGGTCCTGCTGCCGGGGGATTGGAAGAAATTTATCAGGCAGATCGCAGTTTCCATCCGCGCCAGTTCCTGCAGGGTGCGCGTGGGGCCTATGAGATGATTGTCGACGCTTTTGCGCGCGGTGACAGGGCGATGCTCGGCCCAATGCTGGACGATGATGTCTATGAGGCCTGGGATGCCGCGATCGCAGAGCGCGAAGCCAGTGGTGCAGAACCCTGGCGGCTGTTGCGAATCAAGCGCACGGAGATCGAAGCAGCCGGTATGGAAGGTAATATCGCCCGCGTGGCTGTGCGCTATGAGGCCGAGCTCGGCGATGGCGAAAAGACCAAGACCGCGCGTGAAATCTGGACTTTTATGCGAAATGTAACTTCCGCAGATCCCAATTGGCTGCTGGATGATGTTGAGATTGCCAGCTGATCGGGCCACCTTCGCCTGGTTGGAGAATCGGTAATTTCAGATCAGGCAGGACGTATGCAATTTCGAACCCTGTTGAGCCTCGCCTTTTGCTCGATTGTACTGTCTGGCTGTGCCAGCGCTCCGCCGCCGCGCCAGCCGGGCCCTGTTGTGGCGCCGGCGCCGCCCCCGGAAATGGCTTTGCCCGGCACTTTCGATACCTATGTTGATTTCCCCGAATGGGAGCAGGCCAAGATCGGGCCCGGCCTGAGAGCCCTGCGGCGGAGCTGCGAAACCATTCTCTCTCGCAGTGCGGGTGAATATCTTTCGCCGCGCGCGACCTGGGCCGGCCGTGTTGATGACTGGCTTCCTCTGTGCGGCGGCCTCGCACAAGTGGCGGATGCGGCCACGGCCCAGCGCTTGGT
Source organism: Hyphomonadaceae bacterium (assembly GCA_022760335.1). Taxonomy (GTDB): domain Bacteria; phylum Pseudomonadota; class Alphaproteobacteria; order Caulobacterales; family Hyphomonadaceae; genus UBA5336. Next base: position 11,456 of record JALEGE010000114.1, read on the forward strand.
CGAAGCGTTGACTGTGCCAGTGGAAATCGTCGATCCGGCGGGTGGGGCGCGTTTTACCGGCTATTTCGAGCCAATGATCGAGGCGCGCACACGGCCCGGTGGATCCTACACAGCGCCGGTGCCAGGGCCGCCCAGCGATATGGTGCAGACTGAAACTGGTCCCATGCAGCGCCAGACGAATGGTGCGCTAAGACCATATCCGCCACGTGCGGAAATCCGGCCGGAACCGCGCAGGGTGCTTGGCTATGCACACCCGGCGGATGTGTTTTTCCTGCAAATTCAGGGCTCCGGCCGCTTGCGCTTTCCCAATGGGCACACAGTGCGCGCGGCCTATTACGCGCATAATGGACAACCATTTCGGTCCACCGCCAACTGGCTTATCAATCAGGGCAAGATCTCGCGTGGGGAGGCTTCGATGCAGGGCATTCGGGCCTGGATGGATCGGGTCAGCCCAGCTGAAGCGCGCGAGGCGATGAATGCCAACCCGCGCTATGTTTTTTTCCAGGAATTGCCGGAAGGCAATCCGGCACTCGGGCCGGATGGTGCGGCGGGCATTGCGCTAACCCCACTCGGCTCAATGGCGGTGGATCCTGACTATCATGCCTATGGCATGCCTTTTCTCGTCTCGACCACTGCGCCGGGCCTTGGCGGAAGCTGGAGTGGATTGCTGGTGGCCCAGGACACCGGCGGGGCGATCACGGGTCCGGTGCGCGGGGATATTTATTTCGGAACTGGCAGTGATGCCGGTGCGCGAGCCGGCACGATGAATGCGCCGGGGCGGATGTGGGCTCTGGTGCCGCGGGCGGTGGCCGATCGCCTGACGCAGACAGAGCTGGCAGGTTTTATCGGCGCGGTGCCTGTGGCGCCTTGAGCCTGCTTGGTCTGTTCAGGGCTCGGCGTCGCCCTTTGCAGGCTCAACACCCGATGTCTCGGGCGCTGAGCGAGGGGGAGGCTTTGCCCGCTCGGGGCCTGCCTTTCAGACATCGGCGGCCCGCCCGAAGCGCAGCTGCAGACCGCTGTCTGAGCTTACATTCATGCTCATCTCCACGTCGCCGGCGGTGATGTGCAGGCCACTGGTCGCCGTGGTGGCGGCAATGGCGGTGAGGATCAGGAGCGCCAGGGCAATGCCGATGCGCCCGCTCTGATAGTTGAAAGTCCCGTTGCGCATGCTCGTCATCCTTCTTGCTCAATGCGCGTTTCGGTGAGTGGGACGCTGGCCGTTTCGGCTCTCGCGCCCCGGCGAGTTACACTACTGTCCTTCCAGGTCCCGGAACTGTTTGCGCAGGCGCCATTCATCAGATGTGACGCTCTGCTCCAGCCTTTGCAGCCGGTCGTCCAGGTCGCGGAAGGTGTATTTCAGGTTCGAGAAAGTGGTGGCTGGGCGATCGGAAACGCCCCGCCAGAACTCCTGTTCGTCCTTCGAAACATAACTGCGCTCATCGGCCGGGCTCGCTGAGGGGGTGAGCATCCACATGAAAATGTAGATCACGAACATCAGCGGACCGGCGACAAAGAAAAAGCCGAGGACAAACAGCACTCTGACAAGCACCGGATCCCATCCGAACCGTTCGGCGATCCCGCCGCACACTCCGGCCCAGACACGGTTCACACGCGAACGGCGCAGACGGGTGGGATTGGGGGAACCTGCATAGTTGCGGGTCATTGGTCATATCTCCGGGTAAAGTCATCGCCTTCCGGGCGGCGGCCAGCACCGCCCTCAGCGTCAATTAACGTTTCAAGGGCCTCGATCCGGCGCTCCATCCGCTTGGCGGAGCGCCAGAGGTCTTCCAGCATGCGCTCGTCATCCGGACGCAGGCTCTTCATCTTTCGCCACTCGGTGACGTAGTGGAGGATCATGCCCGGCAGGGCGATGAAGAGCATCGACACGATGACGATGGGTAGAACGACGTCTTCCATGATCTAGGCCTCTGCTTCGGTCGCTTTGGCGCGGCGGGCCGCCAGGTGCTGGGCGATCAGGCCTGGCGCGGTGAGCACCGTCATGATGCCGGCGAGAATGGCGAAGGGGATCAGCATCTATCAGCTCTCCTCTTTTGCAGCTTTGACCGCTTTGGGCTTGCCGCCATTGCGCTTGGCCTTCAGGGCCTGCAATTCGGCCTCAACCGCGTCATTGCGCTCCAGGGCGTCGAACTCGGCCTCAAGGCTCGGCTCATGGCCCTTGATGGTGTCGGCATAGGCTTCCATTTCGTCGACCTTGCGCTCGACATTGGCATAGCGGGCCAGCGCCTCGTCGACCTTGCCGTCATGCACCTGGCTGCGCATGCGGATGCGATGCTCGGCGGCCTCGCGGCGCATCATCAGGGCGCGATGCTTGGCTTTGGCCTCGCTCAGCTTTTCCTGCAGCTTGGCAAGATCAGCCTGGCGCTTTTCAAACGCATCCTCGGCCGCCTTCATGGCGTCTTCGCGGCGGGCGATTTCACCTTCGGCTTTCTGCTTGGCCAGGAGAGCGCCGCGGGCAAGATCCTCGCGGCCCTTGTCGATGGCGAGCTCGGCCTTGGTGTTCCAGTCGTCGCGGACAGAGGAATAATGGGCGATCTCGCGCTCCATTTCCTTCTTGTCGGCCATGGCGCGGGCCGCGGCCGTGCGCACTTCAACCAGCGTGTCTTCCATTTCCTGGATGATCAGGCGGGCAATCTTTTCGGGGTTTTCGGCGCTGTCCAGCATCGCATTGATGTTGGAGTTGATAATGTCGCCAAGTCGGGAAAACAGTCCCATGGTGTTGAGTTCCTTTCGTAAGGTCTAGGAGGTGGCGGCGGGCGCCATCAGAAGAAGAAACCGCCGAGGAATACGCCTGCGGCGAAGAACATCCAGCACTCCGCGGGACGCGAAGCGATCCAGCGGCCGAACTGGCCTGTCTGGCTGCGATCGCGGGTGGTGTAGTCATGGTCGGTCATCGGTTTTCTCAATCTCCTTCAAGTGGCGGCCCCTAACCGCCTGAGCATGCCAAAGTGGTTTCAAGGACCGTGCCAGTTTGAAATTAATTTGTCAGAGCCTTGAATAACAACGAGAAAAAAGTTTTCAGGGGACCTGCCGTAAAGATAGGCAGGCATAATACGCTATTGATTTCGTCAAATACACCAGTATATTTAGCTAATATGGCTATTATGTCCCCCCAATCTCCGCAGCTGATCGGCGAGAGCCCGGCCTGGCTCTCCGCACTAGAGCATGCCAGCCGTGTCGCTCCGCTCGACCGTCCGCTGCTCGTCATCGGCGAGCGCGGCACGGGCAAGGAACTGATTGGAGAGCGTCTGCACTTCCTCTCGCGCCGCTGGGACGGGCCGTTCGTGAAGGTCAATTGCGCGGCGCTGTCAGAGGAGCTGCTCGATTCAGAACTCTTCGGCCATGAGCGCGGCGCCTTTACCGGCGCGACCGAGCGCCGGGCCGGCCGGTTCGAGCTTGCCGATGGCGGCACGCTCTTCCTGGACGAGATTGCAACGGCCAGCCAGCGCGTGCAGGAAAAGCTCCTGCGCGTCATCGAATATGGCGAGTATCAGCGCCTTGGCGGGGAAAAGGTGCTGAGCACCGATGTGCGCGTTGTGGCAGCCACCAATGTGGACCTGCCCGCTGCCGTAGAGGCCGGGAAATTCCGCGCTGACCTGCTTGACCGGCTCGCCTTTGACGTCATCACGCTTCCCCCCTTACGCGTGCGCGCGGGCGACGCCTCGTTGCTGGCCGACTTCTTCGCCCGGCGCATGGCGGTGGAAATGGGCCAGGATTTTCCGGGTTTCGCGCCCAGTGCCATCGCCGCCATCGAGACCCATGACTGGCCCGGTAATGTGCGCGAACTCAGAAATTTCGCCCAGCGCCTGGCCCATCGCGCCATGGTCGAGGCGCCGGATGAGCCGGTGCGCTTCGATCCGCGCGCGCTCGACCCCTTTGCTTCGCCCTGGCGGCCCGGTGCGCCGCAGGCAGAGACCCGTGCGCCTGCCGCACAAACCGTTTCATCCTCATCAGTGCCGGTGCCCTCACTGGTTCCGGTCGATTTTGAGGGACAGGTCGCGACTTATGAAATGCAGCTGATCGATGCCGCGCTCGCCGCCAATCAGGGCCATCAGGGCCGCAGTGCGGAGACCCTGGGCCTCAGCTATCACCAGTTTCGCGGCCTGTTGAAAAAGCATGGCTATGGCAAGGGCGCGGGCAAACCCGAGGCAGACGAACGCCCGTTGCACACCAGCCTGCCAATCCCGTCCATGTAGCCCGGACTTTTCTAAAGCGCGCAGCGCGCAGCATCTTCCGTCGGCACATAGAAGTCCTGGCTGGAACCAGTAGCGGTTTCCAGTGACTGGCTGGCCCAGCTATCGTTCAGGGTGAGGCTGTTGAAAAGCGTGCCTGTATGCACATAAACACAGCGCCCTTCGGACCTGAAGGCATCGACCGTGCTCTGAATGCGGCTTCTTTCCATATCAATTTTGAGGCCGGGGTCCGCAATATGTGCGCCGGACTCTCGCACATCGAGGAACAGTTCAAGTGTACGCGTTACGATCAATGCGCCATCCGGGAAACTCGTGGAAACCGCCTCGATATGCGGGCCGAGGCCATTCAGCCGGCTTTGATAGGTGATCATGTCGAAGGCGCTGGCCATGCTGGCGTGCCCAAGACTGAGCCCTACCAGCCCAGCTGAGAGGGCAGCTGGGCGTGTGTGCGTCCGCCCAGTGGGCAGAAGCAGTGCAAAGAGCGCTGCAAGCAACACGCCCGCGAGCCCAAGCGGCAACAAAAACAACGCAGCCTTGTGGATGGGGCTGACTTGGCCGGCTGCTCCAGAGATGGCCAGGAGGGCCAGTCCTGCGACAATCAGGATCCGCCAGCTTTGGGCAGACAGACGAAAGCTGGGAAAGCGTGCCCAGAGCTGGCAGAGCGCATAGGCACCAAGAATGGCCGCAAAAGGCAGCGCCGGCAGGAAATAGCGCATATTTACAGCAAATCCGCCATGCCACTGGCGCAGGGAATAGAAGGCGAAGATTGCTGCCATTGCCGAAAAGCACAAGCTGAGACTGCGAACATCACGGCCTTGAAACAAGGCGGCAAGTGGGAACGCGCACAGGGCAAACCAGGGCATTGACTGCACCAGGGCCTTCTTGTTCAGGCCATAGAAGTTGGCAAAGCCCCATTCGTCGCGCTGAAGCCCCAGTCTGGCCTGCCAGTCACTGGCCTGCTGCAGGTCGACAACCAGAACCCAGGCATTGAACAGGAAGCCGCGCGCCGCCGGCACCAGCAGAAGGCCGAGCCCGGCAATCATAAGGCCGCCAAGCAGAACATTGCGGCGGTATATCCGCGCCCACAGTGCGCGGAAACGCGGGCCGGATGTATCGACCAGAAAGCTCAGCAGAAAGGCGGCCGAAAGCAGTGCAAAGGGCGCCATATATTTCGTCATGCTGTCGGCCCCGGACTTCGGACCATAGCTGATCGGCACGAAACTGCCGAATTTCGCATCATTCAGAACACTTGCCACAAGCAGGCCGGGCACCATGCCGGCAATCAGGAGAAGCGTGGCTGAGCGGTGGTTGGGCAGGCCGAACAGACGCACCCAGAAAACAAGGCAGGCCATTGCGAGGATCACATCCACGCGCAGGTTCACCGCAATGCCAAGGCAAAGCCCTGCCAAGGCAAGCCAGAGGCGAAAGCGCGACCGGCCCGCCTCGCTGGCGGCATGGGCAGAGCGTTCGGCGGCGAGCATCACCAGGGCCAGCGAAGACAGGTGCGGCAGAATGATGAAGCCATAGACCGGCAGGAAACTCGCCAGGCCGAGCAGCGCCATGGCAATCCAGGCCAGTCGATCATCTGCAAACAGGGTCAAGGCCAGCCGCCGGGTCGCCCATAAAATGACAACCAGCGAGAGGGCATTCATCAACACCAGGCCCTTGATGCCCAAGAGCAGATAAAAGGGCGCGGCCAGAAAGGCATAACCGGAGGGATATTGCGGCATCACCTTGCCATCCACCGAATGTGTCAGCAGAGTCTGTAGTGCCGGGCTCGCCTCAACGCCGCCGGTTTCGGCAATGTGCAGCGCGCCATGATCAACCAGGGCGCGCACCATCTGCACATGCAGCGTATCGTCGATCCCCATCGTGGAGGGCGCCACCAGCAAGGCAAGCGCTGTCGCAATCACGCAAGCCAACAGGAAACCATATTGGCGGACCAGACTTGGGCCGCTGCGGGACAAACCTGTCGCCATGAAAGAGGTTGTGTCGGACATGGGCTCCCCTGGGCACAGCGCTTTGTGCCCGGAATTTCATAAAGCCCTGAATATTCTTTGAATCGGTTACATTAACCGCGTGTAGGGATTTCTCTGGCAGCCTGTACCCCATAGAGCGAATTTGCGCAGGCTGACATGACCCTTCTGATCGTCCAGATTCCGTGCCTCAATGAGGCGTGCACCCTGCCCCAGACCCTGGCAGATATTCCCCGCGAACTGCCGGGGATCGACAAGGTGGAAGTCCTCATCATCGATGATGGCTCAATGGACGGCACCGCCGAAGTGGCTCTCGCCCATGGCGCGGATCATGTGGTCATCAACCCGGTCAACAAGGGCCTGGCCTACAGTTTCCAGCGCGGCCTTGAAGCCTGCCTGGCGCGCGGGGCTGATATCATCGTCAACACTGATGGTGACAATCAATATCGCGGCGCAGACATTGCCCGCCTGGTAGAACCGATTGTCAACGGCCGCGCTGATATGGTGATTGGCGACCGACGCACGGCGGAACTTTCTCATTTCTCGCCACTGAAAAAGCGCCTGCAGAAACTCGGCACGCGTATGGTCGCGCGCATGGCTGGTGTGCCGGTGCGCGATGCGGTCAGCGGGTTTCGCGCGTTCACGGCGCGCACCGCACGCAGCCTGACGGTGCGCTCGACTTTTTCCTACACCACCGAAACCCTGATCCAGGCTGGCAAGAAGAATTTCACGGTTCTCTCCGTGCCGGTGCGGGTGAACCCGGTGGAGCGGCCCTCGCGGCTGTTCAGGTCGATGCCGCAATTCCTTGCGCGTTCGGGCCAGACCATGCTTCGCGTCTATGCGATGTATGAGCCGCTGAAGCTCTTCCTCTGGGCCGGCGTCGCGCTGATGGGGCTTGGCCTGTTGCCGGTGTTTCGCTTCCTGGCGAACTATATGTTCGGTGACGGATCGGGCATGGTGCAATCACTGGTTCTTGGCGGTGTCCTGTTCATCATGGGCACATTGTCAGTGATGTTCTCCCTGATTGCAGATCTGATCGCTTATAACCGCCAGCTCCTGGAGCTGACCCTGGAACGCGTGCGTGCCATGGATGATCGTGACCAGATGGCCGCGTTCGAGTCGCTGCAATCGGCTGGCCCATCCCAGCCGGCGGCGCATTTTCCGGAACAAGAGATCCGTGCAGAGCTGGACACGCTGCTTGGTCAGCAGCGCGAGGCGGGTTGAGCCCTGGCGCTCAGTACCACTAAAAATGCATGCTATAAAAACGGGGCGCAGGACGCCCCGTTTTTTCAAGCCGCGTCTCAGATTTCCTGAGTTTATGCCGCCAGCTTTTCGGCCCAGTCGGTTTCAATACCGTAGCCGAAGCGGTCCATCAGTGGTTTGCAATGGGCTTGCAGATGACGCGCCTGCTCAGGTGTCCAGGCATGCCATTTCGCAATCTTGTCGCCGCGCGAGTTCACCTTCTTGCCGAGTAGGTCTGTTCGGAACTTGGTCTCATACTGCCCGCTCGGCTGGTCGGCCACGAAGTCAATCAGCTCGCGCATTGGCGTGTCATCCTCATTGAGGAAGAGATCCTCGAAACGATAAAGGCGCGCGCCAGGATCGGCCTCGCAGAACTCTGCGATCGAGCCATTGATGATCTTCCAGTCCCAACACAGTTTTTCAAAGGGAGACATGGTTTCCCAGGCCTCAGCCCATTGCATGTCGCCGACCATTTCCGGCGTCAGGCGCTTGTGACCGAACATGGTCACGAAATCGCCCGGGCCGTGGCGCCCGCCATGGTTCAGCCATGAGACGACCCATTCGCGCGGATCGCGGATGATGCCAACAATGCGGGCTTCGGGATACACCTTGCGCAGCTGTGGCAGGATGCCGAACCATTGCGAATAACTTTCCACCACCAGCGGCGCGTCGATCCGAGAGAAATAGCTATCGCGATGTTGGCGGATGGCGCCTAAAAGCGGTGCTTCATCCTTGAATTCGCCAGACAGGTTGCGGCGCGAGAGCGGACGGATACCGGTCATGCCCAGGGCGCGGCCGATCAGCATGTGCCAGATGCCGAAATCCTGAATGCGCTTGAACAGGACACGTCGGCTGCGTTGGGTCACCACATCGGGTTCATGCACGGAGAAGGCGTCAGGAATAAATTCGCTGATGTATTCGCCGAAAAATGTCGTGCCCGTGCGGCCACCCGAGACGATGAAGGCAAGGTCTTTATCCATTGAGAGTCCCTGTTTTGGCGGAATTGAGAGAGGTTGCGCCCAACAGCGCGGACAGTGTGAGCAGAACGGCCATGGCGACCAGCCGATCAAGCGCGGTGGCGAGAAAGGCGAGCGGCGCGGATATGCCGACAAGCGGTGCCAGCGCGGCGGAAACCAGTTCGCGAATGCCGAGACCGGCCGGGAAGATGGAAGCGGCTGAGCCCAATACGCGGCTGACGGCGAATACGGAAACCAGAGCGAAGGGCATCGGCGCCCCCAGCGCCTCAAAGCACAACATCAGGCGAAGTACGGCCAGAACGGTCATCACGGTCTTGACCAGGACGATACCGGCAATTGTGCGCGGTACGCTGGCGACCTGGTAAAGCCAGGCAATTGAGAGAAGTATGAGAATACCGGCTCCGACAAGGGCCGGGATCGCGATTACAGGTGCTATGCCAAGCAGGAAGAGGCCGGAAACAGCGGCAGAAACGCCGAGCCAGTTGAGCGCCATGGCTAGCGTTGTTGCTCCTCCCGCTTTCATTGGCACGTCCAGCGAGGAGAGGCTCGCCACACGCACAACGGCTGCGCCGGGAAGCGGCAGCATGTTCGCCGCGCTCGCAAACAAGGTTAATCGAAAGGCGCGGGCAAATCCGAAGGATCGGCCAAACAGGCGCGCGGCATAGTCGGTTTCAACCGTATTCAGCAAAAGCGTTGTCGGGATCGCAAGTGCGACCAGGATGCCCATCGGCCAGAGTGTCAGTTCAGACAGTTGGAGATCAAGCTTCAGGGCAGCCAGGATCAAACCGCCGGCAAACAGGCCCATGGCTGCCAGCCATGCCAGGGGCTTGATCCATTGGGGGAGCTTAATAGCGCGCAAGCCCGTCACAGCGCGCTCGATGCGGGATATCAGCTCAGCGCCTGAGAAGCTGGACGAGTTGGGCATCTTTAATCCTGAAGCCGCGCCACCCGCGCAGACGGCACCTTGAGTGGAGTTCAAAGCTCGCAATTCAAGGTAAAAGCCCGGTAAACTGGTCGAATCATCTTTCGCCCGACCGCACTTCGCACTACAGCGAAGCAATGGGATTTCGAGATTTCAGCCTTCTGTTTGGCGTCTGTCTGGTCTGGGGACTAAACCTGACGGTCACCCGGTGGGTGGTGGTCGATGCGGGTGTACCGCCAATCTTCTTTGCCGGAATACGCTTTATCGGCGTAATGATGTGCTTGTTGCCCTTTCTGCGCCCGGTGCCGTCCAATCTACGCATGTTGTTTGCAATCGCCATGTGCATTGGCGCGGCGCATTTTACCTTCCTATTCATGGGATTGGCCTATGCCGATGCCTCGGCTGTGGCCGTGGTCAGCCAGCTTGGCGTGCCGCTCTCGACATTGATGAGCATGGCCTTTCTCGGGGAGACGGTTGGTTGGCGACGCGGCTTGGGCATTGCCCTGGCCTTTGCCGGCAGCCTGCTCATTGCTGTGGACCCGAATGGCATGACCTTGTCGCTTGGTCTGATCTATGTGGCGATCTCTGCGCTGCTAGGTGCCATGGGGGGCATCTTGATGAAGCAGATGGCGCCGATTTCGGCCTTTCGCCAGCAGGCCTGGGTCGGGCTTTTTTCTTTCCTGCCTTTGCTTGCGCTGTCGGCCCTCGTTGAGGACGGGCAAACTCAGGCCTTCGTGACGGGTGGTATGGGTGTCTGGCTGGCATTGCTCTTTGCGGTCGTCGGTGTCTCGATCTTTGGCCATGGCGCGTTCTACAGTCTGATCAAGAGTCATGAGGTTTCGCTGATCTCGCCGCTCACTCTGATGACGCCGGTCTGGGGTGTGGCGTTTGGTGTTATTCTCCTGAATGAGCCGCTCAGTTTACGGCTGATTTTGGGGGGTGCCATTTCTCTTGGAGGCGTTCTGGTCATCGTACTGCGCCAGAACAAGGCTCTGCCTGAGGCGGCGCTGGGCAAAAAGCTTTGCGGCCCGAGCTGATGCGCCTGGTGGTGAAACCCTCGCCCAATTTCAATGCGCGCAGGCATCCACTCGACATGCTGGTGCTGCATTTTACCGGCATGGAAGATGGGCCGAGCGCGGAGGCGCGGCTGGCCGATCCACTGGCAGAGGTCTCAGCCCATTATGTGGTGCGCGAGGATGGCGTGGTGGTGCAGATGGTGAGCGAGGACAAGCGCGCCTGGCATGCCGGGGTGTCGCGCTGGCAGGGCGATGAGGATCTCAATTCCCGCTCCATCGGCATCGAGATCGTCAATGGCGGGCACGATTTTCCGGATGCGAAAGGGCGGCTTCCCGCCTACCCGAAAGCGCAAATTGCTGCGGTGATCAGTCTTTGTCGATCGATTCTCAGCCGACATGACATTCCCGCCACGCGCATTGTTGGTCACAGCGATATTGCCCCGGCGCGCAAGGCGGACCCAGGGGAGCATTTCCCCTGGCTGCAGCTTGCCACCGCTGGCATCGGACTTTGGCCCCTGCGCGAGCCCGCGAGTCGACCGAAAAGTCTCAGTGGGCGCGGGCTCGGCGCGGGTGACAGGAGCGATTCGGTGCGCCGTCTGCAAGAACACCTTGCCAGTATTGGCTATGACTTACCGGCAACGGGAAGTTATGACGCCCAGACTGAGGCCGTGGTCACCGCCTTCCAGCGCCGCTGGCAACCAGATCAGGTAACTGGCCAGGCCAGTATCGGCTGCATCGCCATGGTTGGCACAGTCAGCGCGCTTTATTTGGAGGCGGGTGCGTCTCGCACATAGGCATGGGTCCATTCCACGGCCAGCGCCGCGCCAAACAGCAGCGCCATGACAGACAGTGTCAGCCAGATAAAGCCCAGGATCACCGAGGCGAGTGCGCCATAGAGCGTATCGAGCACGGAAAGCGACAGATAGAGCTGGAAAGCCCATGTCAGCCCCAGCCAGGCGAGTGCGCCGGTTGCGGATCCACCAGCGAGTGCGCGCCCAGACAGGCCGCACCCGCGCAAGGACAAAGCGGTCAGCAGATAGAAGACAGCAAAACTGGCCACCCATTTCGTGATCCAGAGTGTCGAGGCCAGTGCCGCTACCTGGCCCGCGAAGCGACCCGCAGAACCCGCCTCACCCTGTTGAAAGATGGTGACGATCAGTTGTGCCGCACCCAGTGTCCAGACCAGCAGGATCAGCGCTGCCGTCATGATCAGCGAGGCGCCCTGAAAGGCGATCAGCCCCCTGCGCCGGTCGACGTCGGCGATCATGCGGATTCCTGTGATCACCGCCTTTGCGCCTGATGTGGCCGTGATGCCGACAATGATAATGGCAATCAGAGCGCGAAACGTGAGTCCCTGAGGCGTGAGGCTTGAGATGATATCCACCTCATCGGCATCCAGCGGCGCCACGTTCGCAGCCAACAGCTGTTCGATCGAGCCGGCAATCTGGCTGGAAATCTCAGCCGGCAGCACCGCGATCAACAAGGTCAGCGTGAGGTAGATCAGCGGAAAGATTGAAAATAGCGCATAAAAGGCAATACCGCCGGAAACGACGCGCACCTGCGGACGCGAGAGGCGCAAGAAGGCCCGCCAGATCGGGCGCCAGAGCCAGGCGCCCGGCAGGGTCCATTTTGCCTTTGCGGTCTCTGACATGCGCGGCGGCTCCCGTCTCGCTTTTGCCCCTTTAGCGCGATATAAGGGCATGTGACCAGATGGCCGGGCAGCCGCTTGTTTCTTTTAAGAAGCAAGAGGAAAGTCCGGGCTCCATGGAAACAGGGCGGCGGGTAATGCCCGCCCGGCGTGAGCCGAGGGAAAGTGCCACAGAGAGCAGACCGCCGGGACTTCGGTTCCGGTAAGGGTGAAAGGGTGGGGTAAGAGCCCACCGCGGGCCTGGCAACAGGACCGGCACGGTAAACCCCGCCTGGAGCAAGGCCAAATAGGGGGCGCGCATGGGCCGTTTCCAGCCCGCGCCCCGGGTGTGCTGCAAGAGGCATTGCGCGAGCAGTGTCCCAGATGAATGGCTGCCACCCCGACATGGGGAACAGAACCCGGCTTACAGGCCATCTGGTCACAACACTACCTTGTAAATGCCGGGGTTTCGCGCTGTAGAATACGCGTCAGGAGCGAAACATGTGCTTTCCAAGCCGAGCCGAGTTTGTTAGCACTGCTTCACGAATATGTGAGGGGAGATCAAAATGGTGTTGCGCAAACTGGGTGCAATGATCGGTGCCCTGGCCTGGATGGGCCTGTCTGTTTCGCTTTCCGCCAATGCGCAGGTGCTCGACTCCATGGAGGTCGGGGATACCTGCAGCTATTACGGTGAGGAGGTCCCAGCCAGTGTGGCCACCTTTGCGTCCAGTAGTGAAGCTGAGACCATGATTTCAGACATCATGGATGCGTCTGGCCTGGCCCCAAATTTCGAGATCAGATCTGGCGGCGTGCCGAATGCGGCGGCGGTGATCCAGGGCGCCAATCGCGTGATTCTCTACAATCCCGCCTTCATGATCCAGACGCGCCAGCAAACCGGCAGCGACTGGGCGCCGGTCTCGATCATGGCACATGAAATCGGTCACCATCTCAACGCCCATACATTGGACAATAAGGGCTCACGTCCCAATCGTGAGCTGGAGGCGGACTATTTCTCCGGTTTCATCCTGCAGCGCATGGGCGCCACCCTTACAGAGGCGCAGGTGGCCATGAACGCCTTGGGCGATCCGCGCGGCTCGTCCACCCATCCGGCCAAGCATGACCGGCTGGCGGCAATCGCCACAGGCTGGGCGAAGGCCTGTGAGCAGGACAGCAACTGCACCGGCATGCAGGATTCCACGCCGGGTGGTCAGGTGAGCTGGCCAACGGGCCCCTCGACGGCAGATACAGCCAATTCCTGCCGCTGGGCCAATGATGGCGAGTGTGACGAGCCTGATCTGTGCGCGCGGGGCACCGACACGAATGATTGCACGCGCGCGACACCGGTCTCTGGCGATGGCGCCAATTCCTGCCGGTTCGCCAATGACGGTGAGTGTGATGAACCCGATATGTGTGCGGCGGGTACTGACACGGCCGATTGTTCCTCGCCGATCGCGAATTCTTGCGATTATGCCAATGATGGCGAATGCGATGAGGGCATTTATTGCCCGATGGGGACCGACACCAATGACTGCGCTCCGCAGCGCGTTTCTGGTGGTGATCGCTGCCGCTGGGCCAATGACGGGGAATGTGACGAGCCGACCTTGTGTCTTGAGGGTACCGATACAAGCGATTGCAGCGGCACGACCAGATTAGGCGCCAATTCCTGCCGTTGGGCCAATGATGGCGAGTGTGACGAGCCCGATCTTTGTGATCCTGGAACGGACACAGCCGATTGCGGCGGCACAACGGTCGCCGGAGATGACAGCTGTGTCTGGGCCAATGATGGTGAGTGCGATGAGCCTGACCTTTGCTCGCCAGGCACCGACACGACCGATTGTGGCGTCGTGAATGCCGGACCTGACAGTTGCACCTGGGCCAATGACGGCGAATGTGACGAACCCGATCTTTGCGCGCCAGGCACCGATACAAGTGATTGTGGCGGCAGCGCCCCGATTGGCGGTAATGACAGCTGCGTCTGGGCCAATGATGGTGAGTGTGACGAGCCGGATCTTTGCTCGCCGGGCACGGACACGACCGATTGTGGCGGCACGGTCCTGGGCGGCGCCGATAGCTGTACCTGGGCGAATGATGGTGAATGCGACGAACCCGACCTTTGCGCCCCTGGCACGGACACCAGCGATTGTAGCGGTGCACCCGTAAACGGCAGTTGCCAGTTCACCAATGATGGCCAGTGCGACGAACCTGATCTTTGCGCTCCGGGTACAGATGTCGAGGATTGCCGGGACGA